>NZ_JAFMZG010000013.1:0-115943 GCF_049132125.1 Pseudomonas sp. NFX5
TCAACCGAGGCGCGCATTCTACAGCAGCCTCATTTGCTGTCAAGTGATTATTTTCAGAAGCTTTCGAAGATTTCTTCAACAACTTCAACCACTTGCGCTTCCGATCTCTCGTCAGCGGGAGGCGAATAATACAGCATTGAATTACATGGTCAACCCCCGCTCTGAAAAATCTTTTCCTTAGCAAAGAGCCCACACCGCGACGCAACGACGCCCTCCTTTAAAAGAAGCGCGTCGTTGCGTCTATATAGATAGAAGGTGTACTTGGCCAATAGGGGATGCGACTGCCAAGGATGACTCCGGTGTCCCCGTGAAGTCAGGCGACTCTTTAATACCGCAGGAGAGCCCGGTACGCATCGGGTCTTTGTTTTCACGCCCAGAACAGGGATCATCGCCCTCCCCCAACCCCAGAGGAACCGACACCATGGAATTGACGCTGGAAGCTGTTGCGCTCTTTGCACTCAAGCTCGTGCATGAGGAGGACGGCGGCAGCCCGGTGTTGAGGGACGACCTGGTGATGGATCGGTATGAGCGGGAGGTGTTCGGATTGCTGGTGCGACAGGGGGATCTGCCTGGAGTTCTGCTGAAGATAGACGAGTGTATGGCGCAGGCGCTGGTCGCTTTGGGTGGGGCCGATACGGTATTGGGACGTGAGCTGCAGCGGTTGTCTACCGACGTACAGCAAGCCTCCACGCTGGAGGAACTCAAGCCACTGCTCGCGACACTGAAGGACTACCTTAAAGCCATTCAATAACGGACTCACCACAAGGACCTTCACATGATCGACTTCAATAACAAAGGCTTCTTCAAACTCAAGCAAAACAACGAATACGCCGAACGCGTCGCGGCCCTGCTGCTGGACGGCGAAGAAGTCATCGACGCCTACAAAGCCATGCGCGACGGCGTGGTCTTCACCACCAAACGCATCATCGCAGTGAACGTACAAGGCATAACAGGCAGCAAGAAGGACTTCACCTCGCTGCCGTACAAAAACATCGTCGCGTACTCGGTGGAAACGTCCGGGACGTTTGACCTGGATTCGGAACTGGAGATTTACTTTTCGTCGTTGGGGAAAGTGAAATTTGAATTCACCGGCAAGACCTCGATTGTTGAAATCTCGCGCTTGATCTCCAAGCACTTGCTGAGCTGATCAGCAGGCATGCTTCAGAACATCACCGATGACGCCTATTGATCGTCACCCACGCTGTTGAACCGAGCCCGATCACCTAAAAGTAAACCGAGGCTGACGACACGCAACCTCATCAAATAAGTGGAGCCCCCAGTCAACAGCTGACGCTACCCACATTCACCAAGCCAGAACTCAGAAGCATGAGGCTACCGCCCCCCAATCTGCATTTCCTACACCGTCGCCCCTTATTTCACTAGCCCACGTTCACAAACCCTGTCGTTATTCCGTCCTGCTTGCTCCGGCCAGTACCCCACACGCTTTGCAAAAAAAGCCTGTCGGGCCTGGCGCCGCAGTTGATCAGGGAATGATTATGGCGAGTGACAGGGATGCGAAGCCGCACGGTGTCGAGCACGGCTGTGCGCCGAATGAAATTTGGCTGTTCTTGATCCATCACGACGCAATCATTCGTCAGCGCTGTCGACGGTTGCTGCGCCGCCCCCAGGATGCAGAGGACGCCTTGAGCGAGGTGCGCCTGCATTTGTTCAACCTGTTGAGCAAGGCCCCCGAACGCTTGAATAGCGTGGAGAATGTGCCCGCCTGGCTCAAGCGGGTGGCGCACAACTTTTGTATCGACCGCCTGCGCAAAACGCCGGTCACCTGCAGCCTTGAATGGCTTGATCACGATCTGTATGAAAGCGTCACCTGGCAACCTCCGCATGATGACCCGGAACGCAATGCGTGCGGACAAGAAGCCTTGCAGGCCCTTAACCTGGCCATCGGCCGGTTGCCGGCGACACTTTCGCAGGCGTTGGCGCTGCGTTGCATCGATGGCCTGGAATACGAAGGTATGGCAGGCACGTTGCTGATCAGTGAGTCCAACGCCCGAAAGCGTGTGCAACTGGCACGGCAGCAATTACGGGGTTTACTCGGTCCGATTTGCGGCACTTGATTCATTGGCAAGCCCCGCAAGAACAAGCCTGCCCCAAATCATTGGGGCAGGCTTTTCCATACTCAGAAAGCCGCGATCGGGAAGGCTGAACTCACCCACCAAACCAAGGCAGCACCAGGCGCAGGGGGAATACCGTTGAGATAGCCGCCAACCGTAAATGCCAGCCCTTGCTCATCAACACAATAAGGATTGGGAACGACAGCGATCACCGTCGGCGCGGAAGGCCCGAAGAAAATCTGGCTGTTTCCCCCACCCATCACCAGGCCAGAGCTCAAGTGCATGAAGGCATAGCGAATCGACGCGACAACCTGCTGTTGCGTGCAACTGTCGGGGAAGAACGTGGAAGGCCCTGCCTTGGCCACCCACGTCCCCGTCGCCACGTTAAACACTTCTACGTTGGCGTTTGCATAGCGGTAATCGTTAGGTTGATTAAGCCCGTAAGGCACCATGTATGTACGAGGACCGATGGTACGCGCGGCAACCGGGTCAAGCGCCAGCGGCCCCACCAGCGGATCATGGTTACCGGGCCGAGAGTGAAACCCCACCGCATTGCCAGCGGCGTTGATCTCGCCACAGAAGATATGCCGTTGGTTTATCTGCGGGTTGCTCCGGCTGTTAGGGATAGCCACGTTGCTGACCTGCACCGGTAGCGGGATCACCGCGGCTGAAGCCGCAGCGCAGTCCATCTGCGCAGCAGCCGACAGGCTCAGTAGTGCGCTGGCCACACCCATGGCAACGACGGTAAGTGCGTGCATGACAAGACTCCTTTCTGACAATCGGGACGGAATGCCCCTTCGTCAGGACGCAACGCGACTACCAGTTGTGAAGCGTACATGACCGCGTCTGCACGGCTTTCTTGCACAGCGAGGAAGAAGTTGAAACAGATCTTCACAAGCGGTGACGCGGTACGTCAGGAGGGATAAGCCAAGGCATGTTGCTCCGGCTTGAACAGGGAACAAGGAGAAGGACAATGACCACATTCAATGTGAACTTCGCTGTCGATGATATGGAAGGCAAGACCGTTCTGGTATTTCTCAAACCCCAACAGCCTCAGCGCGATTATCGGATTCACGCCTGGCAGATCCTGACCGGCTCTGCCGGTGCCACTGAGTCGTTCGACTACGAGGCCATCATCGAAACCGATGTCACCACCCTTGGTGAAAAAGACAGCAATACCATCATCTCGGGCCGTCGCACGCTTAACCCTGGCACCTTGCTTCAGGCGGTCAGCCCTAACGGATTGTCACCGTACCTTGAGCCGGCGGCGCTTTCACTGGCCAAGGAGAAACTCACACCGCAGCAGTGCGGCATCATCAACAAAACCAACCCGTACCTGCAGTTCGACAGCAACTGGTACGTCAACGGTCGGCCTGTAGTGACCATGCCGAAAGTGGACTCGAGCATGACCGTAAGCTTTGAATACGAGCCCAATTTTTACTTCATGGTGGCAACGCCTCCGATGGTCGGGCAAACCTATATCGTGCAGAACTTCTCGGACATGACCCAGTTCATCGCGCCCATCACCGCCACTGAGGTGAACGTGACGGTAAGCCGTGCCAGCGGCCTGTGGTCGTTCGATTTCGCGCCGATGTAACGTTGAAACACGCGGCGAGCAGATCGCCGCGTGCCTTACCTGCCCCCCCGTCCCCCTCGTAGCCTCACTCCCTAGCACAAGGAAGTGAGCCATCCATGTCAGAACGCTTTTATCCCCCCACCGAAGAAGAGTTACTCAAACAGCGAATCCTGACCCCACAGCCGTCGCGGGCGCCGTATTCGCCATCTGTTGATTTTTACGAGCCATCCCCGCGTTCGCAGATGCGCTTGCATATCGAGCAACGCGAGGACGGCACGCTCAAGGGGTATGGGTTTACACCGGCAATAATCCTGATTGGCAAATGATTGATGTGGTGCAGTTCCAAAGCCGTGGCGATCAGTTTGTGGCGGATTTGGGTGAGGGTGTCGAGCTGATCTGGACACCCGCCGTTGATCCAAGTGGCACGCTGGGTATTCCGACCCTGGAGGCTGCGCCACAAGCACCGGTGATCTGGATTTACCCGCCGACGGATAAAGCGGCGCAGATTCTGGTGAACCCGATTTATCCGCCGTCGTATCGGGATTTTATTCTGGTGTTCCCGGTGGAGTCGGGGATTCGACCGCTGTATGTGGTGGTTAGTGTCAAGGCGGGGGATCACAAGTACCACAAGGCTCCAAATACTGAACAAATAACTGGCTTTGGAAACCTGATAAAAGCAAAACCCATGGCTCCCAGACAGGGCGGTGCCGGGCTGAGAGAGCGTTGGATTGAGGAAAAAGGCAGGAAAGTTTATGAATGGGATTCCCAACATGGAGAGTTGGAAGTTTATCTTGCAAGTGATGGGTCGATAGACGAGGACGTCAATAACGGTATGTTTGAACTGCGGCGTGAATGGCTATCACTGATACAGACACACTTCTCTCATGAAATTGCTCTCTCAGAAAGCGACTACTTCATCGCGTTTGATTACGAAGGTGCAAACGAATAACACAGACTTAGAGAATTCATCTTCATGCGCAGACTGTCGTTCAGGCAGGCCTCCACGAAGTTGGCTTTCACTTCATCCACGAGGACGAAAAAGGAAACGTTTTCGAATCAGAGCATTGGTACTTCGGCGAAGTCAGCACAACCGATGAAGACCCTGGCGGAGAGCGCTGGAAGTATCAAACCTTCAGGTCCTTCCAAGCGCATCATCCGCATTTGTTCGGCCGTCCACCTAACCCTCTTTCGCCTCACTCCCCTCCCCCCCAATCAGAACCCGTTTCCCCGGATCCGTAATATCAAACACCTGCTGCGCACACGCCGAAGGTTTGAACTGGAACTCCACCAGATACACCTTGCCCTTTTCAGGCTGGAAGCTACTTAACAGAGGCCCGCAAATGGCGTAGATGCCAGGGCGTGAGTCGGTGGACGAACTGGCAACGATCAGCTTCTTGCCAGGTTCTGCCTGGATCTCCAACTGCGGGAAGCGCTTGAACCCAGCGCTGGCCACCGTCTGGTTGAGCTTTGCAATCCAGTTGAAGACGCGGCCTTCACCTGTATCCATCACCGTGCCCAGGGTTTCCATGCGTTCATCGGGGTCGCCTTCGCGGCGTATCGAGAACTCGACGGGAGCGGTGCCGCCGTAGGCTTTCATGATGACTTTGGCATGCTCAGCATCGACGGCCACGGCTTTCTGGCGCAGCTGGATGCCGTCCTTGAACAGGCTGGGCGATGAGTCGCGTTGGTTGGATTGGCAGGCACATAGCGCCAGGGCCAGGGAGAGCAGTGCGATTCGCTTCACGGGAGGATGTCCTTATCTTATCAAGGTGAACGATGATGACTGGACCTGCGATTAAACAGAATGTTCCGCCATGATCGCCTCAGGTCTCGTTAAACACCAACCGCGCACACAACCCGCCCTGCTCCCGGTTATGCAACGCCAACCGGCTGCCGATCTTGCCCACGATCATCTCCACAATCGCCAGCCCCAGCCCAGCGCCATTGGCATTGCCACGGCTGTAGAACCGCTCGAACAAACGCCCCATTTCCGCCTCATCAATGCCCGGCCCCTGGTCCTCCACGCTCAGGCAATGGGCGCCAATCACCACTTTCACTTCGCTGCCCGGCGGGGAGAAGTTGAGGGCGTTGGTCACCAGGTTTTGCAGGGCGATGGCCAGTGCCACCGGTTCGGTTTCGATCCAGCAGTCTTCATCCCCTTCCAGCACCAACTCCACGCCTTTCTCCATGGCCAGCGGTGTCAGTTCGGCGAGTTCTTCGCGCACCAGCTCGGTGAGTTGTACGCGGCTGCGCTTGGGATTGTTCAACTGCGGTTCGATACGCGCCATGGTCAGCAGTTGGCTGCCAATACGGGTGGCGCGATCGACGCCGTTGACCAGGAAGTCCAACGCTTCTCGCCGCTGGGCCTCGGTGCCGGCGCTTTGGGCGTTTTGCGCATGGATGCGCAGGATCGCCAGGGGTGTGCGCAGTTCGTGGGCGGCGTCGGCGATAAAACGGCGTTCGCGTTCCAATAGATCATCCACCTGGACCAACAGCCGGTTGAGCGCGGTTTGCATCGGCTCCAGGTCGGTAGGCAGCGGCTTGAGGTGCAGCGGTTGCAGGGTCTCGGCGGTTCGCCCGCGAATCTTGCGGGCCATGGCGCGCAAGGGCTTGAGGCCCCAGCCGATCACCAGCCAGATCAACACCGTGAGCAGCGGCACGCCGATCAAGGTGGGCCAGAGGGTGTGGCGCATGATGCGCTGGATCACGTCCTGACGAATGTCGTCGCGCTCGCCCACCCAGATCAGCAGGCCCTGTTGCGGATCGGCGAGGAGAAAGGCGCACCAGTCGTTGCCGTTGTCCATGATGTCGTGGGACCCGAGGGTAGCCGGCGGTGCGACCAACACCGGCGCTTCGGCGGAGCGTACGAGTAATTGGCCGTCGCTGCGCCACACCTGGAAGGTCAACCGGGTTTCATAAGGGTGAGCGACGCCGTCTTCGCCGACACGGCTCATGGCCTGGTCGAAGGCCTGGTACAGGCGGTCCCAATCAGCCTCGCCGGGGTCGCGTTGGCGTAGCACGCCTTGCAACAGGCGCGCGCTTTGGGCGAGTTGGGCGTCGTAGACTTCTTCGATTTCGTGGTGGCTGTCGCGCAGCACCAGCCAGCTGATCAGGGCGTCGCCCAACAGGATCAGCACCAGGACAGGGATGAGGATACGAGCACGCACGGAGGTCATGGTTTGAGCGCCAGTACATAGCCAACGCCGCGCACGGTGCGGATCAGCTCGGTGGATAACTTTTTACGCAGGTTGTGGATCAACACTTCCAAGGTGTTGCTCTCGACCCGGTCCTGCCAGCCATACAACGCGCGGGACAGGCGCTCGCGGGTCACCACTTTGCCGGGGCGCACCATCAGTTGGTGCAGCAGTTGGTACTCCATCGGCGTCACGATGATGTCCGCGTCCAGGTACCGCACCTGCTGGGTGGCCGGGTCGAGGCTGACGCCGGCATGTTCCAGCATCGGTTGCGCGCGCCCCTGGCTGCGGCGCAGCAGGGCACGCACGCGGGCCTTGAGTTCTTCCACATCGAACGGCTTGACCAGGTAATCATCGGCACCGGCATCCAGACCGGCGATGCGCTCGGCGGTGCCGTCGCGGGCGGTGAGGATCAGCACCGGCAGGTCGTGCTGCTCGGCACGCAGTTGCTGCAGCAGGTCCAGGCCATCAAGGCGCGGTAGACCTAAGTCGAGCAGCAACAGATCGAAGCTTTCCGTGCGCAGGGCATGCAGGGCCGCAACGCCATCCTGCAACCAATCCAGGGTGTAGCCCTCAACGCCCAATGCCACGCGAATCCCTTGGCCAAGGGCACGATCATCTTCGACAAGGAGTAGGCGCATAGCAAAGTCTCTGTAGGAATCGGCGGCATCATGCCGGGTTCTGGGCGGGGCTATTCCGGCAAAGATGTTACGGCGCGTTGCCAACTAAGGTTGCCCTAAGGTTGGTTTTGCACTGTTAAATCTCCCACATCTGCTGAGAGCTTTTCCATGCGCAAAATTCTCCTGCTGTCCCTGATTATCGCCAGCCCCCTGGCCGTTGCCGGTCCGCAATGCACCACCGCCGAACGCTCGCAATGGCAAGACGAAAAAGCCTTCCAGGACAAGCTCAAGGCCGAAGGCTACGAGATCAGCAAGTTCAAGGTCACCGATGGCAACTGCTACGAGATCTACGGCTTCGACAAGGACAAGCGCAAGGTGGAGATCTACCACGACCCGGTCACCGGCAAGGCCGTGAAGACTGAGATCAAAGGCTGATGCCAGGCGAATCCCTGCGCCTGTGGGACCCACTGGTGAGGCTGTTTCATCTGTCGATCGCCGGGGTATTCGTCGCCAATTACTTCTTTAACGAAGCGGGCGACGACTGGCATGTCTGGCTGGGCTACTACGCCATGGCCTGGCTGCTGGTACGAACGGTGTGGGGGTTCATCGGGCCGCGCAGTGCACGCTGGGCGGACTTCTGGCCGACCCCGAAACGCTTGAACACCCATCTGCGCTCGCTGCTCAACCGCCGCCCGCAACACCGCCTGGGCCATTCGCCCATCGGTGCGCTGGTGATGCTGTTGATGTTGCTCGCGTTGCTGGTCGTCGGCATCAGCGGCTTTTTGATGCAGGAAGTGGATGCCCTGTGGGGCGCCGATTGGCCCCTGCAAATCCATGAGACCGCCGCCAATGTGCTGTTGGGCCTGGTGTGCATCCATGTGCTGGCCGCGGTGTTTGAAAGTATCCAGGTGCGGGACAACCTGCCGTTATCCATGCTCACCGGTCGCAGGAAGCGCCTGCCGGATGAGCGTGCGCAGTAATCCTTTTCTCGACAGGTCCTCTATGCGCTCCGCCTTACTGATCTGCAGCCTGCTCGCCGTCTTCGTGGCCGCGTGGCTAAGCCATCCGCCCCATGTGCTGGCCCCCTTTGCCCAAGTGACGCCAAACACCTCGAAGGTGGCGGCGCCGCCGCAATACACCAGCCGTTTTGTGTCCTCGCAGCTCACTGACTTTGTCCACGCGTCCTCGGTCACCGCCCTGCCCGGTGGCGACTTGATAGCCGTGTGGTTTGCCGGTTCCCGTGAAGGCGCCGCCGATGTACAGGTGCGCACCGCACGCTTCGATGCGCGCAGCGGCGAATGGGGTGCCGAGCAGGTGCTGGCCACGCGGGAAAGCACCCGCGCCGGCACCCAGCGTTATATCCGCAAGCTCGGCAACCCGGTCATCGCCCTGGGGCCGGATAAACGCCTGTGGATGTTTTATGTGTCGGTGTCGGTCGGCGGCTGGGCCACCAGTGCGATCAACATGATGGTGTCCGACGACCTCGGCGCCAACTGGTCCGCGCCCCGACAGTTGGTGACCTCACCGTTTTTCAACATCAGTACCCTGGTACGCGCCGCGCCGGTGTTCCACGCCGACGGCTCCATCGGCCTGCCGGTGTACCACGAGTTCATGGGCAAGTTTGCCGAGTACCTGTACTTGAGTGCCGACGGCGCGGTGATCGACAAATTCCGCATCAGCCGCGGCAAGAATTCCCTGCAGCCCACTATCGTGCCGCTGGATGGCAAGCGTGCCGTGGCGATGTTGCGCTACGCCGGCGACACCCACCACCGCGTCCTGGCCAGCCGCACCGAAGATGCGGGGCAAACCTGGAGCGAGCCGTACCCACTGGAACCGGCAAATCCCAATTCATCGTTGGCGGCGGTGGGTACCGAGGATGACGGGCTGCTCGTGGCCCTCAACGACCTGCAGGACGGCCGCTTCAAGCTCAGTCTCTACGGCACCGACGCCCAGCTCAGCCAATGGCGCACCGTGGTGCAACTGGATGAGTCACCCGACCCGCTCGGCCAACCGTTCTCCCCCGAGGCCTATAAAGCAATCATCGGCGAAGGCTTCCGCGCCTCCAGCGGCGCCAAACGCCTGCCGCTGGAACAGCGCTTTCTCAGCAACCTCGACTACCGCGTGTGCAAACCCCAAGGCTGCGATTTCGAATACGAGTACCCGTACTTCAGCCGCAGCCCGGACGGCATGTACCACGTGGTGTACTCGTGGAATAACACCTTTATCAAACATGTCAGCTTCAACGAAGCCTGGCTGGCGGAGCGTCTGTGATGGTTTCTGTGTGGCAGGCCCATTTGAGTTTTGTGCTGCTGGGGTTTGTGCTGTTGAGCGCGCTCAGGTTTACCGCTCCCTGGCGGCCATGGCTGCTGCCGGTGCTGGTGGCGGTCAGTTTTATCCCGGTCAACGCGCTGCCGCTGGCGGCGTATGTGCGCAGTTTTACCGATGACCTGGCGATCAGCACATTGGTGCTGTTGGCGTGGGTCGTGCTCAGCCGCCTGGGCTTAGTGCAACCGCTCGCTCGTCGGCATCAAGTGCAGACGTTGCTGCTGTTTGGCCTGCTGAGCCTGGTGCTGTACCCGGCCACGTTGGGCCTGACCTACTTCGACCCGTACCGCTGGGGCTTCAACCCGCGGCCGATGATCGTCCTGGTGGCGGCAGCCGCACTGTTGATGCTGTGGCTGCGTAATACGCTGGCGGCGTGGATGCTGGCGGTGGGCACGTTGGCCTTTGCGCTACGGCTCAAGGCGTCGGAAAACTATTGGGATTATCTGGTCGATCCGTTGCTGACCGGTTACTGCCTGATCGCCGGCGCGGGGCTGCTGATCAGCGCCGCCTGGCGCCCTCTTTTGAAATGGCACCGGGGTCAATGATGAGTGCGTTGCAATCACGCCGCCTGCGCTACGGCCTGGGCGCGATCGGGTTGGTATTTGTGTTGCTGGCTGCGTTGCGGCTGGTGTTTGTGCTGGGTTTTTCCGGCCTGGACTTGAACACCCCGGCGCTGCTGGAAACCCTGGGAATCGGCCTGCGTTTCGACCTGCGCCTGGCGGTGTTGATCCTGCTGCCGCTGGCCGTGCTGGCGTGGCTGCCGCGCTGGAACCTCACCACCCTGCCGGCCCTGCGCTGGCTGGCGCGCGCTTACCTGGTCATCGCACTGGCCGTGGTGGGGCTGGTGTACATCATCGACTTCGGCCACTACGCCTACCTCGGCGTGCGTATCAATGCGACGGTGCTGCGCTACCTGCAGGATGCGCAGATTTCCCAGCAGATGGTGTGGGAAACCTACCCGGTACTGTGGATAACCGCCTGCTGGCTCGCGGCGGTGGCGCTTTGGGTCTGGGCGTTGGTCTGCCTGGAGCGGTTGACCCTGGATCGAGCGCCCGCCCTTATCGGCAAACCGGCACTGGCAGTGGTGAGTGTGATGGGCGTCGTCGCGGTGCTGCTGGCCCTGCTCGGCCGTGTCGCCCATCTCAACCTGGAAAACCCGGTGCCCCTGCGCTGGAGCGATGCCTTCTTCGCCGGCAACAGCCAACTGGCCGCCGTGGGCCTGAACCCGGTGCTGTTTTTGTATGACACGCTCAAGGTCGGCCAATCGCAGTTCGATGAGGCCCAGGTCCGCCAGTATTACCCGCAAGTTGCCCAATACCTGGGCGTGACCCAGCCCGATGCCCAGTCCCTGGACTTCATCCGCGAACAAGGCGTGCAGCCCTATCGACTGGCCGGCGAGCGCCCGCCCAACGTGATTTTCGTGATGCTCGAATCCCTCGGCACCAGCGCCGTGGGCGCCTATGGCAACCCGCTCAACCCCACGCCGAACCTGGACAAACTGGCGACGCAAAGCTGGTTCTTCAAACACTTCTACGTGCCTGTGACCGGCACCGCGAAAACCGTGTGGGCCAGCATCACCGGCGTGCCCGACGTCACCCGCCAGGAGACCGCCACGCGCAACCCGCTGATCACCCGGCAACACACATTGATCAATGCATTCGAGGGCTACCAGAAGTTCTACATGATCGGCGGCAACGCCGGCTGGGCGAATATCAATGCACTGATCCGCCAGAGCATCGATGATGTGCAACTGTTCGAGGAGAGCGACTGGCAGTCGCCACGGGTAGACGTGTGGGGGATTTCCGACCTGGACCTGTTCAAGGAAGCTGACGATCTGCTGAGCACGCTTCCCAAGGACCAACCGTTCTTTGCCTACCTGCAAACCTCCGGCAACCATCGCCCCTTCACCATCCCCAAACACAACGATGGCTTCCAGCTCAGCCACGTGACGCTGGAACAGGCCCAGGCCGCGGGGTCCCGCAGTGTCGAGCAGTACAACGCCGTGCGTCTGCTGGACTACAACATCGGCCGGCTGATGGACATCGCCAAGGCCGGTGGCTACTACGACAACAGCATCTTTGTGTTCTTCGGCGACCACAACACCCGCATCAGCCAGATCCCGCACATGGCGCCGGCCTTCGAGCAGCTGGGCCTGGAAAGTAACAACGTGCCGCTGCTGATCCACGCTCCCGGCCTTGCACCGCGTGTGATCGAAGAAGCGGTGGGGCTGGCCGACCTGCTGCCCACCGTGGCCGGCATGGCAGGCGTACCGTTCCGCAACGGTGCGATGGGCCGGGACATCCAGCAACCGGCGCCCGAGGGCGAGCGCGTGGTGCCGCTGGTATTGCGCGAAGGCACCTTCCCGATCATCGGCGGCGTGACCCGGCACTTTTTGCTGCAGATGCAGCACGACGGCAGCTCACCCACCTTGCATGACCTGGCATCACTCACCCCGCGTGACGATGTGGCCGCGCAGCACCCCGAGGAATTCCAGCGCCTGCAGGCACTGACCCGTGGGCTGCACGAAAGTGCGCGGTTGATGCTGTTCAGGAATGTGCGTGAGTGATTACTTGGGCTGGAACGTCTCAAGGTACGCCAGGATATTGTCGATTTTTTCCGGGTCGCTGATGCCCCAGAAAATCATGCGCGTACCACTCACCACCTTTTTGGGCGCTTCGATGTAGGCCGCGAGCTTGTCGCGGGTCCAGACCACACCGGAGTTTTTCATCGCGTCCGAATATTGATAGTCGGTGGTGGTACCGGCAGGTCGGCCGATGATGCCGTTGAGCTCCGGGCCAAAGCCACCGCGAGCGCCTTCGCCGACGCTGTGGCAGCCGCCGCAGGTCTTGGTGAAGAGTTTGCCGCCGGCCTCGGCATCGCCGGCGGCATTGGCGGCGCCGGTGTTGAGGATCAGCGCGAGGGTCAGCAGGACGTACTTCATGGGTGACTCCACATCGGTGTTGGCGGCGATTATGCCTGTTTGTCAGGAGCGCATGCCCATCCAGATCACCGCTTCGGTCCACGCCGTAACCACCGGCGTCAGCGCACGAAACCAGGGATCCTGCACATCGATCTGCGCAGCCGAGTGGTCGTGGTGGTGTTGCTCTTCTTCAACGATGGAAGCAATGGCCGCCACGGCCAGTGGGTCGATTTCGCGTAACGCATGAAGCTGATGAGCCAGGTGCTTGAGCACCACGCTTTCCACCGCGACGGTGGTGGCAACAATAGCCTTGCGCCCGCACACCCCGGTGAGCAGGCCCAGCACCAGCCCGCCAAGGCCGCACAGCCAGTAGCTGCGGCAGCGTCGGTAACCCCGTCGTTGCAACTCGGCCTGGAACACCGCGCGATGGCGACGTTCGTGGGACAGGAATTCCTCGAGTTCACCCACCATGCCGGGTACAAACAATCGCGCCATAAACAGCTGGCCGCTGTAGATACAGATCGCGCCATGCTCGCCGGCGTGATCGACTTTGATCATGCGATTGCCCAGGTCCGGGTCGATCAAGGGGGCTGCGGAAGCGTTCACGGTTGACGACCTTGTACGAGGGCCCACGGGATTCGGGCCGATCCTGATTGCAGAGCGCCGGTATCCTGCCGTACCTCCGCGCAAATGCGCAACCTAGACCCTCGAAACTGACCACCCATCGCCCCATACGCATCCAATCGAACCTAACCGGCCCCGTTCCACTCCACCTTACTGAACCCTGATGGTGGAGTAAGGATCATGGCTCAGCCATCGATTTTGGTATTGGAAGACGACGAGATCATTCGGTCGTTGATGGTGGATGTACTGGAGGATTTCGGCGCGGTTGTGACGTCTTTTCCTTCAGCCGATGAAGGAATGATTTACCTGGAACGCGGCGATGATCCGGTGGACTTGATTGTCAGCGATGTGCAGATGCCGGGGTTGCTCAACGGCTATGACTTGAGCCGGGTAGTGGCTCATCGCTGGCCGTCGGTGCCGGTACTGCTCACCTCCGGCAATGCCAAACTTGCACAGCAATTGGGCGGCTCCGTGCGGTTTCTGCCCAAGCCGTGGAGCACCGAACATTTGCTTGAGTGTGTGCAAACGGCGCTGACTCAGCAGGGCTCATCCATGCATTGATAGCTTCGCGATATCACTTTTGCCGAACTTCACAGCCTGCCTTGTGGTCACTTGCATCAGCAGGGAGCGACTTTTCTGATCCGCTGGTCAGCCTTTTCGTCTTGTGCATTCAGCTGATGCTCACCTGTTGTGTAGAATTGTCGCCTTTTACAACGCGTCATTCATGGCCGGAAGGCCCACAGTTCGAGCTCATTGCATGCATTCACAGGCCCATGATGGTGGTGCGCCCTCATTGCTGGACGCGTTGCGCGCAGGCACCGGCCTATTGCACCTAGCCTTGGAAGAACGCCTGCCGTTTTTTTCCGAGGAGCTGGATGCCGACTGGTATCGGCGCCTGATCCAGGCGTATTACGGGTTTTACCGGCCGATTGAAGCAGCGCTGTACAGCTGTGAGTTTATCCCTGAAGGCTTCGACCCTGCGTTGCGTATGAAAACGCCGACGCTGATCGACGATCTTCACGCCCTTGGCCTGGACGCCTGCGCGATCAACGCCTTGCCGCACTGTGGGCAATTGCCCGCTTTCGACACCCCCGCCGCCTGCCTCGGCGCCTTGTATGTGCTTGAAGGCGCAACCCTGGGCGGCCAGGTACTGCGTCGGGAAATGGCTCGACGCCTGGCGCTGGACGCCGACAACGGAGGGGCGTTCCTCGATGTGTACGGTGCCGAAACCGGTCGGCTCTGGAAAGATTTTCTCGACTACCTGGGCCGCCTGCCGCTGGACACGCCAGCCAAACAGCGCGCGGTGCACGCGGCCCGCTCGACATTCAGCTGCTTTGAGCAATGGCTCGACAGCCAGGAGGTACTGCTATGAAACCCGAAGACTTTGAAGAGCTGCTTGCCAACTGTGCCGACGAGCCCATCCGCTTTCCAGGGGCGATCCAACCCCACGGTGTGCTGCTGACGTTGTCGGAGCCCGACCTGAACATCATTCAAGTCAGCACTAACGTCGCCAGCCTGTTCAACCGCGCCCCCGAGTCGTTGCTGGGCCAGCCACTGCACACGCTGCTCGGTGCCGAGCACGCCCAGGCCGTGCAGGCCATGGCCGAACACAACAGCTTCCTTGATGCGCCGCCTTTGCACGTCACCCTCAACGGCGCCGAGTTCGAAGGCCTGTTGCACCGCCATCAGGACGTGCTGGTGCTGGAATTCGAACCGCGGCTCAAGGACTTCCGGCCGCGGGCCCTGAAAGGCCGCAGCAGTGACTTGGGCAAGATGCTGCAACGTTTGCAATCAGCGAAAACCCTGCAAGCGCTGTACGAAATCAGCGTGACTGAAATCCAGGCCATGACCGGTTACGACCGGGTGTTGATCTACCGCTTCGAAGAAGAAGGCCATGGCCAGGTGATCGCGGAAGCGTCGGCACCGTCCATGGAGCTGTTCAACGGGCTGTTCTTCCCCGCGTCCGATATCCCGGAACAGGCCCGCGAGCTGTATCGCACCAACTGGTTGCGCATCATCCCGAATGCGGCCTACGAGCCGGTGCCATTGCTGCCCAAGCTGCGCCCGGATACCGGCGAACCGCTGGATTTGAGCTTTGCCACCCTGCGCAGCGTGTCGCCGATTCACTGCCAGTACATGCAAAACATGGGCGTGCTGTCGTCCATGAGCATTTCGCTGATGAAGGGCGACAAGCTCTGGGGCCTGATCAGTTGCGGCAACCGCGAGCCGCTGCTGGTACCCAATGATTTGCGCATCACCTGCCAGACCATCGGCCAGGTGCTGTCATTGCAGATCAGCGCCATGGAAGCCCTGGACCTGAGCCGTCAGCGGGAAGAAAAAGTCGAGGCCCTGGCGTTGCTGGATAAAGCCATGAAGGCCTCCGAAGAAAACGTGTTCGACGGCCTGGCCCAGCGCGGCCAGGTGCTGATGGACCTGACCTTGTCCGGCGGCGTGGCGATCATCGAAGACAAGCAATTGCACCGCTACGGCAACTGCCCGGAACCGGCGCAGATCCGGGCCTTGCACAAGTGGCTGCAGGACAGCGGCGAGCCGGTGTTCTCCAGCCATAACCTGGTGTCGATCTACCCGCCAGGCGCCGAGTTCCAACAGGTGGCCAGCGGTGTCCTGGCCATGAGCCTGCCAAAGCCTGTGGATAACGGCGTGCTGTGGTTCCGCCCGGAAGTGAAAGAAAACATTAACTGGAGTGGTGACCCGAAAAAGCCGCTCGACCTGGAAAACTCCGACGCCGGCCTGCGCCTTCGCCCGCGTACCTCGTTTGAAATCTGGAAGGTGGAGATGGCCGGTATTTCCACCAAGTGGAGCCATGGCGACCTGTTCGCCGCCAACGACCTGCGCCGCTCGGCCCTGGAAAACGACCTGGCTCGCCAGGTGCTGCGCGAGCAACAGGCCGTGCGCGCCCGCGATGACCTGGTGGCGGTGGTGTCCCACGACCTGCGCAACCCGATGACGGTGATCTCCATGCTCTGCGGCATGATGCAAAAGGCCTTCAGCTCCGACGGCCCGCATACCTCGCGACGCATTTCCTCGGCCATCGACACCATGCAACAGGCCGCCGGACGCATGAACGTCTTGCTGGAAGACTTGCTCGACACCTCGAAAATCGAGGCCGGGCGCTACGTGGTCAAACCCGTGGCCCTGGACGTCAGCCAAATGTTCGAAGAGGCCTACTCCCTGCTCGCGCCGTTGGCGATGGAAAAAGGCATCGACCTGTCGTTCAACGCAGAGCCTGGCCTGCAGATCAACGGCGACCCGGAGCGGCTGTTCCAGGTGCTGTCGAACCTGATCGGCAATGCCATCAAGTTCACTCCGCGCCAGGGCAATATCGGCATCAGTGCGATGACCAATGGTGAAGAGATCGTGTTTTCGGTGCGTGACTCAGGCGAAGGGATTGCGCCTGATCAACTGCCCCACGTGTTTGATCGCTACTGGACCCAGTCGGAAAACAATCCCACCGGCACCGGCCTGGGGCTGTATATCACCCAGGGGATTGTCCAGGCCCATGGCGGCAAGATCATGGCTGAAAGTGAAGTGGGCCGTGGCAGTGAGTTCCGGTTTACGGTGCCGAAGGTGATTGAGGACTCCCATACCTGACCGCCCCTATGGCGAGCGCCGGTTACACCGGCAACACCACCACCGCCTCCAACCCACCACCCTGGCGCTCCGACAGGGTGAGTGTGCCACCGTGTTCCAGCACAATCGCACGGGCGGTAGACAGCCCAAGTCCGACGCCGCCAGTGCTTTTGTTGCGTGAATTTTCGAGGCGGTAGAACGGCAGGAACACCTGTTCGCGATACTGCGCCGCGATCCCCGGGCCGCGATCCAGCACGCGGATCACCACTTCGGCCGGCCCTTGTTGCAGTTCGATTTCCGGCGCCCGACCGTAGTGAATGGCATTGTCCATCAGGTTGGTCATCACCCGCTTGAGGCCCAAGGGCCGGCCAAAGTACACCAGGCGCGGCGGTCCGCTGAAAGCCAGTTCAATCGCCTGGTCACGGTAGTCGTCGATCAGGGTTTGCAGCAGTTCCGCCAGATCCAGCTGGGTGGCCTGCTCCAGGCGTGCGTCGTCGCGGAAGAACGCCAGGGCCGTGTTGATCATGGCCTGCATTTCATCGACATCATTGAACAGCCGGCGTTGCTGGTCGGCATCTTCGATGAATTCACCGCGCAGGCGCAGGCGGGTCAGGGGCGCACGCAGGTCGTGGGAAATGGCCGCGAGCATTTGCGTGCGGTCCTGGATAAAGTGCCGCAACTGCGCCTGCATGCCGTTGAACGCGAGGATCGCCTGGCGGATTTCGTGGGGCCCGACCGGTTCGATGGGCGGCGCGCGGAAGTCAGCGCCAAAGCGCCGCGCGCCCTGGGCGAAGTGTTGCAGGGGGCGAGCCAGGCGACGGGTCGCGACCAGGGTGACCAGCGCAGTCGAGATCAGCACCAGCAGCACTACGATCACGCTGCGCACGCCCTCGTCCAGCCCCCAACTGCGGGCACGGGCGCTGAACATCAGCCAGGACTGATCGGCCAGTTGCATCAGGAGCACATACTGCCCGTTGCCACCTGGCCAGTCGGACGGTTCGTAGGCTTCCATGGGCCGGGTCGGTCCCTGAAGCAGGTGCTTGAACGCTTGCTCCCCCGAATCAAAGTCCGGGTCGTTCAGCACGGGCAAATCAAAGGCCGCGCGCTGCGCTACCCACGTCACGCTGAAGGACTCATCGCCCATCACCTGAGCCAGGTGTGCTCGCTGGGCAGGCTGCGACGCCTCGACCGCGCGCACCACCACGGCGATCTTTTCCAGCAAGCCGATTTCGGTCAACGGTGGTCGTGCCCACACGCCCGCCAATTGTACGAACAGGGCGTTAAGCGCCAGCGCGGTAAACATCGCAACCAGGATGGTCAGGGCAATCCAGCGCGCTACGGTGTCACGTGGACGGCGGCTCATGAACGGCTCACACTGGCGGTGAACTGGTAACCGCCGTTGCGCACGGTGCGGATCATGGCCGGACGCTTGGTATCGAACTCCAGCTTGCGGCGCAGGCGGCTGACCTGCACGTCGATGCTGCGGTCGAACGCGTCATGGCTATGGCCCCGCGCCAGGTTCAGCAGTTGTTCGCGGGTCAGCACGCGCTGGGGGTGTTCGACGAAGACCAGCAGCAGGTCGAATTCGCCGGATGACAGCGGGATCATCACCTCGTCGGGGGAGCGCAGTTCACGGCGCGTAACGTCCAGTTGCCAGCCCGCAAAGCGAATCAAGGGACGGGCAGACCCGCCCAACACTGGCCGCCCCTCGCCTGCCCGACGCAATACCGCACGCACCCGCGCCAGCAGTTCACGGGCGTCGAAGGGTTTGCTCAGGTAATCGTCGGCGCCCATTTCCAGGCCTACCACGCGGTCGCTGAGTTCGCCCATGGCGGTGAGCATGATCACCGGTGTTGCGTACTGCTGGCGCAGGCGCTGGCACAGCAACAGGCCGTTCTCCCCCGGCAGCATCAGGTCAAGAATGATCAGGTCGGCAGGATGACGCTTCATGGCGGCCCACAGCTCGGTGCCACCGGCGACGGTCTCGACCGCATAGCCATGTTGCATAAAAAATTTCTTCAGCAGCGCGAGGACTTCAAGGTCATCGTCCACGATCAAAAGGTTGCTCACAGGCGGGCATCACTGGGTGTTGTCGATGCGCCATCTAAAACCATTCGACGCAGCCCGTCATATATTTCAATCGTGCAATAAAGCGTCAGCGCCGCAATAAACCAGACATCTTTGCGCAAGGGACGGCTGCCAGCATCGGCCTCCCTTTTGCGGAGACCGTGCTTATGCGCTCGCTGACCTATCCCCGGCACCTGGCTCACCAGGTCGTGCTGTTGTTGACCGTGTCTTACCTCACGGGCTGCGCCAGCCCGGCCCCCTCGGGCACCACCACCCGCTGCGCACAGGTGAATTACCCGGTGTACGACCCGGCCGAACCGCTCAATCGCGGGGTGTTTGCCTTCAACCGGACGGTGGATAACTACGCCCTGGCGCCGGTAGCACGTGGCTACCGCTACCTGCCGGATTTTTTCCAGCAGGGTGTGCATAACTTTGCGAGCAACTTCAGCGAGCCGAAGGTGTTTATCAATGACCTGTTGCAAGGCAACCCAAGGCGCTCGGTCAATACCCTTGGCCGTTTTGCGCTGAATACCACAGTGGGCGTGGTGGGGCTGATCGATGTATCAGACCGCGTGGGCATCCCGCGCCATAGCGCCGACTTCGGCCAGACATTCGGCGTGTGGGGCATCGGCAACGGGCCGATTGTCGAACTGCCACTGCTGGGCACCGGCAACAGCCGCGATGCGGCAGGCAAGGTCTTGAGTTTCCTGGTCTCGCCGTTGGGAGACAGTGACACCGTGCAGACCCTGGGCACCCTCAGCCTGGTAGGTGGCACCGTGGATACCCGGGCATCACTGTTGCCGCTCACCGACAGCCTGCAAAAATTGCCGGACTATTACAGCGCAATACGTAATGTCGTGGCACAAAACCGTGCGGCCTTTGTGCTGGATGGCAAGGACGGCGCGACCACTCCCGCGACCGGGGGTT
Source organism: Pseudomonas sp. NFX5 (assembly GCF_049132125.1). Classification (NCBI taxonomy): domain Bacteria; kingdom Pseudomonadati; phylum Pseudomonadota; class Gammaproteobacteria; order Pseudomonadales; family Pseudomonadaceae; genus Pseudomonas; species Pseudomonas sp. NFX5. Next base: position 19,917 of record NZ_JAFMZG010000013.1, read on the forward strand.
GCGCGGACGGCGCCGCTGATGACTTCTGAGCCGAGTAGCCAAAGGTCGTCATATCTTGCAGCAGGACGTTTATAGCTCGCCAGCGCCCTGCTCTATAAGTTTGGCGGCACTTCGCTCCAAGGGGTGAAGTAACACTCGACTAATAGATAAAAGGACACTGCCATGCTCAGCTCTATCAACGCCACACCGCTCCCCCCTCCTCCCCCCACTACGCCGCAGGACGACACAGCCCTGCAACGCAAGAAACGCAGCATTGAAGACCCTCAGCCGCAACTGGAGCCTCAGGAGGCTGACGGTTCATCGCGCAACCGCCCCAGAAGTGGCGGCCTGGATAGCCTGGGCAAGGGGAACTTGCTCTGAACCGCAGGAAGAAGGGCAGCGTATTGCCCTTCTTCTTTTTTACAGACCGCCCCGCTTTAACAAAACACTGACATCCGTTGCGCTAACCTTGCCGGTTCAACCCTGGCCGGAGCCTGTTACCGCATGCCACATCCCGACACCTTGCCCGCCGTACTCGCCGGCCCTCTGCTGCGGCGCCTGGAACCCCGGCGCCTGGTGCTGTGGCTGGTGGGGAGCCGGGCATTGCCCCTGAGCCTGAAACTGCACTGTGCCGACCAGTGCCTGGACATGCCGCTGGGCCAGGACCGGTGCCAGGTCGTGCCGGTGGGGCGCCAGGCGTACATCCATCTGATTGATGTACGGTTGGACGAGGCGCTGCCCCAGGACATAGTCATCCACTATGACCTGCTGGTCGACGACGCCGGCATTGCCGAATGGGCACCGCACCTGCTGTACGCCGACACACACTGCCCAAGTTTCGTACTGCACAGCCACATCCATCAACTGGTACACGGCTCCTGCCGCAAACCTCACCACAGCGCCGACGAAGGCCTGCTCTGCGTCGATCGGCTGCTGGCGGATGCGCCTACCCCGGCCGACCGCCCAGCCTTGCTGATGATGAGTGGCGACCAGGTGTACGCCGACGATGTGGCCGGGCCGATGTTGCGGGCGATCCATGGGCTGATTGCGCGCCTGGGCCTGTTCGATGAGTACCTGGAAGGCGCGGTGGTAGACGACAGCGCCAGCCTCTACGGGCATCACGCCAGCTACTACCACCGCGCTGACCTGCTACCCGCGCTGGACAGCAATGAGACCCTGCGCGAACGTTTCTTTGGCGGCGTGAAAAAGCCGATTTTCACCAGCAGCACCGCCGACAATCACCTGGTGACGTTCGCCGAAGTCATGGCGATGTACCTGCTGGTGTGGTCGCCCACCCCCTGGTCCCTGATCACCGTACAGCCACCGCAACTGAACGCCGATGAAGCTGCGCGCTATGCCCGCGAACAGGTGCAGGTGGATAAATTTCGCGACGGCTTGCCGGGCGTGGCGCGGGTATTCGCCCATCTGCCCACCTTGATGATCTTTGACGATCACGACATCACCGACGACTGGAACCTCAGCGCGCAATGGGAAGAAACCGCCTACGGCCATCCGTTCTCCAGACGCATCATCGGTAACGCCCTGCTGGCGTACCTGCTGTGCCAGGGCTGGGGCAATAACCCGGACGCCTTTGATGAGCTGGTGGGCCACACCCAGGCACTGGCCACCCAGGCGCAGGACAATCACTTGGACGCCCAGGCACAGGATGCTTTGCTCGCGGCGCTGCTGAAGTTCCAGCAGTGGCACTACGTACTGCCCACCACCCCGGCCCTGGTGGTGCTCGACACCCGCACCCGGCGCTGGCGCAGCGAATTCACCCTCAAGCAACCGTCCGGCCTGCTGGACTGGGAAGCCTTGAGCGAACTGCAACAGGAACTGCTCGACCATCCCTCGGCCATCATCGTCTCCCCCGCGCCGATCTTCGGCGTCAAGCTGATCGAGACCGTGCAGAAAATCTTCAGTTGGTGCGGCCACCCGTTGCTGGTGGACGCAGAAAACTGGATGGCCCATCGCGGTGCGGCCCAGGTGATCCTCAACATCTTTCGCCACTCGCGCACACCGGGTAACTACGTGATCCTCTCGGGGGATGTGCACTACTCGTTCGTCTATGAAGTGCTGATCCGCCATCGCAACGCCGGCCCCAGAATCTGGCAGATCACCAGCAGCGGCATCAAGAACGAATTCCCGCCGCGCTTGCTGGAATGGTTCGACCGCCTCAACCGCTGGCTGTACTCGCCACGTTCCCCCCTCAACTGGTTCACTCGCCGCCGCACCATGCAGGTGGTGCCGCACATCCCGGAGCATGCCGAGGCCGGTGAACGGTTATGGAATTCGGCAGGCATCGGCCAAGTGTTTTTCAACGAGCGGGGGCAACCTGACACGATCTACCAGCACAACGCCGATGGGAAGGCGCGTACGAGGATGATCGCGCCGAAGCAATAGCCCATGGCCACCCTCCTGTAGCCGTCCATCCGCCCTATTCAAAGCGCACAAGCTCCGTTGTACAGTAGCTCCAGCCACGGAGTATCGGCATCAATATGACTGGCCTTGGACGCCAGCCCATGCAAGGAGCGCACAGATGGACGATACCTCCGACAACGGTAATTTCTCCCACCTCAATGCCGACATGCTGCATACCGTGCTGGAGCTGGTCAGCGACGGGATCTGGGACTGGAACGCCAATACCGGGTTCGTCTACCGCAACCCAGGCTGGTACGAAATGCTGGGCTACCCCCGCCACTCCCTGGAAAACAGCGTGTTCACCTGGGAGACCGTCATCCACCCGGAAGACTACCCCCACGTGATGACGCTGTTCGATGACTACATCCACCGTCGCGCTCCCCATTATCAAATCGAATACCGTTGCCGCAAAAAAGATGGCAGCTACCTGTGGATCGAAGACCGGGGCTACGTGATTGCCCGTAACCCCGATGGCTCGGTGGCGCGGATGGTCGGCGCCCATCGCGATATTCATATACGCAAGTGCTCCGTCGAACAGCTGGAGCGGCGCAACCAATCCCTTGAGGCGCTGGTGGCCGAGCGCACGCGCGAATTGTCACGGGTCAACCAGCAGTTGCAATTGCAGCTGGACGAAAACCGCTCCCTGGCCGAACGGGATGCCCTGACCCTCGTCGCCAACCGCTATCGCCTGGAAAAAGTCCTGCTGGAAGAGTGCGACCGCGCCCAGCGTTTTCGCCTGCCGCTGGCATTGATCGCGATGGATATCGATGATTTCAAGCCGATCAATGACCAGCATGGTCACGGCGTGGGCGACCAAACCCTTTTGCAGGTAGTGGAATGCCTGGAAAGCTGCCTGCGCCCAGGCGACCTGCTCGCGCGCTGGGGTGGCGATGAGTTCATCGCGGTCCTGCCCAAAAGCGCACTGGAAACCGCCAGGGAGCTGGCCGAGAAAATCTGCCAAAAGATGCGCAAGATCCCGATGCGCGGCGGCCTCCACGTTACCCTGAGCGTGGGCGTGGCCGAGCGCCGTATGGATGAATCCCCCAGCGCGCTTATGGCGCGTGCCGATCAGGCGCTGTATCGCGCCAAGGCGGCGGGCAAGGATGGGGTGTCGGCGTAGCATCGACGGGGCTACGGCGTTGCCAAAAACGAGCTTTTGGCAACAGCTCTTCCGATTTGGAATGACCCGGCGACTTTATTTCGTTTGCGGCAGGGCCTGGCCCACGGCTTAGATAAAAGCACGCCCGCCACTGCCGAGTCCGAGATTCATGAGCCGCGAAACCATCAGCCAGTCGATTTCCATCGTTCATCCCATCAGCCTCAGCCATGGCAGCAACGCCGAGGTCTGGGACACCACGGGCAAACGCTATATCGATTTTGTCGGCGGGATCGGCGTGCTCAACCTTGGCCATTGCCACCCGGGCGTGGTGGCGGCGATTCGGGAACAGGCGACGAAGTTGACCCACTATGCGTTCAACGCGGCACCGCACACGCCCTACATCGAACTGATGGATCGCCTGACCGGGTTTATCCCGGTGGACTACCCCGTCAGCGGCATGCTCACCAACAGCGGTGCGGAAGCGGCAGAAAACGCCTTGAAGATCGTGCGCGGCGCCACCGGCCGCACGGCGGTGATCGCCTTTGACGGTGCTTTCCACGGCCGCACCCTGGCCACCCTCAACCTCAATGGCAAGGTGGCGCCCTACAAACAAAAGGTCGGCGTCCTGCCCGGCCCGGTGTATCACCTGCCCTACCCCAGCGCCGATAACGGCGTGAGCTGCGCTGAAGCGCTGAAAGCCATGGACCGCTTGTTCAGCGTGGAAATCGACGTCGCTGACGTCGCCTGTTTCATCATCGAGCCGGTGCAGGGCGAAGGCGGTTTCCTGGCGCTGGATATCGAGTTTGCCCACGCCCTGCGGCGCTTTTGCGATGAACACAATATCCTGTTGATTGCCGATGAGATCCAATCGGGCTTCGGGCGCACCGGCCGGCGTTTCGCCTTCTCACGCCTGGGCATCGAACCGGATCTGATCCTGCTGGGCAAAAGCATCGCCGGCGGCGTGCCGCTGGGTGCGGTGGTCGGGCGCAAGGCCTTGATGGATAACCTGCCCAAAGGCGGCCTCGGTGGTACTTACTCGGGTAACCCCATCGCTTGCGCGGCAGCATTGGCTACCCTCGATGCGATGACGGACGAACACTTGCAGGCCTGGGGCTCGCAACAGGAAGCAGCGATCGTCGGCCGCTATGCCGCCTGGCGTTCGCAGCACCTGTCGCCGTACCTGGGCCGCCTGACCGGCGTCGGTGCCATGCGCGGCATCGAACTGGCCAACGCCGACGGCACGCCCGCGCCCCGGCAACTGACCCAATTGCTGAGCCTGGCGCGAGACGCCGGGCTGTTGTTGATGCCCAGCGGCAAGTCGCGGCACATCGTGCGCTTGCTGGCACCGCTGACCATCGAGCCTGCGGTGCTGGAAGAAGGACTGGATATTCTCCAGGCGTGCCTGAAGCAGTTGGTTTGACGCCCTGCATTCGCCGGTCGGCAGCCTTGACCTGATCCCCCTCCCCGCTGAAAATGCGCGACGCTTTTTTGTCTTCCGTTTACTGAAGTAGTGAAATTTCAATGTCCGATTCTTACACCGAACACTCCGCCGAAGAATCCGTAGTCGCCTTGCACGCCAAGGCTGAATACGAAAACGCCATCAATCTTTCACAGCATGTGCCAGCCGCCAAGATCATCAGCGAGATGGTGCTGGACGCCTTTCACACCTCCAAGGAAAGCGACCAGATCCGCGAACTGCGCGTGGCCATCCGCCAGGCCCACGACGCCTTCGACGACGACAAGGCCTACGACCTGATGGGCCAGCTCAAGCAGCTCAAGGACGCCGAAGCCGCTGACAACCTCGCCCTTGAAGACCTGAGCGGCAAGTTCTCCATCAGCCGCATCCTGTCGAGCTTCAAGGATGATCCTGAGTTTCAGGAGCTGGTCTACGGGCTGGCCCTCAAAGTGCTGAACCAGTCTCACCAGGCCATCAGCAACCCAAGCGCCGGCAAAGGCAAGGCCGCCCGCCCCAAGAAAGAAGCCGAAGTGTTTGTGATCAGCAAGGACGGCACCAGCGTCACCCTGCCGCTGCGCACGCCACGCTCGCGGTTGAACGTCGACCGTGAGGCGTTTGAGTTCCTGGGCTTCAGCTTTGTAGGCGAAGGCGACGAAGCCGAGCTGGAGGTTGAAAGCTTTGTGGATAACGCCGGCGTCGAGCAGCCCCTGAGCCGCAAGAGCGTGATTACTGCGCTGCAACAGCAGACGGCGTTTGAGGGCTACAGCATCGCGCAGCAGTGACACCTAATGTGGGAGGGAGAAAGCCCCCTCCCACATCGGCGCTAGACCGTCGCCGCAAACACCTCGCGAAACCGCTCCATCTCCCGCTTGTTCCCCACCGTCACGCGCACCCACTGCGGCCAGTTTTTCCACACCCGCCCGATGAACACGCCCTGTGCGGCAAGCTTGTCGATGACCTGCTCGGCCGGTTGCTTCACGTCGATCATGAAGCAGTTGGCCTGGGAGGCCGTGCAGGTGAAGCCACGGCCCTTGAGCCAGGTGATTGTTTCATCGCGCAGCTGGGCATTGAGTGCCTTGCGTTGTGGCAGCAACTTTACGTCTTCCAGGCTGGCGATGCCGCCGAGCAGGGAAGAACCCGCCGGGACATTGTCACCGCCGAATACCGCCAGCCGTTCCAGCAGCGCCGGGTGGCCGATCGCCAGGCCCAGGCGGGCGCCGGCCATGCCATAGATTTTCGAGAAGGTGCGCAACACCAACAGGTCGTCATGGTCCTTGACCCAGCTCACCACGCTTGGGGTGTCGGCGAAGTCGATGTAGGCCTCGTCCACCACCAATACGCTGCCTTTGGGCTTGTTCGCCAGCGCCTGGCGAATAGCCTCGGTAGAGGTGAGGGTGCCCGTCGGATTATTGGGATTGCAGACATAGAGCATCCCCGCCTGGGGATCGGCGGCGAGCATGGCGGGAACGTCGTGGGCGTGGTCGGCGTCAAGGTCCACTTCGCGCACCGGCGCCTTACGGGACTCGGCGGCCTGGCGCGGTACTTCGTAGGAAGGCGTGGCCATCACCAGGCCGCGGGTTTCGCTGGTGAACGCCAGCACCGCGTAGCGCAGCGCGGCCATGGAGCCGGCGAACACCGCCACCTGCTCTTCGGCAATCCCGTGCTGCTGGGCAAACAGGCCGGCCAAGGCGTACATATGTTTGTACGGATACCGGCCGGCTGTCGCGATGCCGCGCTGCATCGCTTCGCGGGCCGCCGTCGAAGGCCCGTAGGGGCTTTCGTTGTAGTTGAGCAGTACCTTGTCAGTCTTGGTCGGCGCGGGTGCGGCGAGCGCCCAATCCAGGCGTCCGAGCAAAGGCAGGGCGGCGCCAAGAGCGAGAAGGGATCGACGACTAACGCTGACCATGGTGACTACTCCTTGTAGACGGGTGAGGAATTCGCACAGCTCGTATAGAAGGGTATGACGAGACAAGGAACGAAGGATTTAACCGAGCCACCATGAAAAAGCCCCGTACAACGTGCGAAGACGGGGCTTTTTTCGAGCAGGGCGCTTCAGCGTTCCCAGTAGCCGGCGATGGGATATTTCGCACACAAGGCTTCGAGTTCTGTACGCAGTTGTTGCTGCAGAATCGGTTCGAGGCGGTACGCGTGCTCCCCCAGCGGGGTGACATTGTCCAATACCCGGCACACCAGATCGATGATGTGTCGACAGCCCTCGGCATCAACACCGCGTTGCGCCATGGAGCCCGTGCCGATACACAAGCCACTGGCAACGGCAGACGAACGCGTCTCACCCGGTATGCGGTTTTTATCCACCACGACACCGCAGCTTTCCAGCGCCGACTCGGCGATAGCGCCGGTAACGCCGCCGCGCAAGCGAATCAGCACGGTATGGTTTTCACTGCGCCCGCCGACCACTTCATAGTCATGGGCCTGAAACGCGCTGGCCACTTCATCGGCCAGGGCACGAATCCGCCCCATGCACGCGTCGAACTCCGGTGTCATCGCGTAGCCCAGCGCAGCGGCTTTGGCGGCGATCATATTGACCGCAGGCGCGCCCTGCATGCGTGGGAACACGGCTTGATCAAGTACACGGCTGAAGGTCGCCCTCAAGCCGGGCACCTTGGTATGGGCATCGCGGCCGGACAGGATCAAGCCTCCGCGCGGCCCACCCAGCTGCTTGTGGGTACAGGTGGTGGTGACATGCGCGGCGTTGATCGGACTCGGGTGCCGCCCCGTCACGACCAGCCCGGCAATATGAGAAATGTCGGCGAGCAGGATCGCACCCGCTTCATCGGCTATGGCGCGAAACCGCTCGAAATCCACAACCCGCGAATAAGCCGATGCACCGCAGATGATGATGCGAGGGCGATGGGCAAGCGCCAGACTACGCACCTGCGCGTAATCGATCAGTCCGTCGGCGGTGGTGCCGTAGCGAATGGCCTTGTAGTAGGCACCGGTAAATACGGCGGGGCTGCCATGGGTAAGGTGCCCACCGTGATCGTGGGCCATGCCCAGCAGGGTATCCCCCGGTTCAAGCAGGGCGGACAGCACTTGGGCGTTGGCGTTGGAAGCCGAGTGCGACTGCACGCCGGCGTAGTGGGCATCGAACAATTCACGCGCCCTGCGGATAGCCAGGGACTCGACCAGATCGACATTCTCGCAGCCCGCCCGATGGCGTCGGCCAGGCGCGCCCTCGGCGGTGATGTTCACCAATGCAGACGCGGAGGCCACCAGGGTGCGGGGTTCGACCGCACAGGAGGACGCGACCAGTGACAGTGTGCGGTGCTGGCGCGCCACTTCCGCGTCCAGCAGCATCGCCAACTCCATGTCCTCGGCGTGCAGATCCGCCATGCCTCGGCGCAACAGGTCAGCCTGATCCTGCAGGTGTACGGTATTGACTGCCATGGGGAGTGTCCCTTCCTTGGTTGCTGCGTAGCGGTTCGTCCTGAACCGTGGCGCCCAATTAAACAGGAAATTAAACATTTTCCAAATTAAATGTTCGCTTTTGTCCCCCTTTGCCGAGTAACTGGCCATTTGCCTTTCCGCCTGACAGGGTCGAGCATCTTGGGCTTTATTGTTAAGCCACGCGCGTGCAACACTTGCGCCCGCCGCAAAGCCTGAACGCCCTGGATGGGTACTTCAGTGCTGAAACAGCCTGCGTGGCGTCTTCAAGGATCAACGGTTTTTACTAAAGGGAAGTGGTGAGCACGTGATGCACAGACGAGAAAAAACCGAGCACTTGAAGAGCAACATCAAGTACTTGATCAAGAGCCGCGGCGAGACCCAACTGTCGTTGTGCAGCGCGGCCGGCCTGACCCGCACCACGATCTACAACATCCTCGAAGGCAAGGTCGTCAACGTTCAACAGTCGACCCTGCGCAAGATTTCCGATTTTTTCGGCGTGTCTTACGAAGAAATCGAGACCATCGATTTTGAAGCCAAGGAAATCATCGAGAGCAGTGTGTCGCCCCAGGGCAATATGAACCCGGCAGCCGTGCCTGTGCTCAAGCAAAGCCAGGTCATGCAACACCTGGACAAGCGCATTGGCGAACTGGCCACCCTCTTCCCGCTCACGTACTACTTCGGCGCGTCCCATAACCTGATCGGTGTACAGCTGGAGCATCCCATCGCGGGTGTGAACGAGCCAGGTGACCTGCTGATCATCCAGAAGGGCTCATCGAGCGATGCCAAGGAAAAGCTGGTGTTCGACAAGGTCACTCAGGCGCTGTTGATCAGCCGTGAGGCCTGCGCCAACTCAGAACGCCTGTGTGTACTGGGCGATATCATTGAGGAGCGCTTCAATGACCACGCATGAAAGCGAGATAGAAAACAGCAAGTACAAACTGCTTGGCTTCGAAAATGACAAGAGCCTGGCCGTGATCATGATCATCGCCACGGGCAAGATCATCCGGGTCAAGTTGAGCGAAGTCATCAACAGCGAAATCATGGACAACTTAAATAAAATGGAAGTTAAAAACCTGTACAAGAAGTTCTATTCCCAAGGCGGCTCGGTGACCGCGTACGACCTCAATGACCGTAATGAAAACTCATGGATGATCTACATCATCCTGAACCTGCTGCTCTTCACTTTTTATATTTTCACCAGCATCGCCGCGACCAAACCGATCTACATCGAGTCACTCGACATCATCGTCACACCCGGCACTTTCCTGTATCCGTTGACCTTTTTGATCGTGGACCTGCTCAACGAAAACTTCGGCCTGAGACTCGCCAGAAAGGCCATTCTGTTTGCCTTTGCCAGCAACGCGATGATCATCATCCTGCTCTACGGCTCGACCTTCCTGCCCGGCCTGCCAGGTTGGAAGCTCGACGGTCCTTACAACGACGTGATCGTCCAGGTATCGTCGGTATTGATCGCCTCTTCGGTGTCGTTCCTGGTGTCGGAAAATATCAACTCGTATTTACTGTGCAAGATCAAAGAACTGACCAATTCCAAATACCTGTACCTGCGCATTTTCCTCAGTACGTTCTTTGCGGTGATTATCGACAGCTTCCTGTTCTGCTTCATCGCGTTCTACGGCGCCATGCAGACCAGCGACATCCTGAGCATGATCTACGTACAGATCGCGATCAAAGTCGGCTTTGCGTTCTTCAATATCCTGCCGGCCTACGGTGCGCGCTCGTTGTTCAAGCGCTACCTGACCGCCGCCACTGCCTGATGCGTAGCAGCTGTCGAGCCTTGTCGAGGCTCGACAGCTGCGTGTTGGAGGTCAGTTCAGCTGCAATTTCTGCTTAAGGCTCTGCATGACCGCTGCCTTGTTCTGCAGGTAGTCATTCAAGCCACGTGCACGCAGGTTGCACGCATCGCACTCGCCGCAGCCGGTGCCGATAATGCCGTTGTAGCAGGTCAGGGTCTGCTCGCGGACCAGGTCCAGTTGCTGGTGGTAATCCGCCAATGCCCAGGTCTCGGCCTTGTTCAGCCACATCAACGGGGTTTCCAGGCGTACGTCGTACTCCATGCCCAGCTTGAGCGCCTGGTTCAAGGCTTTGACGAACTCATCGCGGCAATCGGGGTAGCCGGAGAAGTCGGTTTCACACACGCCGGTGATGACCGTCTCGGCCTTGACCTGATACGCGTAGATGGCCGCCAGGGTTAAAAACAGAATATTGCGGCCCGGCACAAAGGTGCTCGGCAGGCTTTCGCCGGAGCTGTTCACGGTAGGCACCGGGATGTTGTCGCGGGTCAGGCTGCTGATCGCCAGTTCGTTGAGCAGCGACACGTCCATCACTTTGTGAACGGTGGCCCCCAGTTGCTTGGCCAACTGCCGGGCGACTTCGATTTCCGCCACATGGCGCTGACCGTAATCGAAGGTGATGCAGTGCACTTCGTCATACAGCGGCAGCGCCTGGATCAGGCAGGTGGTCGAATCCTGACCGCCACTGAACACCATAACGGCTTTTTTACTCATCACTTTGCTTCCTGCAGGGGTAGGGTTTGGTCGTAGTTTAAAGGTCACTCAATAAAAAACCCCGCGCTTCTTTCGAAGGCGGGGCCTTTTTATTACTCAGACACTCAGTGGGCGTAGGTCAGCAACAGCTCTTTCGGCACTTGGAAATCCAGGGACATCATCACGCTGAGCGCGGTGATGGTGAAAATCGAGAACACGAACAGCTTGCGCGCCCAGACGGTGTCGTCCACCGCCTTGTAGCCGGTCCAGGCCATGTACAACCAGTACATGCCCATGGCGGCGGCGACGGCAAGGTAGCTCATGCCGGCGTAGCCACTGAAGGTCAACATCAAGGTCGCCACGAGGAAGGCCAGGATGTAGAGCAGGATGTGCTTCTTGGCGACCTGGATGCCACGCTTGACCGGCAGGACCGGAATCGAAGCAGCCAGGTAGTCGTTGAAGCGGAAGATCGCGATGGCGTAGGAATGCGGCATCTGCCACAGGCTGAACATCACCAGCAGCACCAGCGCAGCCATGTCGAAGCTATTGGTCACAGCCACATAACCAATCACCGGCGGCATCGCCCCCGACAGACTGCCCACCAGCGTGCCGTGCACCGACTTGCGCTTGAGGTACAGGCTGTAGAGACCGACGTAGATGACAAAACCGATCACGGCAAACAACGCCGCCAGCGGGTTGGCCACCTGGTACAACAGGGCCACACCGGCAACACCCAGGACGGTCGCGAAGATCAGCGCCAGTTTCAGGGAAATCAGGCCCTGGACCAGCACGCGATTCTTGGTGCGCTCCATCTTGATGTCGATGTCACGGTCGATGCAGTTGTTGAACACACAGCCGGAAGCCACCACCAGGGACGTACCGATCATCGCAGCCAGGAAGATGGCCAGATCGACATGTCCCTTGGAGGCCAGGAAGAAACCGCCCGCCACAGAAAGCACGTTACCGAAAATGATCCCCGGTTTGGTGATTTGGATAAAGTGCTTAAGCGACATCGGGTCTTACCTCACTTCGCCATCATGAACGTATGGATGCTGAACATGATCCATATCGACAGGCCAACCAGCAGCAGGATTACTAAGCCTGCGAACACGAACGCAATCACGTTATCGCGCTGCTCTTTAGAGCGATCCAGGTGCAGGAAGTACACCAGGTGAACCAGAACCTGAATCACCGCGAACGCCAGTACGATCATCAAAGTGATCGACTTCGGCAGGGTCGGGTACATCACCAGACCGAACGGGATGAGCGTCAGGATTACCGACAGGATGAAGCCGATGGCGTACGACTTAACGCTGCCGTGGCTCGCATCATGGCTGTCATGGTCATGGGAGTGTGCATTAGCCATTACAGAGTCCCCATCAGGTAAACAACGGTGAAGACGCAGATCCAGACCACGTCCAGGAAGTGCCAGAACAGGCTCAGGCAGCTCAGGCGAGTCTTGTTGGTGTTGGTCAGGCCGTGTTTATTGACCTGATACATCATCACCGCCATCCACAGCAGGCCGGCCGTCACGTGCAGACCGTGGGTACCAACCAGCGTGAAGAACGCCGACAGGAAGCCGGAACGGTGCGGGCCGTAGCCTTCGGAGATCAGCAGGTGGAACTCGTTGATCTCCATGCCGATGAAGCCCAGGCCGAACAGGAAGGTCAGTGCCAACCAGCTCAGGACGCCTTTCTTGTTGCCCTTGTAGAAGGCCAACATGGCGAAGCCGTAGGTGATCGAACTGAACAACAGCAAGGCGGTTTCGCCGAGCACGTAAGGCAGTTCGAAGATGTCGTGGCCCGACGGGCCACCCGCAACGTTGTTTACCAGTACCGCGTACACCGCGAAGATCGACGCAAACAAGATGCAGTCGGTCATCAGGTAGAGCCAGAAACCGAAAACGGTCATCGGCCCCGAGTCGTGGTGATGGTCATCGTGCCCATGGTCATCGACATGGGCGTGTCCAGCATTGGTCACTAAGTTCGACATGGTTTAAGCCTGTTCCAACGAGGTTTCTACACGGTTGGCCGGGATTTTCTTCTCGGCGACCAGGCGAGCGTGCTGCTCGGCTTCGATGCGCTCGATCGTTTCGACCGGCACCATGTAGCCTTGATCATCACGTGCTGCGTGGACAATGAAGTAGCCGATGGTGCCCACCAGGCTCACGATTGCCAGCCACCAGATGTGCCAGATCATCGCGAAACCGAACACGGTCAACAGCGCACCCATCACCACGCCAGTAGCGGTGTTGCTTGGCATGTGGATCGGTTCGTAGTGCTTAGGTTGCTGGTACGCAGTACCGTCTTCCTTGGCTTCGGTGAACGCATCGATGGTGTTCGCAGTCGGGATCACGGCGAAGTTGTAGAACGGAGGTGGCGACGAGGTCGACCATTCCAGGGTGTGGCCATTCCATGGGTCGCCGGATTCGCAAGCGTTCTGCTTACGGTCACGGATGCTCACGTACAGTTGGATCAACTGGCAGGCGATACCCACAGCGATCATGAGTGCACCAAACATGGCGACGTACAGGTACGGCACCCACTCAGGGTTGGTAGTGGCGTTCAGACGACGGGTCATGCCCATGAAGCCCAGTGCATAGAGCGGCATGAACGCAACGAAGAAGCCCGAGATCCAGAACCAGAACGCAGCCTTGCCCCAGCCTTCGTGCAGCTTGAAGCCGAACGCTTTCGGGAAGTAGAAGCTGAAACCAGCGATGTAGCCGAATACCGCACCACCGATGATCACGTTGTGGAAGTGCGCGATCACGAACAGGCTGTTGTGCAGCACGAAGTCAGCACCCGGGATGGCCAGCAGTACGCCGGTCATGCCGCCGATGGCGAAGGTCACCATGAAGCCCAGGGTCCACAGGACCTGGCTGGTGATGCGCAGACGGCCGTGGTAGATGGTGAACAGCCAGTTGAATAGCTTCACCCCCGTCGGGATGGAAATCAGCATCGTCGCCAGGCCGAAGAAGGCGTTGACGCTGGCCCCCGAACCCATGGTGAAGAAGTGGTGCAGCCACACCATGAAGCCCAGTACGGAGATTGCGCCCGATGCGTAGACCATCGAGTGGTGACCGAACAGGCGCTTGCCGGTAAAGGTCGAGATCACTTCGGAGAAGATACCGAACGCTGGCAGGATCAGGATGTACACCTCAGGGTGACCCCATGCCCAGAACAGGTTCACGTACATCATTGGATTGCCACCAAGTTCATTGGTGAAAATGTGGAAATCCAGGTAACGGTCAAGCGACAGCAGCGCCATGGTAGCGGCCAGGATCGGGAACGACGCCACGATCAGGACGTTGGCCCAGGTGCAGGTCCAGGTGAAGATCGGCATGTCCATCAGTTTCATGCCAGGGGCGCGCATTTTCAGGACGGTGGCCAGGAAGTTGACCCCCGTCAGCGTCGTCCCGAGTCCTGATAACTGTAGCGCCCAGATGTAGTAGTCCACACCCACGCCAGGGCTGTACTGGATGCCCGACAATGGCGGATACGCAACCCAACCGGTCTTGGCGAATTCGCCGACACCCAGGGACACGTTGATCAGCACCACGCCGGAAACCAGCAGCCAGAAGCTCAGGGAGTTCAGGAACGGGTAGGCAACGTCACGCGCACCGATCTGCAGCGGCACTGCAAGGTTCATCAGGCCGGTGAAGAAAGGCATCGCCATGAAGATGATCATGATCACACCGTGGGCGGTGAAGATCTGGTCATAGTGTTCAGGCGGCAGGTAGCCAGGCGAACCTTCGGTGGCCATGGCCAACTGGGTACGCATCATGATGGCGTCGGCAAAACCACGCAGCAGCATGACCATGGCAACGATGATGTACATCACGCCGATTTTCTTGTGGTCGACCGACGTCAGCCACTCGGTCCACAGGTAGGTCCACTTCTTGAAATAAGTGATTGCTGCAAACAGTGCCAGACCACCCAGCGCGATCATGGCGATGGTAATCATCACAATCGGCTCGTGGAACGGGACCGCATCCCAACTTAATTTACCAAACATCGTTTACTCCTCTGCCCCAGCAGTTGAATGCGAGCCCGTGTCAGAACCTTCAACCGCGGCCACTTCTTTCTTCTCGTGCTTGACCGGCTTGCCTGGCTTCATACCTTCGTACTTGTCGACGATTTTCTGAAACAGGTTCGGCTCATACGCGGAGTACAGGGCGACAGGGTTGTTCTGGCTTGGTTTGGTCAGGGCGTCGTATTCAGCTTGATCAAGCTGTTTAGGTGCGGCCTTGACTTCGGCTACCCAGGCGTTGAAATCTTCCTGGCTCGTCGAGATCGCTTTGAATTTCATGCCGGTGAAGCCAGCGCCGCTGTAGTTCGCGGAGATGCCTTCCATTTCAGCTTTTTCGTTGGCGATCAGGTGCAGTCGGGTCTGCATGCCTGCCATCGCGTAGATCTGACCGCCCAGGGCAGGGATGAAGAACGAGTTCATCACGGCGTCGGAGGTGATCCGGAAGTTAAGCGGGGTGTTCTCAGGGAAGCGAATCTGGTTAACCGTGGCGATACCCAGGTCCGGGTAGATGAACAGCCACTTCCAGTCCAGCGCGACCACTTCGATGTTGATCGGCTTGACGTCGGACTCCAGCGGACGGTACGGGTCCAGCTCGTGGGTCGACTTATAGGTGATGTAACCCAGGGCGATGATGATGAGGATCGGGACCAGCCACACCGCGATTTCGATCTTGGTGGAGTGCGACCACTTAGGCGCGTAGGTCGCGCTGGTGTTCGACGCGCGGTATTTCCAGGCGAAGGCAAAGGTCATGATGATCACAGGCACCACGACCAACAGCATCAGCAGGGTGGCAGTGATGATCAGGTTTCGTTGATCCAGACCGATCTGTCCTTTTGGGTCCATCAAGGTCCACTTGCAGCCTCCCAGCATTAACATCATGCCAAGCAGCGGCAAAAAGCCTAGTAATCGGGGGTACCTGTTTTTACTCATCTCACGACCTCTAAAGCAGCTTGCGCAATGCAGTTGGGTTTTGATCGCCAACACTTCACCCTGCCAAGGGTTGGCATTTCTCTTCGATTGAATAAGAGCCTGCCCGGCACGCCATATAACGGAGCGTTTCACGGACCTGCGGTGAGTTCTTATTCGATTTCGTGGTTAAAGGCCTTGTTACAGACCAATTCCCTTTGGTGCGGATAGTTGAAAGGCTGCCGGAACCTTGGGGTCGCACAGAGCCGTCCATCTGCCCCTCGACCGCTCCAGTGCTCAAAGATTGAGCAGCACCGGACATTCAGTGCGGGCGATTGTAGTTAGCTAGCGATGTATAAACCATGTCTTATAAAGAAATAATTTTTATCGATTACAGCAATAATCCTTCACCAATATTGCAATGGTTCGCGATCTTATCGCGTTCAATTCTCAACAAAAACCACAAAAATTGCCGTGTTATAGGGCAAACGGTCACAGCCCTTACCCCCCGTAAGGGCCTACGAAACCTATGCAACCCCCCATAAAACAAGGCATTCGGACATCACTCAAAGCCTTGTACGACGTGAGGTACGTGGCGGCGTCCAAACCACGAACTGACAGCACATCCTGGAGGCTTTTTGCAAATTTAAGCGCTGGTTTGGCGGGTCAGAAACGTCCTACGGCGGCTTCCGTGTGACAACATGTCGCACACTGCGCGCAGCCAAAATTGTCCGGCGTCACGCTCTGTTCACAAAAGCCTACATGCAAAAACGCCCCGGCCTTCCTTGAAGAAAGACCGGGGCGTTTCACTGATGGGTTCAGCCTTTGTGGCGGCGATTGCGATAGATGCCCAGGGGCACCAGGATGACCGTCAGCACGAACGCCACCAGCGCCCATTGCGCCAGGGACAGGCCCAGCACCGGCGGGTATGGGGTGCTGCAGAAGCCGTCGACCTGGAAGCCCAGCGGGAAGACCTTGGCCAGGGGCAGGTCGTCGACGATAGGTTGCAGTACATCGACGCCGCAGCTCACCTGCGGAAAGAACTGGGTGTACACATGGTGACCGGCCGCGGCCACCCCGCCGAGAGCGCTGAGTACCACCAGGCCTTCGAACAGCGTGAGGGCGCCCTTGGTGCGCATGGCGGCACCGATGAACGCGAAGATCGCAATCAACAGCAAGGCATAGCGTTGCAGGATGCACAACGGGCACGGCGCCTCGCCCAACACCACCTGCATGTACAACGCCCCACCGATCAGCGCCAGGCAGATGATGCCCAGCAACACCAGAAAGCGCCGCTCCCTGCCTAAACGCAATTCGTCACTCATCCCCGTATCCCTTTGTTTGGTTGTGCCAATGGCCGCAAGTTTACACACAGAGAGTGGTTTAAACAGAGAGGGGTTAACAGGGGATTAATCGAGAGGAACAGAGATCCAAATGTGGGAGAGGCGAGCCCCCGCCCACATTATTTTGAACAGTGTGAACCTTCAGGTCCTATTCCAAGGCAGCCGCCGGGCCGAAGAATTCGTAGCGGCTTTGTTTCTCGGGTACGCCCAGGGCCTTGAGGTGGCGCTTGATCGCCGCCATGAAGCCTTTAGGTCCCAGGAAGTACGCGTCCAGGTCACGCTGCTCCGGCAACCATGCGGCCAGTTGCTCCTGGCTCAACAGACCGACTTTATCCGCCGCCGGGCTCACGCCATCGTCCTCGGCATAGCAATAAAAGCGCTTGAGCTGCGGGTGCTTGGCTGCCAGGCCGTCGACCCAGTCACGGAACGCATGCACCCCGCCATTGCGCGCGCAGTGGATAAAGTGCACCGGACGCTGGGTGGCCAGTGCGGCCTCCAGCATCGGCAAGGTTGGGGTGATCCCTACCCCGCCGCTGATCAGCACCAGCGGCTTATCGCTGGCCGCCAGGGTGAACTCGCCCGACGGCGGAAACAGGTCAATCGTCGCACCGACCTGCAACTGGTCATGCAGGTGATTGGAAACCCGCCCGCCGGCCTCGCGCTTGACGCTGATGCGGTATTCACCCCCATCACTCAACGCCGACAGTGAGTAGTTGCGGCGCACTTCCTCACCGTCGAGCACCAGCCTCATGCCGATGTATTGGCCCGGCGCGGCCGCGAGGATCGCCCCGTTGTCCGCCGGCGCGAAATAGAAGGAAGTGATCTCGGCGCTCTCCTCTACGCGCTTGACCACAGTGAACGCCCGCGCACCGCGCCAGCCGCCGGGGGCCTGGGCTTTCTCTGCGTAAATAGCGGCTTCGGCACCGATCAGGATGTCCGCCAGTTGGCCGTACGCGGCGCCCCAGGCATTCATCACCTCAGGGGTGGCGATCTCACTGCCCAGCACCTCGGAAATCGCCCGCAGCAAGCAAGCGCCCACGATCGGGTAATGCTCCGGCAGGATCTGCAAGGCGACGTGCTTGTTGATGATCTTCGCCACCAGGTCGCCCAGTTGGTCGAGCTGGTCGATATGCCGCGCGTACATCAATACGCCATTGGCCAGGGCCCGGGGCTGGTCACCGCTGGCCTGGTGAGCCTGGTTGAACAGCGGGCGAACCTCAGGGTACTCGGAGAGCATCATGCGGTAGAAATGGGTGATCAGCGCTTCGCCGCCGCTTTCCAGCAGGGGCACGGTGGATTTGACGATGGCACGGTCTTGGGCACTAAGCATGGGAGCCTCCTGGGCTTCTTTACTGATTGCCCTTAGCTACTCAGTATTCATGCCAACTTATAAATCCTTTAATTTCAATAAGTTGAACATTATGTAGTCAGTATGACCTCCTACACCTTATAGTCTTATGGACTACAAGGAGTCATTATGACTGCACACTCGCTGCTCACCACCCTGCTGCCGCTGGTCGCCGACCTGTCGCGGGAACTGCCCGAAGGCGAACGCTATCGACGCCTGCTGCAAGCCATGCGCGCCCTGTTGCCGTGTGATGCGGCCGCCCTGCTGCGCCTGGACGGCGAGTCGCTGGTGCCGCTGGCGGTGGATGGCTTGAGCGCGGACACCCTGGGCCGCCGCTTCAAGGTCAGCGAACATCCGCGCTTCGCCGTGTTGCTCAGCAGCCCTGGGCCCACACGCTTTGACAGTGACAGCGAATTGCCCGATCCCTACGACGGCCTGGTCGATGGCGTGCACGGCCACCTGGAAGTCCACGACTGCATGGGCTGCCCGCTGTTTGTCGACGATCTGCCCTGGGGCCTGTTGACCCTGGACGCGCTGGACACCGAACGCTTCGAACGGGTGGAACTGGACGCCCTGCAAGCCTTCGCCAGCCTCGCCGCCGCCACGGTCAACGTGGCCGAACGTATCGAACGCCTGGCGTTGCGCGCCGAAGACGAACACCAGCGCGCCGAAATCTACCGCCAGGCCAGCGGCCAGCAGCACAAGGAAATGATCGGCCAGAGCAAAACCCACAAGCGCCTGGTGGAGGAAATCAAGCTGGTGGGTGGCAGCGACCTCACGGTGCTGATCACCGGCGAAACCGGGGTGGGCAAGGAACTGGTGGCCCAGGCCATTCACGCGGCGTCGTCCCGGGCGGACAAACCGCTGATCAGCCTCAACTGCGCGGCCCTGCCGGAAACCCTGGTGGAAAGCGAGTTGTTCGGCCATGTGCGTGGCGCCTTTACGGGCGCGCTGAATGAACGGCGCGGCAAGTTCGAGCTGGCCAATGGCGGCACGCTGTTTCTGGACGAAGTGGGCGAACTGTCCCTGAGCGTGCAGGCCAAGCTGCTTCGGGTGCTGCAAAGCGGCCAGTTGCAGCGCCTGGGCTCGGACAAGGAACACCAGGTGGACGTGCGCCTGATCGCCGCCACCAACCGCGACCTCGCCGATGAAGTGCGCAACGGCCGCTACCGCGCCGACTTCTACCATCGCCTGAGCGTGTACCCGCTGCAAGTGCCGGCCCTGCGCGAGCGCGGGCGTGATGTGTTGCTGCTGGCCGGCTTCTTCCTCGAGCAGAACCGCTCACGCATGGGCCTGGGCAGCCTGCGCCTGACCAGCGATGCCCAGGCGGCGCTGCTGGCCTATAACTGGCCGGGCAATGTGCGGGAGCTGGAACATTTGATCGGCCGCAGCGCGCTGAAAGCCCTGGGTAACTGTCGCGAACGCCCGAAGATTCTGAGCCTGAGTGCCCAGGACCTGGATTTGCCCGACGTCAGCACGCCAATGATCGAAGCACCGGCAGAAGCAGCCCTGGCCGTCACCGGTGACCTGCGCCAGGCCACCGAGGACTACCAGCGCCAAGTCATCAACGCCTGCTTGGAACGCCACCAGCACAACTGGGCCAGCGCCGCCCGCGAACTGGGCCTGGACCGCGCCAACCTCGGCCGGATGGCCAAGCGTTTAGGGCTCAAATAAACCAGACAACTCGGTCAAATGTGAGAAATGCAGGAAATGTGGGAGGGAGCTTGCCCCCTCCCACACTAGACCTGCTTTGCCTGAAGGATCGGATTCACCGGCTGAGCCACCTTGGGCTTACGAAACACCAACACATTCCCCAGCATCACCAGTACCAACCCCGCCAACGCCGGCGCGGTCCACTGGTAGCCTTCGGCAAACGCCGACACATTCAGCGCCACCACCGGGAACAGCACCGTGCAATACGCCGCACGCTCCGGCCCCATGCGCCCGACCAACGTCAGGTAAGCGGTAAAACCGATCACCGACCCCGGAATCACCAGGTACCACAACGCACCGATGTACCGTGCGCTCCAGTCCATCTCAAACGGAATACCGCGCACCACGCAGTAGGTCGCCAGCATCAACGAACCATACAACATGCCCCAGGCATTCGTGGTCAGCGGCCTCAGACCGGCCTTCTGCTGCAGGCTCGAGAGCATATTGCCCGCCGAGAAACACATCGTCCCCAGCAACGCCAACCCCAACCCCAGCAAGGTCTGCGGGCTGGCGGTATGCCCCACCAGTTCCGGCCAGAACAGCAGGCCCAAGCCGGCCAAGCCCAGGCTACCGCCCATCAACACATTGCGTGCCACCCGCTGGCCGAAAAACACCCGGGCGTTCAGCGCATTCCACAGCGTGGCCGTGGAAAACACCACCGCCACCAGGCCGCTGGGGATCCATTGGCTGGCCGTGAGAAAGCACATGAAGTTGACACAAAACAGGCACAACCCCTGGGCCAGGCAGATAAGGTGCCCGCGCCGGTTCATCACCTGCAACTTGCGACTGACCAGCAGCAACGCAAACAACATCAGGGCCGCCAGGCCGAAGCGGTAGACAATGGACACGGGAATCGCCACCACGCCAAGCTGCCATTTGAGGGCGATCCAGGTGGTGCCCCAGATCAGCACGGTAAGTAGATACAGGGAAAGGTTCATAGCGTGCTCCATCGATTGAGCCACAGTGTCGCCTTCAACCCGGGCGAGGCTCTTGCACAATCTTGCGCTTTTGTCGGGCGATGGGATCACAGCGCCAGCCTCGCGGAGTAGGATGCAAGGCGTCGGAGAACACACACCATGCCAGACCTGGAATCCCTGCAAGTCTTCCAAGCCCTTAACCGCTCGCCCAACGCACGCCTGGAAGCCTGCGCCGAGCTCGGTGACGGCTTGTCCGCGGCCTTGTGGAGCAACCATCACGATTCCCAGGACTACCAGGCGCCCAGCCATCACACCTTGTCCTGCTATGTCGGTGGCGGCACCGGCACGTTTCGGCGCGACCGGCCGGGCACCAAGGGCGGCCCCGACAAGCTGTGCATCCTGCCTGCCGAGCACCAATCGGCCTGGGTGATCAACGGTGAAATCCGCCTGGCCCACGTGTATTTCAGCCCGGAACAATTTGCCCTGGGCTGCGTTACCCTGCTTGATCGCGAACCGCGCGCGCTGGAACTGCGGGAAAGTACCTTCCTGGAAGACCAGCGCCTGGCCCGACGCTTCCACCAGTTGATCGCCCTCAACTGGGACGAACCCGCCGAACGCCTGCTCACCAGCAGCCTCGCCCATGAAATGCTCAGCCACACCCTGCTCAGCCAGGTGGGCGCCCGCGAAGGCCTGCGGTTGAAAGGCGGGCTGGCCGCCTACCAACGAAGGTTGCTGGTGGACTACATCGACCAGCACCTGGAAGACCCCATCAGCCTTGGGCAACTGGCTGGGTTGTGCGCGTTGTCGGAGTACCATTTCGCCCGGATGTTTCGCCAAAGCTTCGGCCTGCCGCCCCATCAGTACCTGCTGGCGCGCCGGCTGACCCGCGCGCAAAACCTGCTGCGTGGCGGCGCCCTGCCGTTGGGCGAGATTGCCTTGCTGTGCGGTTTTTCCAGCGCCAGCCACTTTACCCATCGCTTTCGCCAGGCCATGGGCGCGACGCCCGGCGAATACCGTCAGGCGTTCATCTAAACCATCAGGCCCAAGGTCTTGGCCTTGGCCACCGCCTGGGTGCGCCGCTCTACACCGAGCTTGCTGTGAATGCGCCGTGCGTGGGTCTTGACGGTGTGCAGGGAGATAAACAGGCGGTCGGCAATCTCCAGGTTGGAACTGCCGAGGGCGATCAGTTGCAGCACTTCCAGTTCGCGCTGGCTCAAGGGGTTTTCCACCGTGCCCGGGGTTGATGCCTGAGGTTCCAGGCCCAGCTCACTCAGCAGTCCCGGCGCGCGCAGACGCAATTCGCGAATCGCTTGCTGCACCTGGCAACGCGCCGCCAGCTCCAGGCCGGCTTGCAGCGAGCGGCGCGCCAGGGCCGGATCACCCAACTGCCAGGCGACTTCGCCCAGCACCAGGTGCAGTTCGATTTCCAGGCACAGCATGCCGCGCTGATGGGTGGCTTGCAGCAACGCGTGGAGCCGTTCCAGCGGTTGCTCGGCGCAGCCCAGCTTCACCTCCGCCAGCACCAACAGGTATTCAAGACGCGGGATCAGTTCCAGGGTGGCCGGCGGTGCTTGTTTGGCCTGGGGCCCACGGAAGTGACGCAGCACGCGGCGCACCGCTTCCACGGTCAATTCGGCGCGCCCCTGCTGCAACCAGAAGTGCCCGCTGACCAACAGCAGCACCGCGCGGTACACCGTGTCCGGCACCTGGCGTTGCTGCATCAGCCGCTCAGCCTCACGCAACTGGACAAAAGCCTGGGCGTAATCGCCGCGGTTGGCAGCCAACAGTGCCAGGCCGAGAAAGCCGTAGAGCACGCGCTTGTCCTGGCTGTGCAGGCACATCTTCAAGCCCGTGTCGAAACACTCGGCGGCCAGGCTGTCCTGGCCCTGGCGCAAGGCCAGGTGCCCGCGCCGCAAGGCGATACGCCCCACCAAGGGGCCGGCCTTGAGCCGCTGCTCAAGTAACATGGCCTGTACATTTTCCAGCAGGCTCTGGGCCCGGTACGGTGCCCCGCGCTGTTCCAGCAGTTGAGCGTGATCCAGTTCAAGCAGCGCCTCCAGCAGCAACGAACCCTGGGCGCGCGCCAGGCACAGCGCTTCGCGGTTCAGGCGTTGGGCCACGTCCAGTTCGCCGCGCAACAAGGCCTGCTGGGTCAGGCCCGACAGGCACATCAGCCGCGAGGTCCACGCGCTGTCGGGCAAGGCTTGCAGCGCCTCCAGAAAATGCAGGCGCGAGCCCTCGGCATCGCCGCTCAGATGCAGCAGCCAGCCCCATTGCGCCTGCCAGCGCGCCAACAAATACCGCTGCTGCGCCGCCGTCGGTTGCGGGGCAAACCGGGCCAGTTGATCGATGCACACCGCTGCCTGCTCGAAACGCCCGGCAAACAGCAACGCCGCCGTCACCAGCCCCACCAGTTGTGCCGAGCCGAGCATCAACTCATCGCCATGCTGCTCATGCAGGTGCAACAGCAAGACGGCGTTCTGCTGGCGGAACAGGTCCTCGAAACTGAAATGCTGCAACAGGCTCACTGCCATTTCATATTCTTCGGCCAGCAGCGCCTGTTCGAAGGCGGCCTGCCAGTCCTGTTCGGCGCAGAACCATTGGCAGGCGCGGCGATGCCAGGAGCGTTTGGCCGGCCAGGGCTCGTTTTGCATCAACTGCGCCAGGGGCGGAAAAACCTGCAGCCAGTCGGTGTCTTCCCACGGCTGGATAAAGGCGCCGAGCACCTGCAGATCCCTCAGGTACTGGTCACCGTCACCCGCGCCGAACAAGTGCTCGCACAGGCCGGCGTTGAAGCGCGGCAGATGGGCCAGCACGCGCCAGGCCTCCGCCAGCTCCGGCGGCAATGTGCTGAACAGTTCGTGTTGCAGGTAGTCGAGCAAGGTCTTGTCGGGGTGCCCATCCCCCAGCAGGGCGATGCGCACGCCCGCGCACCAACCGGCGCTGAACTGCTGCACGCTGTCGACCGAATGCCCGGGGGCATGGCTGAGCAGTTGCTGGATTTCCCCAGGGCTGAAGGCCAGTTCGGCGCCACATTCGAGCAACTCATCGTCGAGCAGCAGGCGCGGCCAGTTGCACGCCGGTCGCCGCCGTGCGCCCAGCCACCAGGTCAGGGCCGGGCTGCTGGCGGTGAGCAGGCGGTCGAGCAAGGCGTCGGTGTCGGGCGTGGGCAAGCGGCAAAAATCATCGAGGAACAGCCACGCCGAGGCCTGCCAGCGGCTGAGGTCGAGCAGCAAGGTGGTTTCATCGGTAAACGTCAGGCCCAGGTTTTGCGCCAGCCGCAGGCACAGATCGAGGGGGCTGAGCACCGCGCCATTGAGGGGCAACCAGTACACCTGGCAACCCGCAGGCGCCTGCAACGCACATTCGGCGAGCAGCGCGCTCTTGCCACTGCCGCCGGGGGCGCAGAGTAATTTGACCCTGGCCTGGTCCGTCAGCAACGGCTCGGCCAGGCGTGGGCGCAGCAAATGGTGAGCGGACAGCCGGGGCATGAATCCAGGACGGTCCAGGCAGCGTGTCATGGCAGTCATTGCTGCATCCTGCTTTTTTATTGTTATGCAACCTGATGCTTACCCTAGTCCTGTGGCGGGTGGTTGTTGAAGAAGTATTCAGCAGGGTGATTGAGGGCCATGCACAGAACCCCATGTGTACAAAGCCCCCTCCCACACTGGATTGCATTTCACATGGGGGATCAGCGCACGCCTTCAGCCCTCAACGCCGCCGGGGTGTAGTCCGCTGCCTTGGCCGCAAAGCCGAACACGAAGCTGCTCTTCTCCTCGTTCTTCATGCCCAGTGCGATGTAGCGTCCGGCAATGATGTCGTACAGAGTCTCGACGGTGTAGGCCGGCACCTGGTGGTCGTAGTAGAACTGCGCATGGCCTTCGGCGACGCGCCACAGTTGGCCACGACCGTCGTAGTGATCCACCAGCGCGACTTGCCAGCTGTCTTCGTCGATGTACATGTGGCGCTTGGCGTAGATGTGCCGCTCGCTCGGCTTGACCGTGCCGACCACTTCCCACACGCGGTGCAGTTCGTAACGGGTCAGGTCCTGGTTGATATGACCGGCCTTGATGATGTCGTCGTACTTGAGCGACGGCGAATCGAGCTTGTAGCTGTTGTAGGGGATGTACATCTCTTTCTTGCCCACCAGCTTCCAGTCATAGCGGTCGGGGGCGCCGGAGAACATGTCGAAGTTGTCGGTGGTGCGCAGGCCGTCGGACGCGGTGCCCGGGCCGTCATAGGACACTTGCGGCGCGCGGCGCACGCGGCGCTGGCCGGCGTTGTAGATCCAGGCCAGGCGTGGCTCCTTTACCTGGTCGAGGGTCTCGTGCACCAGCAGTACGTTGCCCGCCAGGCGTGCCGGGGCGGTCACCGACTGCTTGAAATAGCTCAGCACGTTGGCCGCCTTGGCCTGGTCGATATCGGGAATCGCCTGGGGCACCGCCACTTCCTCCTCGAAGCGGATCGGCGTGTAGCTGCCATTGGTCTGCGGGGTGGCCTGGGTGATGATGCGGCGCAGGTTGCCACCGTGGTAGCGGGTGATGTGGTTCCACAGCACTTCCACGCCATTCTTGGGAATCGGGAACGCGTAGTAACGGTTACCGGTGAAGTTTTCCAGGCCGTTGCCGTCGTTGATCGTCTTGACGTTCAGCGCGCTGCGCTTGATCGACTCGTAGATATCCGGTGGCAGGTTGACCGTACGGTGGCTCGGGTACACCGGGATCTTGTAGGTCTCGGGGTAGCGCTTGAACATCGCCACCTGGCCGTCGGAGAGTTTGTCCTTGTACTTGTCCACCGTGGCGGCGGTGATCACGAACAGCGGTTTTTCATTGGCGAACGGGTCGGCGAGGAAGCCTTTGCTGTCTACCGCGCCGGCGTTTTTCGGGATACCGCCGGTCCAAGCCGGGATCGAGCCATCGGCGTTGCCGGCTTTTTCGGCGCCGACCGGTGTCAGGGTGGTGCCCAGCTTGGCCGCCTCTTCCGGCGACACCGCCGCCATCACGTGGGAAGCCAACAGGCTGAGGGCCAATACTGCAATTGTCTTACGCATGGATTCTTGTCCTTCTTTTTTAAGCCAAATCAGAAGTTCACGCCGAAGCTGAGGGCGAGGAAGTCGCGGTCGGTCAGGGTGTTGTAGTCGCCGCCAAAGAAGTCGGTGTAGCTGAGGCTGGCGGTGTAGGTGCTGCGATAGTCCGCATCCACGCCGACGCTGATGGCCTTGGCGCCTTTATTGAAGATCCCGTTGGGCCCGTAGCCGGCCACGTCATGGGACCAGGACAGGTTGGGCTTGAGGTTCACCCCGGCAATCGCATTGTTGTAGTCGAGGATCGCCCGCGCGCGGTAGCCCCAGGAGGTGGAGGTGACGAAACCGTCGGTGTCACCCTGGAAACCATAGGCGCCGTACACCGAGTCGCGGCCGTAACGCAGCTTGGATTTATCCTCCAGGCCGGCCACATGCACCACGGCCGCTTCGCCCACCAGGGTCAAGCGTTCAGCGCCCAGCACCTGGTCGAAGAACTGAGTCATGGTGCTTTGGATCTGGGTGATTTCCTTGCGGCGGTAGCCCTTGTTGTCGGCACCGAAGGAGGAACGGATCGGCGATGCCGCATTGCCGGCAATCGGGTTGATCAGGGCCAGGGTCAAGTCAGTGGTGTTGAGCTGCACCGGTGCATTCGGGCGGTAGCTGATCTCGCCGGTCCACGCCGTGCCGGTGGGCAAGGTGGTGGAGAAACTGGCGCCGAACAGGCGGATGTCTTCCGGATAGTCGAGGTAGTACTGGCCACGGCCAAGCATGGTGCTCTGGGCCAGGGCCGAACCGAAGCCCGCCGGAGCGGCCGCCGCGATACCACCGATGGTCGCCAGATTGGTGTTGGCGGTAATCGTGCCCACAGTCGGCGTGCGGCTGTGGTAGTTCATGAAGTACAGGCCGTACTCCGTGTCATCGCCCAGCCAGCGCAAGGCTGCACCGAATTGGCCGGAGTCCCGTGCATCGCGATCACCGGCACGCTGCACCACCACACCTTCGCGGGTCACCACAAAGCCTTGGCCGCGAGCCGCTGCGATCGGTTGGAGCGGTGCAATCGCCGGACTACCCACCGTGTAGTTGCCGGTGCAGCCATCCGCCGCCACGTCATTGCCAAAGAAGGTGCCGCAGTTATCCAGCACCGTCTGGTCCCACTCCAGCTGGTAGAAGCCTTCCACGGTCAGTTGGTTGGTCAGGCTCTGGGACGCAAACAACATGTTGACCGGGATCAGCCCTTCCTTGATCTCGGCACCGGGCCGACGGAACGCCGACACGTCAATCGGGTTGATGCTGTTGATGGAGTTGCCGATGAAGGTACTTTCGCCCCAACTGACCACCTGCTTGCCGGCACGCACGGTGCCCGGCAGGTCGCCCAGGGAGTAGTTGTGGTAGACGAACGCATCGAGGATCTGCGCACCGCTGGACTTGGCGCCTTCCTTGCGGTTGTGGTCGCTGATCTGCTTGAACTCGCGGTCTTCGTCCTTGAGTTCGAAGTCGTACCAGTACTTGCCGCGCACGAACACACCGGTGTCGCCGTACTTCAGCTCCAGGTCATGCAGGCCTTTGAAGATCTTGGAGAAGGTCTCACCCTTCTTGAAGTTGAGACGCCCGTCATCCCCCGTGGAAGCCTGGCCCGTGCCACCATTGACGGTGCCCACGAGCTTTTTATCGGCATCGCGCATGCCCCAGCTCGAGCCGACCGACAGCGAGGAGTCGAATTGCCCTTCGATCTCGCCAATATTGAAGGAAACAGCCTGTGCCTGGGCACAGCAACCCAACGCAACCGCAGCGGCCAGCGCCTGTGGCGTGAAGATGGCGCGCATTGTTGTTTTTGTCATGCGTCTTCCCCGGTGAGTGACAGAAGGCCTCACCCTACTGCCGCGCATCAGGAGCGATAAGCGCACCAAGGAGGGATTCGCTCTATCGCTCGAAAGGATGACAAGCCGCTCTGGCCGGGGTGCGGGCAGCCCCATGGATTGGGTGGATGGCGGGCTATCAGGGGAATGGATGGCTTGCCCTGAAACTGTTGCGCTTTCAGTAACAGTCCTTGTCATGAATCGGGATTACTCATTTTGTAACAACCGACTATTCTTGCCTGGCTTTCAGGGCAAACAGCCCGCTTCCCCCTCGGGAAGAACAGCCAGACTTGAATGGATTGATGCCTGTTTTCAATCTGTTACCTGTGTTCACTGACGTTGATTTGTCGCTCCTTGATCCAACGTCTGACTTCAGCCGCTGCGTTTGCAGCGGCTTTTTTTTGCCTGAAATAAAACGGGGCGCCATCAGCGCCCCGTGGGATTCAAGCTTTTTCAAGCAACGATCACAGGCTGTACTTCTGCAAGTTCGCCATCATCTCCTTCAGCGCTTCGATGTTGTCGGTGGGGTGGGCTGCGCCTTCAAAGTCGCAGATCTGCGCCCAATGCGCCGCCACGTCATCGGGGGAGAACCCGGCTTCAGGGTCGAAGCCTACGCCCAGGCTGCGTTCCCAGCGGGTCTTGCCGATCCAGCCGCCACCCACCTCGAACAGCCCGGACGTTTCCTGGCACGCTTCGCTGCCCAGGTACACCACCAGCGGGCTGACCAGTTCCGGCTTGAGGCGCTCGAACACTTGCGGCGGGATCAGGCCTTCGGTCATGCGCGTACCGCCGGTAGGGGCGATCGCATTGACCAGGATGTTGTTCTTGCGCCCTTCCAGGGCCAGGGTGCGGGTCAGGCCGTACAGCCCGAGCTTGGCCATGCCGTAGTTGGACTGGCCGAAATTGCCGTAGATGCCCGAGGTGGACGCGGTGAAGATCACCCGGCCGTAGCCTTGCTCACGCAGGTGGGGCCAGGCGGCGCGGGTGACTTTGTAGGCGCCTTCGACATGCACGCGGTAAACCAGGTCCCAGTCGGCGTCGTCCATTTTGTGGAAGGTTTTGTCACGCAGGATGCCGGCGTTGTTGACCACTACGTCGACGCGACCGAAAACGTCGAGGGCGTTCTGGACGATTTTGTCACCGTCGGTGACAGAGTCATGGTTGGCCTCGGCGACACCGCCCGCAGCACGAATCTCGGCGACCACCCGATCGGCGGCGGAGGCATTGGCGCCCTCGCCCTGGGTAGAACCGCCGAGGTCGTTGACCAGGACCTTGGCCCCGTGCCTGGCGAACAGCAGCGCATGGGCCCGGCCCAATCCGCCGCCGGCACCGGTGACGATCACGACCTTATCCTGGAACTGCACTGACTCACTCATACCAAACTCCGCTGGCGACAATGGGAATGGTTCGAGTGTCCGGCAACGCGCCTGCGGTCACAATAAATACGGCGGAGGCTGAATGGTGCTCGATAAGGCTGGGGGATGATGACTCGTCTCTCTGTAGGAGCGAGCTTGCTCGCGAAAAATCCCAGAGCGCCGCGCGGTGTCAGGATTCCCACGTTATCGTTGACGATTTTCGCGAGCAAGCTCGCTCCTACAGAAAAGGATTCGGGATCAGGAATAGGCCACTTGCGAGGCCGGCTCCCCGAGCCGATCACGAAAGGCCTGGTAGTGCCTGAGCACCTGCACCGGCGCCTCGATCTGCGGGTAGTGGCCGATATTGGCCAGCAACACCGTGTCGGCGTCGGGCACCAGTTGCTGGTAACGCTCGACCATATGCGCGCCGGAGATCGGGTCCACTTCGCCGTCGATCACCCGCAACGGCACTTCGCCGCGCTGCATCGCGCCGACCCAGCGATCACGCAGGCGACGGCGCTGGGGGACGTAGGCGATCAGTTTGTGCAGGATGCGCGTGCCGCCGTTGGCATTGATCAGGCTCCAGAAATCATCCAGGGCACTTTCACTGGGGCGGGTGTCGGGGCCGAATATCTGGCCGAAGCTGTCAGACAGGGCACTTCGCCCGAAGGCGCGGCCGATCATCCAGCCCAGGGGGCTGAGCAAGAGTTTTTGCACCAGCGCCAGGCGATGGGTTTCGGGGAACAACCCGCCATTGAGGAACACACAGCTGGCCATCTCAAACCGGCCTTCGTAGTGCCGGGCCAGGAGTTCCTGGGCGACGCTATCACCGTAGTCGTGGGCCAACACATGCACCGGCTGCTCCACTCGCAAGTGTTCGAGCAGGGCCTGTTGCAAGTCCGCCTGCTCCAGCAGGCAATAATCGTGGTCCAGCGGCTTGGCCGAGTCACCGAAGCCGAGCATGTCGCAGGCGATCACCAGGTGCCGCTGGGCCAGGGGTTGCCATAGGTAATGCCAGTCCCAACTGGCCGTGGGGAAGCCATGGATCAGCAGCAGCGGTTCGCCCTGCCCGGCCACCCAATAGCGAAGGGTACGGCCGCGAAAGACGAAATCCTGGCCACGCTTGCGCCAGACTCTGAGCGGGATTTCGGCGAGTGGCATCAGCGGTTATACCCTGGGTCTTGCTGGTCCAATTTGCGCAGCAAGGCCGGCCAGGCCAACGCGCCGCCCATGCCTTGGGCGCTCTTTGTGACAGCCGCCACCATCGCCTTGGCACCGGCAAGAATCTGCGGCCCGATGGCGATCAATTCGGCGCCGCCGCTCTGCGCCAGCACCTGAATATCGCAGGCGCGCTGGAAGGTGAACATCATCAGAAAGGTGTCGGCAATGGTACTGCCGCAGGTCAGCAGGCCATGGTTGTGCAGCATCAGGAAATTGCTATCCCCGAGGTCGGCCTGCAGGCGGGCTTTTTCTTCGTGGTTCAAGGCCACGCCTTCGTAGGCGTGGTAGGCCAGGCTCGACAGCACGAAGAGCGATTGCTGGCTGATGGGCAACACGCCCTGCTTCTGCGCAGCGACGGCCACACCCGCGGCCGTGTGGGTGTGCAGCACGCACGTCACATCATGGCGAACTTCATGGATGGCACTGTGTATGGTGTAGCCCGCCGGATTGATGTCGTAGGGGCTGTCCATCAGTTTGTTGCCGGCCAGGTCGACCTTGACCAGGCTCGACGCGGTGATCTCGTGGAACATCAGCCCGTAGGGGTTGATCAGGAAATCATCGGTGCCCGGCACCTTGGCCGAGATATGGGTAAAGATCAGGTCATCCCAGCCATGCAGCGCCACCAGGCGATAGCAGGCCGCCAGGTCGACGCGGGTCTGCCATTCGGCAGCGCTGACCTGGTCTTTGACATTCTGCGGCGATAGAACGGGGGCTAGGCTCACGGCGATGACCTCCTTGGCGCACTGTCTTATTGTTGTTTTTTTGTGTGATGGGCCAGTCTAGTCAGACCTCATGGCCGCCGGAGTTGCCTTGGCAGCCAGCTTGATGACCGAGCGGGTCAGTTCAGAGAATAGTTGAAGTTTGTTTAAAGCGCGTCAGAGAAGCGCCGCCAGAAAAGGCACGGCAAACAGGTTGAGCAACCCCGTCAACACCATCACCAGGCCGGCGACCGAGCCCTCTTCGCCACCCACTTCATGGGCGCGGCTGACACCCGCACCGTGGGCGCCCACGCCAAACAATGCGCCACGTGCCAGGGGTGTCCGCAGCGGCAGCCATTTGAGCAAGACACCACCGAGCATGGCGCCGAACACACCGGTGAACATCACAAACACCGCCGTCAGCTCCGGCACGCCACCCAGGTCGGAAGACACCGGCATGGCGAACGGTGTGGTGATCGAGCGCGGCACCAGCGACATCGTCACGGCGCTGTCCAACGCCAGGGCTTTTGCCAGGCCGAACGAGGTCGCGATCGACGCCACGCTGCCCGCCATCATGCCCAGCAACAACGCTGGCCAGTGCCGCGCCAGCAAGCGGCGCTGCTGCCAGATCGGCACGGCAAACGCCACAGTCACCGGGCCCAGCACCAGCATCAGCCAGTGGGTGTCGGTGGCGTATTCGGCATAGGCGGTGTGCATCGGCAAGGCCACCGCCAGCAACAGTGCCGGCACCAGGATCAGCGGCGACAGCAGGTAGCGCCCGGTACGTCGGTAGAGCCAGCGGCTGAATACGTAGGCGCCCAGGGTCAAGGCGAGCCAGAACACCGGCATCAGCTCAAGCTTCATGGCGCAACCTCCAGCGGCACACCGCTTCTACCGTAAACGCCGTGACCAGCATCACCGCCAGCGTGCTCAAGCCGATCACCAACAGGATGCGCCAGCCATCGTTGCGCAGCAGGCCACCGTAATCGAGCAGGCTCATCAGGGCCGGGATGAAGAACAGCAGCATCTCGGCCATCAACACCCCGGCGCCCAATTGCAGTGCCGCCGGTTTGACCAGGCCGCTGGCGAACGTTGCCAGCAACAGTCCCAGGCCCACCACGCCACCGGGAATGGGCCAGGCCAGCCAGGTCGCCAACTGGGTGCCCAGCAGATAAATCGCGAGCAGCACGACCAGTTCAGTCAGCAAACGGCCAAGGTGTTTGATGGGAAAACGTTTCATGGGCTTTGGGTCCTCGCAGGCCCCCATTTTAGAGCGAGGCCTTTCATCCCCACAGCGAATTGTTAGACTGCAAGCCATTCCAAACTGGAATCAGGCCGATGGAATTCAAACAGCTGCGCAGCTTTGTCGAAGTGATCCACCGAGGGGGCTTTACCCAGGCAGGGAAAACCCTGCATATCAGCCAGTCCGCCGTCAGCAAACAGGTGGCGCAACTGGAGCAAAGCCTTGGCACGCCGCTGCTCGACCGCATCGGCTCGCAGATCCGCCTGACCGCCGCCGGCCAGGTCGTACTGCAACGCGCCGAAGCCATGTTGCGCCTGCAAGCCGAACTGCTGAGCGAGCTGGACGATATGCAGCAGCTCACCCGCGGCGAGTTGCGCCTGGGCCTGCCGCTGCTGGCGGGTGACACGCTGTTCGCCGGGTTGTTTGCCGAGTACCGCCGGCGCTACCCGAACGTCACCATCCAACTGCTGGAAGGCGGTAGCCGCAATATCGAACAGGCCATCCTGAGCGGTGAGCTGGAAGTGGGCGGCAGCTTGAAACCCAATGACCCGGCGTTTGCCTGGCAAGCCTTTTGCGATGAACCCCTGGACGCACTGCTGCCGATTGACCATCCCCTGGCGGACAACGCCCAGGTGCGCCTCGAGGAATTGGCGGACACACCGTTCCTGATGTACCAGCGCAGCTTTGTGCTTAACGACCGCCTGATGCAGGCGTGTCAGCAGTTGGGTTTTACCCCGAAGGAAATCGGCCGCAGCGGCCAGGCGGATTTCCTCGCCGCCTTGGTGGCCGCCGGCCAAGGCGTGGTGCTGCTGCCCAGCGTGGTCGCCCGTGGGCTGGTGCGACCTGGGGTGGTGCGCCTGACGTTGAAGGCGCCCGACTACCTGCGCTGGGACATTGCCTTTATCTGGCGTGAGGGCGCCTACCTGTCGAAAGCCGCCCAGGCCTGGCTGGCGTTGTTACGCGAGTTTCCGGTCAAGCGCGCAGTGCAGTGACCAGCTCGGCCAGCCATGGCTCGGCGTCGGCTTCCGGGGTGACGCTTTCGCTGGCGTCCAGGCGCAGCATCGGCAGCACTTCACGCACACCCAACTCGCCGAACAGCTCGCGCATTTGCTCGCCACCGCCACAGAAGGTATCGCCGTAGCTGGCATCGCCCAGGCCGATCACTGCGCCGGGCAGGCCGCGCCAAGCGGCGGGCAGTTGGTCGCGAATGGTTGAATACAGGGGTTGCAGGTTGTCGGGCAATTCGCCCATGCCGGTGGTGGAGGTCACCGCCAGAAAGGCTTGCGGACTGAAGGCTATTACATCCGCCAAGGTCGCACGGGGATTGTGCCAGGCCTCAAAGCCGGCCTTGTTGAGGAGGTCGGCGGCGTGGCGCGCGACTTCTTCAGCCGTGCCGTACACCGAGCCGGAAAGGATGGCGACTTTCATCAATCTGATCCTGTAGTTGAGCGAAAGCCTGGGATATTAGCAGCTGGCGCAAATATTTCGGCGCCCGCCGTGCAAGATTCAAGGCATGTCTTAAACTGCCCACTCCAACCACAAGCCATGGACCGCTCAATGATTAACGCCAAGCTGATGCAAATGGTGATCAACGCTTCCAACGACGGCATCGTCGTCGCTGAAAGAGAAGGCAAGGACAAGCCGCTGATCTACGTGAACCCTGCATTCGAACGGCTGACCGGCTACACCCTCGACGAAATCCTCTATCAGGATTGCCGCTTCCTGCAATCCGGCGACCGTGACCAGCCGGCCCTGATGGCCATCCGTGAAGCGCTGGAGAACGGCGGTGCCTGCCGGGAAACCCTGCGCAATTACCGCAAGGACGGCAGCCATTTCTGGAACGAACTGTCCCTTTCAACGGTTTACAACGCCGCGGACAAGCAGACGTATTTCGTCGGTGTACAAAAGGACGTCACGCTCCAGGTCAAGGCCCAGCAGCGTGTCGCGCAGCTGGAAAGTGAACTGGCCGAGGTCAAGGCCGAGCTGGCAGCGCTCAAAGCGACAAGCGGATTAAACAAAATTTAGAAACTGCGGCCATAACAGCGGATAATGGCACTTTAATACCTCTCCATTGAGCAAGCACGATGCAACGCAATGCGCTTCTGACCCAGGATGAGCTGGATTTCATTCAGAGCATGCAGCACAACCCGCAACTCAACCTGCGGGATGCTTCGTCGAGCCTGACCGTCAACGGCGGTGCACAGATTCGCGACTTGCTCACCCGCCTGGCCGCCCATGACCACCTCACCATCCAGGCGCAGTTCGACAACCAGCAACTGACCTTCCCCCTGCATCTGGTAGAGGATGAGTTCAATGCGGTGCATCTGCGTTTGGGCGTGCCGAGTATTTTCGAAGACGGGCCGATGATACGCCCGTGGCGCCTGGCGCTTGAAACGCCGGTGGCGCTGGAGAACATCCGCGGTGCTGCTGGCGCCCTGCGGGTGCATGAAGTGTCATTCAAGGGTGTGCTGGTGGAGATTCGCAGCCGGATCAAGCCGCCAAAAACCTTTTCCCTGTGGTTCAGCCCGTCGGGCTACGAACGCATCGCGCTGCGCGGCTCGTTCGAGCGGGAAACGGCGCGAGGTTTGTTTGCCTACCGCTTGAGCCAAAGCGACGTGGATGAAACCGAGCGCCTGCGTCAGTTCATCCTGCACCAGCACCGCCTGGTCCACCCGCACATGCATGCCTGAAATCAGGTATCCAGCGCGCCGCTGAGAAACTGTTGCAAGCGCCGCCGCATCAAGCGACCTTCATTGCCCAGGCAGCCGATGGACGTGCCGGCCAGGCCGTCCTCGGCAAGATCCGACGCCGCACCTGCAAGCAGCAGCGGGCAATCCAGGGTCAACGCCAAGCGGTTCAAACGCCCGGCAAGATCATGGTTATGCGAGTAATTGGAGAAGAGGATCAGCGCCTGTGGGTGAGTCTTCTCGCAGACCAGCGTCAACTCGTCAAACGGCTGTCCCATGCCCAGCACTTTCACGGCCAGGTCATCCCGGCTCATCAAGAGCGCCGCCACCAGCAACTCCAACTTACGGCACTCACCCGCCATGGCCGCCAGCAATACCCGCGGCACGGGTGAAGCACACGCCAGTTGCAGGCGCTCCAAGGCACGTACTCGCAGGAAGTTGTCGAAGAACAGCCACTCGCTGGCCTGGCCGAAACGCCCCTGATGACGCAACAGCTCATTCCACAGGGGCATCAGAATGTCCTGGAACACCACGTCAAGTGGGTAGGTAGCCAGGACCTGCCCATACACACGCTCCAGTTGACGGTCATCGAAGTCGCTGACGGCCTGCATCAGCCGCGCCTGCCACTGCGGCCATTCGCTTTCCTCGACCGCATTGCGCTGCGCACGAACGGCTTCGGCCTGCTGATCGTCGCGAGCGAGGATCTTGCCCACTTTGCTTACGGCGACGCCGCGTTCGATCCAATCGAGAATACGATGGACTGTCTGTATATCGGCCTTGGAATAGAGGCGATGCCCGCTTTCGGTGCGCGTGGGCTGTATCAGCCCATAACGGCGCTCCCAGGCACGCAGGGTGACCGGGTTGACGCCTGTCAATCTCGAGACTTCACGGATCGGAAACAGCTCATCGGAATCAGTGGAATCCAGATGCGAAACACTTTCAAGCGGAGCAGTAATCACGGGCATTTTTGACCAAAAAACCAACGTTAACTGGGCGCTCATTTAACGCCTTTACACCTGTCTTTTTCAAGTTTCCCGCTTTTCGGACCAATGTCGCTGGTGTATTCGGGTAAAACAGGAATAATCCTTGCCTGCTTTTTACGCGTCGCTGCAACACCCCGCAGCTTCGTCTGTGCGCCACCTACACGGTCCAGTGCACCCGTACATTTGGAGATACACAATGTCTACCTCTCCCGTCACCTTGATGGTTGCGCGCCGCGTGGCCAAAGGGCGCTATGAAGAACTGATGGCCTGGCTGCGCGAAGGCGAGCAATTGGCCACCGACTTCCCCGGTTACCTGGGCTCCGGCGTGCTGGCCCCACCGCCCAATGACGATGAATTCCAGATCATTTTCCGCTTCGCCGATGAGAAGACCCTGCACGCCTGGGAGTTTTCCGCTTCACGCAGTGCGTGGTTGAGCCGTGGCAGCGATTTGTTCGCCGACCCGTCCGAGCACCGTGTACGGGGCATCGATGGCTGGTTTGGCGCAGCGGGTGCCCGTCCGCCACGCTGGAAGCAGGCGGTGGCGATCTGGCTGGCGTTTTTCCCGGTGTCGCTGCTGTTCAACTTCGTCCTGGGGCCGCTGCTCAGTGAACTCGAGCTGGGGCCACGGGTGCTGGTCAGCACAATCGCACTCACGCCCTTGATGGTGTACTGGTTCATTCCGCTGTCGACCCACCTGCTGGCGAACTGGCTGCACCCAGCGCCAGCCCCGCGCAAGGCCTCCGAAGCGGCGGCGTGAGTACAGGGGCGGCCCGTCGCTGGTATGATTTGCGCCTGCCAGCGACGCGAGCCTCCCATGACTGCAACGAACGCCCCGATCCTGATCACCGGCGCCGGCCAGCGCGTCGGCCTGCATTGCGCCGAGCGCCTGCTGGACGAAGGCCAGCCGGTGATTTTCAGCTACCGCAGCGAACGCCCCGGCGTGCAGGCCCTGCGTGAGCGTGGCGCAGTCGGCGTGTTTGCCGACTTTTCCACCGAAGCCGGGATTCTCGCGTTTATCGCTGAACTGAACAGCCACACCCAAAGCCTGCGTGCGATCATCCACAACGCTTCGGCTTGGGTCGCGGAGGCGCCGGGCGACGAAAGCCGTGCCTTTACCGACATGTTCAGCGTGCACATGCTTGCGCCATACCTGATCAACCTGCATTGTTCACCCTTGCTGCAACGCTCGACACCTGCCGACATCGTGCATATCAGCGATGACGTGGTACGCAAGGGCAGCCGCCAGCACATCGCCTACTGCGCCACCAAGGCCGGGCTCGACAGCCTGAC
Organism: Pseudomonas sp. NFX5; assembly: GCF_049132125.1. Classification (NCBI taxonomy): domain Bacteria; kingdom Pseudomonadati; phylum Pseudomonadota; class Gammaproteobacteria; order Pseudomonadales; family Pseudomonadaceae; genus Pseudomonas; species Pseudomonas sp. NFX5. Next base: position 57,396 of record NZ_JAFMZG010000013.1, read on the forward strand.
GCTGTCGTTCGCCGCGCAGTTTGCGCCGCTGATCAAGGTCAACGGCATCGCCCCGGCGATGGTGATGTTCAACGAAGGCGACGACGCGGCCTATCGCACCAAGGTGCTGGCCAAGTCGGCCCTGGGCATCGAGCCTGGCCCCGAGGTGATCTACCAGAGTGTGCGTTACCTGCTGGACAACCCCTATGTCACCGGTACCACCCTGACCGTCAACGGCGGGCGGCATATCAAGTAAGCCGTTTGTGAGGATGTTGTATGACCTTATCCCTGCCCCACCATTACCGCGAGATCCTCAAGGGCCTGGGCGAAGACCCGGAACGCGAAGGCTTGCTCGACACCCCCAAGCGCGCCGCCAAGGCCATGCAGTACCTGTGTCATGGCTATGAACAGAACCTCGAGGAAATCGTCAACGGCGCACTGTTCGCCTCCGACAACGACGAGATGGTGATCCTCAAGGACATCGAGCTGTATTCGCTGTGCGAGCATCACCTGCTGCCCTTTATCGGCAAGGCCCACGTGGCCTATATTCCGACCGGCAGGGTACTGGGCCTGTCGAAGCTGGCGCGCATCGTCGACATGTTCGCCCGGCGCCTGCAGATCCAGGAAAACCTCACCCGGCAAATCGCCGATGCCATCCAGGACGTGACCCAGGCCGCTGGCGTGGCCGTGGTGATCGAAGCCAAGCACATGTGCATGATGATGCGCGGCGTGGAAAAACAGAATTCAACCATGAACACCTCGGTGATGCTCGGCGCGTTCCGCGAGTCGAACACCACGCGCATGGAGTTCCTGCAACTGATTGGACGGAGCAAGTAGCAATGCCACAACTTCAACCAGGCATGGCGCGCATCCGGGTCAAGGACCTGTGCCTGCGCACCTTCATCGGTATCAATGAGGACGAAATCCTCAACAAGCAGGATGTGCTGATCAACCTGACCATCCTGTATGCCGCCCAGGAAGCCGTGCGCGACAACGACATCGACCACGCGCTGAACTACCGCACCATCACCAAGGCCATCATCGCCCACGTGGAAGGCAACCGCTTTGCCTTGCTGGAGCGCCTGACCCAGGAACTGCTGGACCTGGTGATGAGCAACGAATCGGTGCTGTACGCCGAAGTCGAAGTGGACAAGCCCCATGCGCTGCGCTTTGCCGAGTCGGTGTCGATTACCCTGGCGGCCAGCCGCTAACCCCTGAATTGTCAGTGAGCCCTATGAACGATCAACAACGCCTCGAACTCGAAGCCGCCGCCTTCCGCCGCCTGGTGGCGCACCTGGACAGCCGCAAGGATGTGCAGAACATCGACCTGATGAACCTCGCCGGTTTCTGCCGTAACTGCCTGTCCAAGTGGTACAAGGCCGAGGCCGACGAGCGCCAGATCGAGCTGAGCCTCGATGACGCCCGTGAAGTGGTGTACGGCATGCCGTACGCCGAGTGGAAAGCCCAATACCAGCAAGAAGCCAGCGCCGAACAACAGGCGGCGTTCGCCAAAGGAAAAACCCATGACTGATTTGAACACCCTGCGCGCCAGCCTCGACAGCGGCGCACACGTTTTTGCCGACACCCTGGCGTTTATCGCTGCCGGTTACGATTACCAGCCGCAGGCCTTCACCAACGGCGATGTGGAAAACGCTGCCGGGCAGAACGAAGGTTCGTGCAAGACCTTGGGCCTGGCGCTGCTGGAAGGCTTGAGCGACCAGGAAGCGCTGCTGGCGTTTGGCGAGCATTACCGCTCGGTGGTGGCCACGCCTGAGGGCAGTGACCATGGCAATATCCGCGCGTTGATTGCCCATGGGTTGGCAGGTGTGAAATTCGCCGCCCAGCCACTGACCCGCAAATCCTGAGTCAGATGCAGATCAAAATGTGGGAGAGGGCTTGTCCCTCCCAGATTTAAATTGCACCCATAAAAAAACCGGCCTCGTAGCCGGTTTTTTTATTTCAACAATTTAGAACGCAGCGTCCTTCAAACCGTCGAGGTAACGCTCGGCGTCCAGGGCCGCCATGCAACCGGCGCCGGCCGAGGTGATGGCCTGGCGGTAGACGTGGTCGGCCACGTCGCCGGCAGCGAAGATGCCTTCGATGTTGGTCGCGGTGGCGTTGCCTTCACGACCGCCTTGCACCACCAGGTAACCGTCTTTGGCTTCCAGCACGCCTTCGAACAACGACGTGTTCGGGGTGTGGCCGATGGCGATGAACACGCCGTCGACTTTCAGCTCGTCGAAGCTGCCGTCGTTGTTTTTCAGGCGAGCACCGGTCACACCCATGTTGTCGCCCAGGACTTCATCCAGAGTGGCGTTGAGCTTGAGGATGATCTTGCCTTCGGCGACACGGGCGTGCAGCTTGTCGATCAGGATCTTCTCGGCGCGGAACGTCTCGCGGCGGTGAACCAGGGTCACGGTGCTGGCGATGTTGGCCAGGTACAGCGCCTCTTCCACGGCCGTGTTGCCGCCACCGACCACGGCGACCGGCTTGTTGCGGTAGAAGAACCCGTCACAGGTGGCGCAAGCGGAAACACCCTTGCCCATGAACGCTTCTTCCGATGGCAGGCCCAGGTAGCGAGCGCTGGCACCGGTGGCGATGATCAGTGCATCGCAGGTGTAGACGCCGCTGTCGCCGGTCAGGCTGTAAGGCTTCTTGGAGAAGTCGACCTTGTTGATGTGATCAAACACGATCTCGGTTTCAAAGCGCTCGGCGTGCTCTTTCATACGCTCCATCAACACCGGGCCGGTCAGGCCGTGGACATCGCCCGGCCAGTTGTCGACTTCAGTGGTGGTGGTCAACTGACCGCCCGCCTGCATGCCGGTGATCAGCAGCGGCTTGAGGTTGGCCCGGGCAGCGTAGACGGCAGCGCTGTAACCGGCAGGGCCGGAACCGAGAATAATCACTCGCGAATGACGGGTATCAGACATGACTCACTCCTATCGACCGCCCGGACTACAAGACGGCTGGAATAAAAAAGGGACCACGAAGCACTTGGGGAAGGCTTTAACTCGCAGGCCCTGAAAAATAATGGGTGCAGCGTATCGAGGGGGGCAAGATTAAGGAAATACGGAATAACAATCCAGCTCATAGGCGGTCTCTATGCAGTCAGGCCGATTAATCGACGCCTTTGTTACCGTTGATGTCGTCACACCGACCACGCTTTCGCCTTGAAGGCAAAGCCGGTAAGGTCGGCGCGTTCGTCATCCTGCTCGGAGTTCTCCATGCCCGCCCCTGTTCTTTCCGGCCCGCAATACCTGCGTGAAGGCCTCAAACTGGTGCTGAGCCCCGGCCTGCGGCTGTTTGTGCTGCTGCCGCTGGCGATCAACCTGGTGCTGTTCGTCGGCTTGATCTACTTTGCCGGCCATCAGTTCAGCCTGTGGGTCGACCACTTGATGCCGACCCTGCCCGGCTGGCTGAGCTTTCTGAATTACCTGCTATGGCCGCTGTTTGTAGTGCTGGTGGTGCTGATGGTGTTTTTCACCTTCACCATGCTCGCCAATATCATCGCGGCACCGTTCAATGGCTTTCTTTCCGAGAAAGTCGAAGTGGTGGTACGGGGTACCGATGACTTCCCGGCCTTCAGCTGGGGCGAACTGATTGAAATGGTTCCGCGTACCCTGGCCCGGGAAATGCGCAAGCTGGGCTACTTCCTGCCACGGGCCATCGGCCTGTTTATCCTGTCTTTCATTCCGGTGGTCAACCTGATCGCCGCGCCACTGTGGCTGCTGTTCGGCGTGTGGATGATGGCGATCCAATACATCGACTACCCGGCCGATAACCACAAGCTGGGCTGGAACGAAATGCTCGCCTGGCTGCGCCAGAAGCGCTGGCAGAGCATGAGCTTCGGCGGCATCGTCTACCTGGTGCTGCTGGTGCCAGTGGTCAACCTGTTGATGATGCCGGCGGCAGTGGCCGGGGCGACGTTGTTCTGGGTGCGTGAACAGGGCGCCGAGGCCATGGCGACGCCGAAAGTGGCCAAGTCATAAATCCATCATCTGCATGACACAATGGCGACATGGCCCACGGCGACACTGTGGGTCATGACGACAGCTTCGCTCCACATCACTCTCATCACCGAAACCTTCCCGCCAGAGATCAACGGGGTGGCCAATACCCTTGGCCGCCTGTGCGAAGGTTTGCGCGCGCGCGGCCATCAAGTCGAACTGGTTCGCCCGCGCCAGGGCGCCGATGCAAGCCGGCCCAGCGATGATGGCTTGCTGCTCTGCCGTGGCTGGCCGCTGCCGGGTTACCCCGGCCTGCAATGGGGCCAGTCGTCGATGCACAAGTTGCTGCGCCGTTGGACACGCCAGCGCCCGGACGTGCTGTATATCGCCACTGAAGGGCCGCTGGGGCTGTCGGCGCTGCGGGCGGCACGGCGCCTGGGAATCAGTGTGGTCAGCGGTTTTCACACCAATTTCCAGCAGTACTCCAACCAGTACGGCCTGAGCCTGTTAAGCCGCATGGTCACGCACTACCTGCGCTGGTTTCATAACCGTTCGACCTTGACCCTGGTGCCCAGCGCCAGCCAACGCCTGGAACTGGAGCGTCGGCATTTCGAGCGCCTGGGGATGCTGGCGCGCGGGGTGGACAGCCAGTTATTCCACCCGGCCAAGCGTGACAACGCACTGCGGGAAAGCTGGGGCCTGGAAAACGACGATATTGCCGTGCTGCACGTGGGGCGCCTGGCCCAGGAGAAAAACCTCGGGCTGCTCAAGCGCTGCTTTGACGCGCTGCAGGCAACTTATCCACAGCGTCGGCTGAAGCTGATCATCGTCGGCGATGGCCCGCAACGCCCGATGCTCGAGCGCGACCTGCCCGACGCGGTGTTCTGTGGCACCCAGCGCGGCGAAGAACTGGCGCGGCATTACGCATCAGGGGATGTGTTCCTGTTCCCCAGCCTGACCGAAACCTTCGGCAATGTGGTGCTCGAGGCCATGGCCTCCGGCCTGGGTGTGGTGGCGTACGACCAGGCGGCGGCGACCCAGCATATCCGCCATGGTTACAACGGTGTGCTGGCCATGCCGGGTGATGAGGACGCGTTTTGCGATGCGGCCAGATGGTTGCTGGAAGACAGCGAACATTTGCGCAGGGCCCGCCTCAATGCACGCCAACATGCGAGCCGCCAGGGCTGGCCGGCGATTATCGAGCAGTTCGAGAACCAGTTACGCGATGTGTGCGCAGAACATTCGGCAGCTCCCACACTGCCTGACATTCGTTGAACGCTCTACGAATGACGTAGGCCAATTCCCCGCCCTGCCTGCCTACCCATTGAATACTGGTTTCAACGGTAGGAATCCCTCCCTGAGACTGCCTGAATCGGTACGCCACAACAGGATATTTCCGGAACGTCGAGCGAATTATCACCACTGATATGACACCTGCCGTAAGAGGGGGTGTGCCCCTGTGAAACACACTCGAACGAGGCAGGTCATTCATGCTGAAAAACTAATAGAGAGCACTATGTCGACACTGATAAATGGATCAATGGCGCTGAGATTCCAACCATTCAACCCCTCCGCATGGGCATCCCCATCAGGAAGCGGTCACAACCACCAGAACCACGCAAACACTGGCTGGAACCGCCCGCAACCTTCGCGCCCGCAAAACAACTGGCAAACGGCGCAGAATGACTGGCAACGCCCATCGCACACCCCTGACAACCGCCCGCAGTCCACACGCCCGCAAAACGCCTGGCGGCCGGCGCAGAACGACTGGCAACGCCCACCGCATAACCCTGACAACCGCCCGCAGTCCACACGCCCGCAAAACGCCTGGCGGCCGGCGCAGAACGACTGGCAACGCCCACTGCACAACCCTGACAACCGCCCACAGTCCACACGCCCGCAAAACGCCTGGCAGCCGGCGCAGAACGCCTGGCAACGCCCGCAGCCCACTGACGGCCTCCCACGACCTGGCGGTACGCGCCCAAACCAGGAGCAATGTTCCGTCAGGCCACCTCAATGGGCACGTTCCGACCAGACGGACAGCACTTCTAGCTTTAACCAATATGGACCAAGGACAAGGCAATAAGCATTGAGGCGAATGATGGTCTGAACACAAGCGGAAGGCCGGGTACTCAATACCCGGCCTTTCGCCTGAAACAGCTAAACCTTCACGCTCAGCCGTCGATAGTGACCGCAGGCCTGGGCTCCCCCCTACACCAGGGTCGTCAACGCCTCGCGACTGAACGGCAGAATGTCGCCTTCACGACCTTCACGCACCTTCACGGCCCAATCCGGATCTACCAGCAGCGCACGACCAACAGCGACCAGGTCGAACTCGTCGTTGTTCAAGCGCTCCAGCAGTTTTTCCAGACTGGCCGGTTGGGCGACCTTGTCGGTATTGACCATGAACTGCAGGAATTCGCCATCCAGGCCGACACTGCCCACGGTGATCGTCGGTTTACCCGTGAGTTGGCGGGTCCAGCCGGCGAGGTTGAGGTCGGAACCTTCGAACTCCGGCTCCCAGAAACGGCGGGTGGAGCAGTGGAAAATATCCACACCGGCATCAGACAACGGCTTGAGGAATTCACCCAACGCCTCGGGGGTTTGCACCAGGCGTGCGGTGTAGTCCTGCTGCTTCCATTGGGAGAAACGCAAGATGATCGGGAAGTCCGGGCCGACGGCGGCGCGGGTGGCCTGGATCAGTTCGATGGCAAAGCGCGACCGGTTGGCCAGGCTGCCGCCGTATTCGTCGGTGCGCTGGTTGCTGCCTTCCCAGAAGAACTGGTCGACCAGATAGCCATGGGCGCCATGGATTTCCACGCCGTCCATGCCGATGCGCTGGGCATCCTTGGCGGCCTGGGCAAACGCGGCAATCACCTCCTGGATGTCCTGGGCGGTCATGCCGTGGACGACCACGTTGCCATCCTTGAGTTTTTCCATCGGGCCGTAGGCCGGCACACTGGCGTCAGGCTCGGTACCGATGCGGCGCACACTGCCCACGTGCCAGAGTTGCGGGACAATCTTGCCACCTTCGGCGTGCACGGCATCGACGACCTTCTTCCAACCGGCCAGCGCCGCCTCGCCGTAGAAATGCGGGACATTCGGGTAGCCATTGGAGGCCGGGTGACCAACCACGGTGCCTTCGGTAATGATCAGGCCCACGCCGGCAGCGGCACGGCGGCGGTAGTACTCGATGACCTTGGAATCAGGCACGCCACCTGGGGAAAACGAACGGGTCATCGGCGCCATGACTACACGGGTCGACAGCTGCAGTGCACCGAGCTGGAACGGTTTGAACAGGGCTTGGACAGGCATGGGAGCACTCCGCGGAAAACGAGGTTTATGATGCGGATAATATGGGGAGTGCAGCGTGCCGAATAGCACTATTGATTTGGGTGATTAAGGGGTATGAAAGCAGCGGCTAGCTGCAGGTTTAAAGCTGCAAGAGCCGCGCATGTGCTTCTACTTGCAGCTTCAAGCTTACAACTTGAAGCTGCACCGGCAGGTGTTCAACTCAGGGCTTTTTCGATGGCCTGCACGACCGTCGGATCATCCGGTGCAGTGCGCGGCGAGAATCGCGCGAGGACCCGGCCATCCTTGCCCAGCAGGAATTTCTCGAAATTCCAGGTGATATCCCCTGGAAACTCTGCACCCTCGCCCGCCAGCAAACGGTACAGTTGGTGACGCTCAGGGCCGTTCACATCGAGTTTGCTGCCCAGGGGGAAGGTCACGCCGTAGTTCAGGCTGCAGAACTCGCGGATTTCTTCCTCGGTGCCCGGTTCCTGGCCAGCAAACTGGTTGCACGGCAGGCCAAGCACGGTAAAACCCTGGTCCTTGTACTGCTGATAGAGGTTTTCCAACGCAGCGTACTGCGGGGTCAAGCCACATTTGGAGGCTACGTTGACCACCAGCACAACGTGCCCCTTGAAGGGCGCCAGCGGCAGCTCTTGTCCGTCCAAAGCTTTGAGTTTCAGGTCGTGGAAAGCACTCATGACGAACTCCAGATTTCCCATGTTCTTAGCAAAGCAGCGCTTCGAGATTACAACCCGCAAGCCTGCAATCATAGACGCCGATTGCAAAACTCGCCTGCGGATTACTGAGCGGTCGGCCACGGCAGAATAGGAATCGCCGTCACCGCGTTCTGCGGGCTGCCTTCGATCAAGCGGTCACTGTAGACCAGGTACACCAGGGTATTGCGCTTCTTGTCGAGGAAACGCACCACCTGCATGGTCTTGAACACCAGCGAGGTGCGCTCCTTGAACACTTCGTCGCCGTCCTTGAGCTCGCCCTTGAAGCGAATCGGGCCGACCTGACGGCAGGCGATCGAGGCTTCGGCACGGTCTTCGGCCAGGCCCAGGCCGCCTTTCACGCCACCGGTCTTGGCGCGCGACAAATAGCAGGTCACGCCGTCGACCTTGGGGTCATCGAACGCTTCGACCACAATCCGGTCGTTGGGGCCGACGAACTTGAACACCGTCGACACCTGGCCAACTTCTTCGGCCGAAGCCAGCAGCGGCAGGGCCAGCAGCAGGCCGAGCAATCCCTTCATCACGCGCATCGTGTATTCCCTTTGTTTAGACCAGGATCAGGTTATCGCGGTGAACCAGTTCCGGCTCCGCCATGTAACCCAAGAGTCCGACAATCGCGTCAGACGATTGTCCGATGATTTTCTGCGCTTCCAGGGCGCTGTAGTTGGCCAGGCCCCGGGCGATCTCACGACCGTCGGGCGCCACGCACACCACCATCTCGCCACGGCGGAAGCTGCCCTGCACCAACTTGACGCCCACCGGCAGCAGGCTCTTGTTGCCCTGGGACAACGCCGACACCGCGCCATCGTCGAGCACCAGGGTGCCACGGGTTTGCAGGTGCCCGGCCAGCCATTGCTTGCGCGCCGCGAGCATGCCGCGTTCGGGCGACAGCAGCGTACCGATGCGCTCACCCGCCTTGAGGCGATCCAGCACACGCTCCAGGCGCCCACCGACGATGATGGTGTGGGCCCCGGAACGTGCTGCCAGGCGTGCTGCGCGCAACTTGGTCTGCATGCCGCCACGCCCCAGGGCGCCGCCGACGCTGCCGGCCACGGCGTCGAGCGCCGGATCATCGGCGCGCGCTTCGTAGATCAGTTGGGCATCGGGGTTATGGCGTGGGTCAGCGTCGAACATGCCGTCGCGGTCAGTGAGGATCACCAGCAGGTCGGCCTCCACCAGGTTGGCCACCAGCGCGGCCAGGGTGTCGTTGTCGCCGAAACGGATTTCGTCGGTGACCACGGTGTCATTCTCGTTGATCACCGGGATGACCTTGAGCTCCACCAGCGCACGCAAGGTGCTGCGGGCGTTGAGGTAGCGCTTGCGGTCGGACAGGTCGTCGTGGGTCAGCAGGATCTGCGCCGTGTGGCGGCCGTGCTCGGCAAAGCTGGATTCCCAGGCTTGCACCAGGCCCATCTGGCCGATGGCGGCGGCGGCTTGCAGCTCATGCATCGCGCTGGGTCGCGCGGTCCAGCCGAGGCGGCTCATCCCGGCGGCAACTGCCCCGGACGACACCAGCACCAACTCGACACCTGCTTCATGCAAGGCCACCATCTGCTCGACCCAGACGCTCATGGCTGCACGATCCAGGCCTTTGCCATCTGCCGTCAGCAGCGCACTTCCGATCTTTACGACCCAGCGCTGCGCACCTGTCACTTTGCTCCGCATCATCTTCAACCTTAGATTGAGGGCCGCGCGACCCAGCGCCGCCCATAACGTTATACCCGGATACCAAAACGCCGCTCCTGGGAGCGGCGTTCAAGTTTATCGCAACGGATCAGTCGCGCACGTAAATGATTTCCGGACCGTCTTCGTCATCCACGTCTTCTTCGTCCCAATCATCGTCGCCAATGTCATGGACCGACTTCACGCCGCTGCGGCGCAGGGCACGCTGGTCGTCCAGGGCTTGCAACTGGGCACGGGCCTCGTCTTCGATCTGCTGATCGAGTTCGGCGAGTTCGGCCTTGAATACCGGGTCGGCCGCCAGACGGTCGGCACGGTCTTCCAGGTAGCGCATGATGTCGCGGGTCAGGCGCTCGGTGCCTTCTTTGGCGATCGCCGAGATCACGTAGACCGGACCGGTCCATTCCAGGCGATCGACGATTTCCTTGACGCGCTCCTCGTGCTCTTCCTCGAGGATCTGGTCGCATTTGTTCAGCACCAACCAGCGATCACGCTCGGCCAGGGCCGGGCTGAACTTGGTCAGCTCGCTGACGATCACTTCGGCGGCGTCCGGTGCACTGGTGTCATCCAAGGGCGCCATGTCGACGAGGTGCAGCAGCAAACGGGTGCGGGACAAATGCTTGAGGAAGCGAATCCCCAGGCCTGCGCCGTCGGAAGCCCCTTCGATCAGGCCGGGAATGTCGGCGATCACAAAGCTTTTCCAGCGGTCGACGCTGACCACGCCCAGGTTTGGCACCAGGGTGGTGAACGGGTAGTCGGCGACTTTCGGCTTGGCGGCCGACACCGAGCGGATGAAGGTACTTTTGCCGGCGTTCGGCAGGCCCAGCAGGCCCACGTCAGCCAGTACTTTCATTTCCAGCTTCAGGTCACGCTGCTCGCCCGGCTTGCCCGGCGTGGTCTGGCGCGGTGCACGGTTGGTACTGGACTTGAATCGGGTGTTACCCAGACCGTGCCAACCGCCCTGTACAACCATCAGTTTCTGGCCGGCCTTGGTCAGGTCGCCAATCACTTCCTGGGTCGCGGAGTCGATGATCGTGGTGCCGACCGGTACGCGCAGTACCAGGTCTTCGCCTTTTTTACCGGTGCAGTCTGTGCTGCCGCCGTTGGAGCCACGCTCGGCATCGAAATGCCGGGTGTAACGGTAGTCCACCAGGGTGTTGAGGTTTTCGTCGGCCATCATGTAGATGGAACCGCCGTCACCGCCGTCACCGCCGTTGGGGCCACCGTTTTCGATGAATTTTTCGCGACGGAAACTCATGCAACCGTTACCGCCGTCGCCTGCTTTTACTCGGATGGAAACTTCATCAACGAACTTCATAACAAAACGCCTCTCGCCGCACGGACGAGCTTAAGAAACCAAGACATAAGACTCTTGCAAAAATGAGCGCAGCGACCTCAATCAACAGCCGCAAATCCAGCTGCTTGAGCCCATTACAAACAGCTTTGCAAGAGACTCACTCCACAAACGAAAAAGCCCCGTCGCAAGACAGGGCTTTTCCAGCGATCGCGCAATTAAGCGGCGACAACGCTCACGTAACGGCGGTTGAACGCGCCTTTTACTTCAAACTTGATCACGCCTTCGATTTTCGCGAAGAGGGTGTGATCTTTACCCATGCCAACACCGTAACCGGCGTGGAATTGGGTGCCGCGCTGACGCACGATGATGTTGCCCGGAATGATTTTCTGGCCGCCATACATCTTAACGCCAAGGCGTTTGGCTTCTGAGTCGCGACCGTTACGGGTACTACCACCAGCTTTTTTGTGTGCCATGAGTCAATTCTCCTAGTGAGGAATTAGGCTGAAATTAAGCCTGAATACCGGTGATTTTGATCTCGGTGTACCACTGGCGGTGGCCCATACGCTTCATGTGGTGCTTACGACGACGGAACTTGATGATGCGGACTTTATCGTGACGACCTTGGGAGATCACTTCAGCCACAACGGTAGCGCCAGCAACAACTGGAGCGCCGATGTTCACGTCATCGCCATTGGCGACCAACAGAACGCGATCAAAGGTAACGGATTCGCCGGTAGCGATTTCCAGTTTTTCGATCTTCAGGTATTCACCTGGGGCGACCTTGTATTGCTTGCCACCAGTAACAATTACTGCGTACGACATGGTATTTCTCCGATAATCCTGCTCACCCAGCGCTTTATAAGAAGAGGTATTGGCTGGCATGGCTGCATGGGATGGACGTCCCGAATGCAATTGCGTAAGGCAGGTGCTGCCCAGGAAGTTCAGGGTGCGCGATTGTACGCAAGGTAAATGGGTGTTGCAAGTGGCCGTCTATCGCGCCTTGACACCCGGGGGTCAGGGTCCTAGCATGCCGCGCAACCCTTCTGGAGCGACTGTCGCTGATGCAACCCCAAGCTTTCTACCGCGCGGTCGCGGACGATTTTAGCGCCGTCGACGGCATCATCAAGCAGCAGCTGACGTCTAAAGTGCCGCTGGTCTCCAAAATTGGCGACTACATTACGTCGGCGGGCGGTAAACGCCTGCGTCCTTTATTAGTGCTGCTGTGTGGCAAGGCCCTGGGCCGCGAAGGCGATGACCTGCGCCTGCTGGCCGCCACCATCGAATTCCTGCACACCGCGACCCTGCTGCATGACGACGTGGTCGACATGTCCGGCATGCGCCGTGGCCGCGAGACCGCCAATGCGATGTGGGGCAATGCCCCGAGCGTGCTGGTGGGCGACTTCCTGTACTCGCGCTCGTTCGAAATGATGGTCGAGCTGGGCTCGATGCCGGTGATGAAGATTCTTTCCCAGGCCACGCGCATCATCGCTGAAGGCGAAGTGCTGCAGCTGTCCAAGGTTCGCGACGCCAGCACCACCGAAGAAACCTATATGGAAGTGATTCGCGGCAAGACCGCGATGCTCTTCGAAGCCTCCACACACAGTGCCGCCGCGCTCTGTGGCGCGACCGCCGAGCAGGCCGAAGCCCTGCGGACCTTCGGTGATCACCTGGGCGTGGCATTCCAGCTGGTGGACGACCTGCTCGACTACCGTGGCGATGCAGAAACCCTGGGCAAGAACGTCGGCGACGACCTGGCCGAAGGCAAACCGACCTTGCCGCTGATCTACACCATGCGCGAAGGCACGCCGGAACAGGCGGCCCTGGTGCGCAAGGCGATCCAGAAAGGCGGGATCGAAGACCTGGAGGCCATCCGCGCTGCCGTGGAAGCGTCCGGTTCCCTGGAGTACACCGCGCAACTGGCGCGTGACTACGTGGCCCGTGCGATCCAGTGCCTGCAAGCCCTGCCGGCCAGCGAGTACCGGGATGCCCTGGTTGAGCTGAGTGAGTTTGCGGTCGCGCGTACTCACTAAAACATACCTGCAAGACCAATGTGTGAGGGGGCTTGCTCCCGATAGCGGTGGATCAGCCGGTCGATGTATCGACTGGAACACCGTCACCGGGGGCACGCCCCCTCCCACATTTGGATTTCATACAGCCTGCGACATCACAAAACCCTATATAATGTGCGACTTTTAGTCATCCCTGAATCTCAAGGAGCTTTAGTGAGCACGTTGCCACCCTGCCCGAAATGCAATTCCGAATACACCTATGAAGACGGCGCCCAGCTGATCTGCCCGGAATGCGCCCATGAGTGGTCCGCCAATGGCGAGGCCGAAGTGGCCGGCGATGAAACCGTGAAGAAAGACTCTGTGGGCAACGTCCTGCAGGACGGCGACACCATCACCGTGATCAAAGACCTCAAGGTCAAGGGTACGTCCCTGGTCGTGAAGGTCGGCACCAAGGTCAAGAACATCCGCCTGTGCGACGGCGACCACGATATCGATTGCAAGATCGACGGTATCGGCCCGATGAAACTCAAGTCCGAGTTCGTGCGCAAAGTCTGAACCTGCTGCATCCATCCCGCGCCCGCGCGGGATGGCGTTTTGCCCTCCCCGTTGACCCCTCGCAATATCCACACAGAAAAACCAGGAAACTGCCAATAGGCACTTGCTATTCTACGAATAAGAATTATTCTCATTGAAACCCATCAAGGAGATGTACCCATGACTTATTTGATAGATGCCTGGCTCGACCGCCCACACCCTTACCTGCGCATCCTTCATCGGGAAACCGGCGAAGTCTGTGCGGTGCTGGAAGAAGAAGCGCTGAATGAATTGCAGGATCAGGGTGACCTGGACGTCAACGGCCTGAGTTCGAGTGAACCAGGAGTGCTCAAGGAAGTGGTGCGTAATCTGTTTCTGTTCTGCTATGCCCGAGCGTTGCGCCCGGCGACGGAGCTCAATGGCAAGTTCCATCCATGAACACACCGGCAAAACACTGTGGGAACGAACGACCCCGTTCCCACAGGTAACCAGCAGGTCTTACAGAACGTCGAGCAGTTCGACGTCGAATACCAGCACGCTGTGCGGCGGAATGCTGCCAACGCCTTGAGCGCCGTAAGCCAACTCGCTCGGCACGTACAGGCGCCATTTGCTGCCGGCATTCATCAGTTGCAGGGCTTCGGTCCAGCCGGCGATCACGCCGCCTACCGGGAATTCTGCAGGCTGGCCACGCTCGTAGGAGCTGTCGAACACAGTGCCGTCGATCAAGGTGCCGTGGTAGTGAGTACGAACCTGGTCTTCACGGGTCGGCTTGGCGCCGTCACCAGCGGTCAGCACTTCAAATTGCAGGCCGGAAGCCAGGGTGGTGATGCCATCACGCTTGGCGTTTTCAGCCAGGAACGCCAGGCCAGCGCCGGCAGCGGCTTCAGCCTTGGCAGCGGCCTCGGCTTGCATGATTTCGCGGATGACCTTGAAGCTGGCGGCCATTTGCTCCTGGTCAACACGGCTTGGTTTGCCGGCGAATGCATCGGTCAGGCCAGCCAGGATCGCGTCCAGGCTCACACCCGGTGGTGGGTTGTCGCGCAGTTGGTCGCCCAACTGACGGCCGATACCGTAGCTGACGCGGGTTTCGTCGGTGGACAGATTAACTTCGGACATGAAGAGGCTCCGCTGTAGGGCAGCACTGGAAACAGTGATGTGCGCGCCGCCCTGAACTAAAAGGGCCAGCAGACTAGCACACAAGACCTGCCCGTGATGAGCCCTGCACGGTAGCGCGACACCGGGATCGCGACCCTTCGTCGCAGGCACGATAAAAGCGCTTCAGATTCAAACCCTTTCGCCGATACAGGCCTACACACCTTGGCTGGCTCAAACAACAACACCGTCCAGCAGACAAAAAATCACCTTCGCGGAGCATTCGATGAACAGCTGGTTCGGTAACATCAGCGTCAACCTCAAACTGGGCCTGGGCTTCGGCCTGGTACTGGTTCTCACCTCAATCCTGGCCTTCACCGGCTGGACCAGCCTGGGCAGCCTGATCGACCGTAGTAACTGGATGAGCGATATCACCCAGCTCAACGCGTCGCTGACCAAACTGCGCATCGTGCGCCTGCAATACATGTTGGCCAACGGTGATGAAGCCGTGGCGCAGAACGTGCAGACCAGCCTGGATGCCTTTGCTGCCCAGCAACAGAAACTCCTGGACAGCTTCAAGAGCCCGGAAAACGTCAAGCTGCTCAACGAGCAGAAAGCCATCATCACGGCTTATCAGCAATCCCTGAACAAAATGCGTGAGGCTTACCGTAACGGCAACGCTGCTCGCCAGGTCATGGGGGACAAGGCCGATATCGCCAACGCCCAGATCGATGCGCTGGACACCAGCGTGCAGCAGATACCCGACAGCCCGGAGCGCTTCACTCAGTTCCAGGCGGTGACCAACGCCAAGCAGGCGTTCCAGTTGGCCCGCTACGAAGTGCGTGGCTACACCAACAACGTCAACCCGGACACCGAAGCCCGCGCTGCGGCACAAATCGAGAAAGCCATCGGCGGCTTGAAAGGCCTCAGTGTCGCATTCGGCGCCAGCCAGCAAAGCGCGCTGAGCGCCCTGGAAACCGCCCTGGGCGCCTATCGCACAGCCGTTCAAAACTACAAGACGGCCAACGCCAATATCGTGGCTGCCCGTGCCGAAATGACCACCCAAGGCGCCGATATCGTCACCATCAGCGACAAGCTCTACGACATCCAGCTGGATCGTCGCGACGCCGAAAGTGCCCAGGCCCGTAGCCTGCAGTTGATCAGCACGCTGCTGGCACTGCTGGTCGGTATCATCGCGGCACTGGTGATCACCCGCCAGATCACCCGTCCACTGCAGGAAACCCTGGCTGTGGTTGAGCGCATCGCCTCCGGCGACCTGAGCCACAATATCCAGGTCACCCGTCGCGATGAACTGGGCGTACTGCAACAAGGCATCCAGCGCATGGGCACCACCTTGCGTGAACTGATCAGCGGGATTCGCGACGGCGTGACCCAGATCGCCAGTGCCGCCGAAGAGTTGTCGGCCGTCACCGAGCAGACCAGCGCCGGTGTGAACAGCCAGAAGATCGAGACCGATCAGGTCGCCACGGCAATGCACGAAATGACCGCCACCGTGCAGGAAGTCGCACGCAACGCCGAGCAAGCCTCTCTGGCTGCCGCAGACGCTGACGGCCAGGCCCGCGCAGGCGATAAAGTGGTAGCCGAGGCCATCGCCCAGATCGAACGCCTGGCCGCCGAAGTGGAACGTTCCACCGATGCCATGGCGCACCTGCAACAAGAGAGCAACAAGATCGGCAGCGTGATGGACGTGATCAAGGCAGTGGCCGAACAGACCAACTTGCTCGCCCTCAACGCAGCGATCGAAGCGGCGCGTGCCGGTGAAGCCGGTCGTGGCTTTGCCGTGGTCGCCGACGAAGTGCGTGGCCTGGCCCAGCGCACGCAGAAATCCACCGAGGAAATCGAAGGCCTGGTCGCCGGTTTGCAGAACGGCACCCAGCAAGTCGCCAACGTGATGAACAACAGCCGCAGCCTCACCGACAGCAGTGTCGAACTGACGCGCAAGGCCGGTGTGTCCCTGGAAAACATCACCCGCACGGTGTCGAACATCCAGTCCATGAACCAGCAGATCGCCGCTGCCGCCGAGGAACAAAGCGCCGTGGCCGAAGAGATCAGCCGCAGCATCGTGAATGTGCGTGATGTGTCCGAGCAGACCGCCACCGCGAGCAATGAAACGGCGAAATCGAGCGTGGAACTGGCGCGTTTGGGTAGCCAGTTGCAGCAGATGGTCAGTCACTTCCGGGTGTAAGAAATCAAAAAGCCGCCTCGGCATATACCGAGGCGGCTCCACCCCTCAGACGTTAGCAGTCATCGAAGCTGTCCCGCAGGAACTTCCATACGTGATAAGCACGTAGGCAGTTCACTAAGAGGTTCCATGTACGTCGTGCAAACCTAGACATACTCGGCCCTCCGTGAGTTGGGCCTTACCTCCAGCACACTTACCGGAACATGTGGGCCTTAGGATGCTGGTCATAGCTTCCGATGAGGCGGTCGGGCTTTGGTTCCTCCCGCATAAATCCGGCACGGATTACTAGCCCGTGGCGTTCGGTCCATAATTCCGCGCGCATACCCAGCCACCTACAAAACGACATACTTGGAACGGGGTGATACTAACCAACATCCTCATCGAAGGTGTGACGGGAGATGAGAAAACCCTCCGCGGAGGTCCGCTAATTTATTGCCAATTCTTGCCACCGTTTTTTATAACATTCAGTGAAATGCGTGAAAACCGTCGGCCTTGGCCAGTCCTTGCGGGGCGCGACAATCGGCAGTAGTATTCTTCTCGCTGGTCATAGCTTCCGCTGAATATGCAACCCCAGCTACTAACCGGGATTGCAATAAAAAACCGCCTACCAAGGCGGTTTTTTATTGCCTGCGATTTACCTCTCAGCCCTCACCTTCCTCAACAAACACCACCCGATTCCCAAACGGATCCTTGATGCTCATCTCCCGCGATCCCCAAGGCGTTTGCTCAACCCCAGGCTTGGCGTAACGGTAATCCTTGCCCGCCAACTGCTGCTGGTACGTGTCCACCCCTTGCGCCTGGATCCGCACCGCCGCGCCCGGCGAAGCATCGCCATGATGTTCGGACAGGTGCAGCACACAATCGCCCAGCGAAACCTGCAGATAGAGTGGATAGTTCGCCTCGAAACGATGCTGCCAATCGACCTTGAACCCCAGAAAGTCGACGTAGAACTCCAAGGCCTTGGCCTCATCGAAAATCCGCAGGATGGGGGTGACTTTTCCTAAGTGCATGACAATCGCTCAGTGTATGAAAGCGCCCACTATAGAGTCGAAAACCCACCACGCAAATCCCCACTGCGCGCCAGGAAGCGCCCCGGTCGCTGACCGTTCGCCTGGCCATCGCTGTAGCTCAATACGCCGTTGACCCACACGCCGTCAATGCCTTGCGCCGCCCGCTGTGGCTCATTGAAATCCGCCACATCCCGCACCCGCAACGGGTCGAACAACACCAGGTCGGCCCAGTGCCCTTCACGAATTTCACCACGCTCGGATAACCCAAAACGCGCTGCCGACAAGCCGGTCATCTTGTGCACGGCGGTGTGCAACGGGAACAACCCGACATCCCGGCTGAAATGTCCCAGCACCCGTGGAAACGCCCCCCACAAGCGTGGGTGTGGAAACGGATCTTCGGGCAACCCATCAGACCCCACCATCGACAATGGATGCGCAAGGATGCGTCGCACATCCGCTTCATCCATCCCGTAGTACACCGCCCCCGCAGGCTGTAGACGACGAGCGGCGTCCATCAACGAGACGTCCCATTCGCCGGCAATGTCCTGCAAGTCGCGCCCTCCCACTTCCGGGTGCGGCGTCGACCAGGTAATCGTGATGCGAAACGCGTCGGTCACCTGCTTGAGGTCCAGGGTCGAAGAACTGGCCGCGTAGGGATAACAATCACACCCCACCGGGTGGGTGTTCGCCGCTGATTCCAACGCTGCCAACAGCTGCGGACTACGCCCCCAGTTCCCCGCGCCCGCACATTTGAGGTGGGAAATAATCACCGGTACCTGTGCGTGCCGGCCGATCAGAAAAGCCTCGTCCATGGCCTCCAGCACCGGTTCGAATTCGCTGCGCAAATGGGTGGTGTAAACCGCACCGAAGGCCGTGAGTTCTTCACTCAGTTGCAGCACCTCATCGGTCTCGGCATTGAACGCGCTGGCGTAGGCCAGGCCGGTGGATAAACCGAGGGCGCCGGCCTCGAGACTCTCGTGCAACTGCACACGCATGGCGGCGATTTCATCCGGTGTGGCGGTGCGATGCAGGTCGTCCATGTGGTTACTGCGCAGCGCCGTGTGACCGATCAATGCCGCGACGTTGACCGCTGGATGAGCGCTTTCAACGGCGCTGCGATAGTCGCTGAACCGGGGATAAACAAACGCCGCAGCGCTGCCCAACAAGTTCATCGGGTCCGGCGGATCGCTGCGCAAACTCACCGGTGAGGCGCTGATGCCACAGTTGCCGACAATCACAGTGGTCACACCCTGGCTGAGCTTGGGCAGCATCTGCGGCTGGCGGATGACCACCGTGTCGTCGTGGGTGTGGACATCGATAAAGCCTGGCGCCAGTACACGGCCAGTCCCATCGATTTCATGCAAGGCCACCGCCGTCGACAAGTCACCGATCGTCTCGATGCGCCCGTCACGCAGCCCCACATCGGCGACAAACCCTTCGGTGTTGCTGCCATCGATGATCAGCGCCTGGCGAATCAGCGTGTCGTACGTCATGTCAATCTCCAAGCGGCAGGCGGTCAGGGCCGCCGCGATAATCGTCGAGGGCCAGCTTGATCCGGCGCAAGCGTTCCTGGTTGTCGTCGGGCAGGGCCAGCGCCAGTTCGGTGGCGAGCAGGTCGATGGCCAGCAGCATGCCGTAGCGCGCCGCCGTGGGTTTGTAGATAAAACTGGTTTCGGCCGGTTGCAGCGGCAGCAGCACATCCGCCAACTGCGCCAGGGGTGAGTCGGCCAGGGTGATGGCGACGATGCGCGCGTCGTAGTTGCGTGCCAGCGCCACCACATCGAGCAACTCAGGGGTGAGGCCCGTGAGCGAGCAGACAATCAGCGCGTGTTCCGGCCCCAGGGTTGCCGCCGTGACACGCATCATCACCGGGTCGTGGCTGGCGGCAATCGGGTAGCCCAGGCGAACCAGGCGCACCTGCAATTCATCGCTGCACAAACTCGACGGCCCGCCCATGCCGAACGCGTGGATCATCCGCGCCTTGCCCAGCAGGTTGACCGCATCGACAAAGCTGGCCTGGTTGAAACCCGACAAGTGCTGGCGCAACGTCGCTTCGATATCGCCGAGAATCTGCCGATGAAATGCCGACTGTTCAGGCAGCCCCGCCGGGTCCAGGAAGCGGCTGCCGACGCCGCTGGCCTGGGCCAGTTGCAGGCGCAGGTCGCGCAAATCCCGGCAACCGACACTGCGGGCAAACCGCGACAACGTCGCGGTACTGACCTCGGCCCGTTGGGACAGCTCTTCCAGGCTGGCCGAGGCGGCAAAGCCCACATCCTCCAGCATCAGCCTGGCGATACGCCCTTCGCCGGCGCTGAAGGAATCCTGACGGGCGCGGATCTGGTAGAGGATGTCCATGAAGGCTCCGGGTTACAAAATACAGGACAGACCGTAAGTCAGACCGAAGGCAACCACAGAGATCAGCGTCTCCAATACGGTCCAGGTCTTGAAGGTCTGGATCACCGTCATATTGAAGTATTCCTTGATCAGCCAGAAGCCGCCGTCGTTAACGTGGGAAAAGATCACCGAACCCGCGCCAGTCGCCAACACCAGCAATTCCGGGTGTGGATAACCCAGGCCCAGGGCGACCGGCGCAACCACGCCGGATGCGGTAGTCATGGCCACCGTGGCCGAACCTGTGGCGATGCGCATCAGGGCCGCAAACAGCCACCCCATCACCAGCGGCGACAACTGAAACGCGTGGGCCAGGCCGAGGATCTCATGAGTGACGCCTGCATCCACGAGGATCCGGTTCAGGCCACCGCCCGCGCCCACCAGCAAGGTGATGCTCGCGGTCGGCGCCAGGCATTCATTGGTGAACCTGAGGATCGACTCACGGTTGAAGCCCTGCGCCAGGCCCAGGGTCCAGAAACTCACCAGGGTTGCCACCAGCAGCGCAATCACCGAGTTGCCGATAAACAGCAGAAACTGATTGAAGCCGCTGCCCGGGGTGGAGATCACGTTGGCCCAACCGCCGATCATCATCAGCACCACCGGCAACAGGATGGTGCCCATGGTCAGCGTAAAGCTCGGCAAACGCTCACGAGGTTCACGCTCGATAAACTGGCGTTCCAGCGGGTTTTCCGCCGGCAGGTGAATACGCGGCACGATGAATTTGGCGTACACCGGGCCGGCGATGATCGCCGTGGGTATACCGATGAGGATCGCATAGAGCACGGTCTGCCCCACCGACGCGTTATACGCCAGCACGGCCATCATCGCCGCCGGGTGCGGCGGCACCAGCGCATGCACCACCGACAGGCCGGCAACCATCGGCAGGCCGACCATCAGGATCGACACCCCCACGCGCCGCGCCACGGTAAAGGCGATTGGCACCAGCAGCACAAAGCCCACTTCGAAAAACAGCGGCAGCCCCACCAGGAAGGCGATGCACACCATGGCCCAATGGGCATTACGTTCGCCGAAACGGTTGATCAGGGTGCGCGCCACCTGCTCGGCGCCACCGGACTCGGCCATCATCTTGCCGAGCATGGTGCCCAGCGCCACGACCAGGGCGATATGCCCCAATGTTTTGCCGACGCCCGCCTCGTAGGAGCCCATGATGGTGTCAGCCGGCATCCCGGCCATCAGCGCCAGGCCGATGGACACCAGGGTGATGACGATAAACGGGTTGAGCCGGTAACGTGCGATCAGCACGATCAAAGCAATGATGGCGATGGCAGCGTATGCCAACAGCCCGAAGCCCGGTGATGCGGCCATGCGGTACTCCTCGGAAAGGGTCACGTCGAATTGGTTGTGAAACTCATAAATCATTACCGAGGAGCATTTTCAAATTTTATGAAAGTAACTTTCGCCCACGGATAAGCGCTGTCGCGTTGGGGTATGCCCAAGGGCCGTGCATGAAAATCCGGGGGGTGTTCTTACATGAAGATCAGAGAAGGCTGGAAACTCAACGAATACCCTTGAGTCATAGAATGCACATCCACCGTTGCCAGGAAAATCGAGCATGATTCGTACGACACTCGCCGCCGGCGCCCTGCTTCTCGCCGTGTGCGGCACTGCCGCCGCCGCCGACAACCCGGCGCTGAAAAAATGCATGGACGGCGCCAACACCACTGCCGACATGGTCAGCTGCAACGTCAAGGAAACCAAGGTGCAGGACACGCGCCTGAACAAAGCCTACAAAACCGCCCTCGCCGCCCAGGAAGGCAACCGCAGGCAGCAACTGCAGGACCTGCAGCGCCTGTGGATCAAGTACCGTGACGCCAATTGTGCCTTCGCCGGCTCGGCTACCGGCGGCACCATCGACCAGGTCAACGGCACCGGCTGCGTGCTGGACATGACCCAGACCCGCGCCCAGGAACTGGAAGACCTGGTCGGGCCATAAAATCAGTCGTGATGCACCCTCGCACGCTTGAGCAGCTTCTTGCAGCGTTCAGACAAATGCAGCACGCGCAAATGCTTGCCGGCCTTGCTGTAGCGCTCGCGCAGGGTCATCAGCGCGGCAATCGCCGAGTAGTCGACAAAGCTCAGGTGACGACAATCCAGCGTCACCTGGGCGGGGTCGTTGGCCGGGTCGAACTGGTTCAGGAACGGCGTCGTCGAGGCAAAGAACAGCGTGCCGTGCAGGCGATAGAGCTTGCTGCCATCCGCTTCCAGATGCTCATCGGCGTACAGCTCACGGGCCTGTTGCCAGGCAAAGTTCAGTGCTGCGATCACGATGCCGCACAGCACGGCGGTGGCCAGGTCGGTGAACACCGTGATCACGGTCACTGCGATGATCACCAGCACATCATTGAGCGGCACCTTGTTGATCACCCGCAGGGACGCCCAGGCGAAGGTCTGCTGGGACACCACGAACATCACCCCCACCAGCGCCGCCAGCGGGATCCGCTCGATCAGCGGTGACAGAAACAAAATAAACAGCAGGATCATCACCCCGGCGAACACCCCGGAGAAACGTCCGCGCCCGCCGGAGCTGAGGTTGATCACGGTTTGCCCGATCATCGCGCAACCGCCCATGCCGCCGAACAGGCCCGAGAGCATATTCGCCGCGCCCAGGGCCACGCTCTCGCGGTCGGGGTAGCCACGGGTCTCGGTGATTTCGTCGGTGAGGTTCAGGGTCAGCAGGGTTTCCAGCAGGCCGACCATGGCCATCAGGAACGCATAAGGGGCGATGATGCCGAGGGTTTCCAGGGTCCAGGGGATCTGCGGCAGCGCGAAGGTCGGCAGGCCGCCGGCGATGTGGGCCATGTCGCCGAGGGTACGGGTCGGCAGGCCGAGCAGGTACACGGCCAGGCCCACGCCAAGGATCGCCACCAGGGCCGGCGGCACCGCACGGGTGATGCGCGGCAGCAGGTAGACGATGGCCATGGTCACCAGCACCAGGCCCGTCATCACGTACAACGGCGTACCGCTGAGCCAGCGTTCACCGTTCTTGAAATGTTCCAACTGGGCCAGGGCAATGATGATCGCCAGGCCGTTGACGAACCCCAGCATCACCGGGTGCGGCACCATGCGCACCAGCTTGCCCAGGCGCAACAGGCCGAACGCAACCATGATCAGCCCGCCCAGCAGCACCGTGGCCAGCAGGTATTCCACGCCGTGCTGCACCACCAGCGCGACGATCACCACCGCCATCGAGCCTGCCGCCCCGGACACCATGCCCGGCCGGCCGCCGAACAAGGCGGTGAGGGTGCAAATGATAAAGGCGCCGTAGAGCCCCATCAGCGGGTTGAGGTGGGCCACCAGGGCAAAGGCGATGCACTCGGGCAGCAGCGCGAAAGACGTGGTGAGGCCGGCCAGGGCATCGGCGCGCAGACGGGTGAGGTTCATGAGGTACCAGGGCATTGCGGGGGATAAGGCGGGGAATGGTACGGAATTGAGCGCGGTGGGGCCAGATTTTTAAGGCAAGCACACACCCTGTAGTGAGCGGGCTTGCCCCGCGTTGGGCTGCGAAGCAGCCCCAAAACCATTCACCGTATTTCTGTCTGAATGTATGCGATTACTGACAGGGGGCCGCTTCGCAGCCCGACGCGGGCAGGCCCGCTCGCCACAACTAAACGGCGGAAAACTTAGACCATCTCCTGACGAATCCACTCCACCACCGACGTACGCTTCGGCGCCCAGCCCAGCAACTCGCGGGCATGCCTGCCACGCACGCGGCTGTTGGAGCCCAGGCCATAGTTGGCCATTTCATAACCCCACTCGGCCTCAGCCTCGGCCAATGGCCAATCCTGCGGCCGGCCCAGGTTCAGGGCTTGGGCAATCGCCGTGGTCATGTCGATAAACGAGGCCTCGCCGCTTTCCACAAAGTAGAACGTGCCCGGCACGTTGCGGGTCAGTGCCAGCAGGTACAGCGCCACCACGTCTTCAATGTGCACGTTGGACCAGATGTTCTGCCCGGTGCCCACATGGCGCACCACGCCGCTCTTGCGTGCCTGCTTGAGCAAGCGCGGCAGTTGCACGCTGTCGCGCTTCACACCGAGGCTGTGGCCGTAGATCAGGGTGTTGCAGATCACTGCTGAGTTCACGCCGTCTTTTGCGGCCGCCAGGATCAGGTTGTCGATGGCCACGCGGGCAGCCTTGTCGACGGTCGGCTCCGGCAGGCTGTCTTCGAAATAGATGACATCGCTGGACTTACCGCCCGACGCATCCCCCACGATGCTCGAACCGCTGGTGTGCAGGAATGGCTTGTCCGAACCTTTCAGTGCGGCCAGCAGGGTTTCCACCGCGACACGATGGTCGCTGCTCGCGGCATTGATCACTGCATCGGCTTTGTGCGCTTGCTCGGTCAACACAGCAGCATCGTCGAGGGTACCGATCACCGGGTTGATGCCCAGGGCGGTCATTTCTGCCGCTTGCCCGGCGCCGCGTACCAGGCCGGTAACCGTGTGACCAGCCTTGACCAGGCCGGTGGCGATGGAACCGCCGATAAAACCGGCTGCGCCGGTAATGAATACGTTCATGGAGAGTGCTCCTGACGGGGTAAGTGATGGGTCCATTGTTACGAACTCATCCCTGACGAATAAGCCCGCACCGCCCAATTCACTCTTGCGTGAGGGTCACGAATCAGCAGGCATACCGCGCCAGCTTGGCCTGGATAAAGTCCAGGAAGCACTGGATGCGCAGCGCCAATTGCGAGTTGCGGTAGAACACCGCGTGGATCGGTTGGCGATACCCGCTGTTGAACGCCTCCAGCACCGGCACCAGGCGCCCGGTATTGATGTCTTCGACGGTCATGAAGTTCGACAGGCAACAAATGCCCTGCCCTTCCAACGCCAACTGGCGCAGGGTTTCACCACTGGACGCGGCCACGCTGGGCTCGATCAGCCAGCGGTCACCTTCCACATGGCGCAGCGGCCAGTGGTTGAGGGTTTCGGTCTGGGTAAAGCCCAGCAGGGTATGGTCAGCCAACTCGGCGACCGTCGTCGGCGTGCCGTACTGCTTGAGGTAGTCGGGGCTGGCGAGGATATGCAGCGGCGTACAGCCCAAGGATCGCGCATGCAGGGTGGAGTCGGCCAGGGCACCGATGCGAATCGCAATATCGGTGCTCTGTTCCAGCAGGTCGATGATCAGGTCATCGCTGTTCAACTCCAGCTGGATCTGCGGGTACAAACGGCGGAATTCGGCGATGTAGGGCACGATCCCATGCAGCATGAACGGCACGGCGGCATTGATGCGCAGGCGCCCGGCGGGGTTTTTCTGGCGTGACGACAGGCGCTCTTCCAGCTCGTCCATCTGCGCCAGGATCAGCTTGGCCTGCTCGAAGAAGTACTTGCCCTCCTCGGTCAGGTCCATGCGCCGCGTGGTGCGGTTGATCAGCGTGGTCTCAAGCTTGGCTTCCAGGCGCGACAGGGTGCGGCTGACCGCCGACGGCGTCTGCCCGACCTGCTCCGCGGCGGCGGAAATCGAGCCGCACTCAATCACGCTGACGAAGATCTGTAGCTCATCGGATCGGGCTTTCACGGGCGGTCCTCGTTATCGGTGTACCGCAGCTTACACCGAGAGGTTGAACACCCGCGCCAGATGCTGTTCGTAGCGCGCCACATCCACCTCGATGGCCGGGCGTTTCATCACGTCCACGCACAGGAAGGTCGGCAGGCCGGTCATGCCGAGGAACTCGTTGGCTTTGTGGAACGGGAAGTACACCGCATCCACGCCCTTGGCTTCGAAGAAGTCGGTCGGATCGTCGAAGGCTTGCTGCGGTGCATTCCAGGTCAGTGACAGCATGTAGTGCTTGCCCTGGACCAGGCCACCGCTGCCGTATTTCTGCGAGGCGTCGGAACGGGTGCGACCATCGCTGGCATACAGGCTGCCGTGGCCTTCGGTGAAGACTTCGTCGATGTACTTCTTGACGATCCAGGGCGCGCCCATCCACCACCCGGGCATCTGGTAGATGATCACATCGGCCCAGAGGAATTTGGCGACCTCTTCGGCCACGTCGTAGCCTTCGTCGATATGGGTGACCTTGACGTCGATACCGCCTCGGTCCAACACCGCCAAGGCGGTGTCATGCAGGGTGGCGTTATAGCGGCCGTCGGAGTGGGCGAATTTTTTACCGCCGTTGAGCAGGAGTACTTTTTTCATGGGAGGCATCCAGAAGGTTGAAAATGTCTGGACGCAGACTATCCACCTCGGCCCTTCGGAATAAGCGGCCACCGGGCAAAATACCTTTGACCACAAGGAACGAATGGATCGCTAATTGTTAACCGCCGATCAGCAAATGCCCGCCCAGCAGTGCCATGCCGATAAAAAATACCCGCTTGAACAGCACCGCACTGATGCGCTGACGCACCACCTGGCCCAGCCACATGCCCAGCAGCGCCGGCACCAAGGCCAGCAACGAGGCGTTGATTGCGCCAGCGCCCAAGGTGCCGCGCCAGGCCAGACCGGCGGCCAGGGCCAGGGTCGATACCGTGAACGACAACCCCAACGCCTGCACCAGTTGATCGCGGTTCAATCCCAGCGCCTGCAGGTATGGCACGGCAGGAATCACAAACACACCGGTGGCCGAGGTGATAAGGCCGGTGATCAGCCCGCACACCGGTCCCAGCCAACGCTCGGTCCGGGCCTTGACCTTGAACGTGGGCAGGAACAGTCCGCTCAGTGCATACACCAGCAACGCGGCGCCCAGTGCGCGCACCACCCATTGCCCGCCGTCCATCCCCAGCCACACCGTGCCCAGCCCGGTGCCGAGGAAAATCAGCAGCAACATCGGCCAAAGGCGCTTGAGCAAAGCACTCAGGTGCCCGCCAAATGCCAATTGCCACAGGTTGGTGACGATCGAAGGGATGATCAGCAATGCCGCAGCCTGCGCCGGTAACATAGCCAGGCCGAGCATGCCCATGGCGACAGTGGGCAGCCCCAAACCGATGATACCCTTGACCGTACCGGCCAGCAGGAAGGTGCCGATCACCAGCAAGGTAAGGGCGGGGCCGAGATTCTGGTAAAACGCGAGGAAGGTATTCATGGGCAGAGTGTGCGACTTTTCGATGCGCTCTAAAATTCGCCATATACTGAGGCAGCCTCTTGTTTTGCGTGACCCTGAGGCCAGTCCAGTCACCCGAGCCATCAGCCATGCACTTTGACCTGATCGACCTGCGCCTCTACCTGCACACCCTCGACACCGGCAACATCACCGCCGGCGCGGCCCGCAGCCATTTATCCCTGGCCGCCGCCAGTGCCCGCATCCGGGCGATGGAGGCGTCGTTGGGCATCGAGTTTCTCCAGCGTGGGCGTCGCGGCGTCACCCCCACACCGGCGGGCAAGGCCCTGGCCCGTCACGCCCGCCTGTTGTTGCAACAGGCCGAGCACCTGCAACAGGACCTGGCGGAATACGCCAACGGCGTCAAAGGCCAGGTGCGCCTGCTGTGCAACACCACTGCGCTCAGCGAATACCTGCCGGAACTGCTTGCGGACTTTCTGCGCGAACACCCCAACCTCGATATCGACCTGCAGGAATTGCCCAGCCTGCGCATCACCCAGGCCTTGCGCCAGGGCACGGCGGAGTTGGGGATCATCTCCGACGCCGTGGACACCCACGGCTTGCAGACCTTGCCCTTTCGCGACGACCCGCTGGCGCTGATCATGCCGCACGACCATCCCCTGGCGGGCGGCACGGTGAGCTTTGTCGACAGCCTGCAATACGACTACGTGGGTCTGGCCGCCGCCAGCGCCCTCGCGGTGTACCTGGAAGAACAGGCACTGCACGCGGGCTTTCGTGTGCAGACGCGTATCCGCGCCGACGGTTTTGACGGGCTGATTCGCATGGTGGCCCGCGGCGCCGGCCTGGGCATCGTGCCCCTGGCGGCGCTGGCGCGCTGGCCAGCGCCGCGCCGCTTCATCGCCCAACCGTTGCAGGAAGAGTGGGCTTGCCGAACGCTGCTGTTATGCGCGCGTTCGTTCGAACAATTGCCGGGTTACGCCAGGGCCTTGTTCGATGCCTTGGTCCTGCCCTTGCGGAAAAACCCGTAATACACCGCCGACAGGATCAGCAGGAACGGCACGCCAAACACCAGGGTCATCTTGAACGCTTCGGTGAAGTACGTGGTGATCATCACCGCGCCCATCAGCACCAACCCCAATAACGTGCTGTAGGGAAACAGGCGCAACTGGAACGACAGCTTCGCGCCGCCATGACGCTTGCGATAGCGCCGGAAGAACAGGTGCGTGAGGAAGATCATGAACCAGGTGAAGATCGCGCCAAACATGGAGATCGCCATCATCAGGGTGAACGAACTTTCCGGGTACACCAGGTTCAACAGCGTCGCCAGGGCGATGCCCGAGCTGGACAACAGCAAGGCATTCAGCGGAATGCCGCTCTTGCTCAAGGCCCCCATGGACCTGGGCGCAAAGCCGGCGCGGGACAGGCTGAACATCATGCGCGTGGTGATGTAGAGCTGGCTGTTCATCGCCGACAAGGCCGCGATCAGGATCACGAAATTCATCACCCCGGTGGCGCCGGGAATGCCGATGGTCTGCATCACCGTGACGAACGGGCTCTGGGCCTGGCCGGCCTGGTTCCACGGCACGATGGCGAGCATCAGCGCCAGGGTCAGCAGGTAAAACACCACCAGCCGCACGATGGTCGCGCGAAAGGCTTTCTTCACGGCCTGCTCCGGGTCCGCCGCTTCACCGGCGGCCACGGCGATCATCTCGACGCTCAAGTAGCTGAAGATCGACACGATCACGGCAATCCACATGCCGCTCACGCCATGGGGGAAAAACCCGTCGTGGGCCGTGTAGTTCTGCACCCCGTATTGTGGGTTGCCGGAGCCGAACAC
The DNA here is from genome assembly GCF_049132125.1 of Pseudomonas sp. NFX5. Lineage (NCBI taxonomy): Bacteria > Pseudomonadati > Pseudomonadota > Gammaproteobacteria > Pseudomonadales > Pseudomonadaceae > Pseudomonas > Pseudomonas sp. NFX5. The sequence continues at coordinate 86,418 of NZ_JAFMZG010000013.1, forward strand.
CACGTACACCGCGAGGATGATGAAGCCGACGATGGCGCTGATCTTGATCGTCGAAAACCAGTATTCGAAGTTGCCGAAAGTCTTGACGCTGATGGCGTTGAGCAGGATCAGCACGCTGGAAAACGACACGATCCACACCCATTCCGGCACGTGGGCGAACCAGTACTTCATGTACATCGCCACCGCCGTGACCTCGGCCCCCACCGCCAGCACAATCGCCGCCCAGTAGGCATAACGCACCAGAAACCCGGCCAGCGGGCTGATGTAGAACTCGGCATAGGCGCCGAAAGAGCCCGAGGTGGAATGGGCCACCGTCATCTCGGCCAGGCAGCCCATCAGCAGCAAGGTGATCAACGCGCCGATCGCGTAGCTCACCAGCACGCTGGGCCCGGCGTAGCCGATGGCATAGGCGCTGCCCATGAACAGCCCGGTGCCGATGGCGCCACCGATGGCGATCATGCTCATCTGGCCGGAAGTGAGCTGGCGCCTCAGGCCCAGTTCGCGGTGGGTGATCTCGGCAAAGCCGTGGTCGGGTGTGCTCACGTGGTGTGCCCCTTTATTATTGTGGTTGTACTGTCTAACCGTTGTCACAGATCCCCTGTGGGAGGGGGCTTGCCCCCGATAGCGGTGGATCAGCAAAAATTTAAGTAACTGACACACCGCCATCGGGGGCAAGCCCCCTCCCACATTTTCTCCGGCGTTTATTCAGGTAACGCTATGTCGGACCTTGAATTGCGGTTGGTCCCAGGTGCAGTTGTCGAGAATCTCACCGAGGATTTCCACCGCGTCCCACACCTCGCTGAAGCTGGTGTACAGCGGCGTAAACCCAAAACGCATGATGCGCGGCTCGCGGTAATCACCGATCACGCCACGTGCGATCAGGGCCTGGATCACCGCATAGCCTTCCGGGTGTTCGAAGCTCACATGGCTGCCACGCCGGGCGTGTTCACGCGGCGTGATCAGCACAAGGTTGTGGGCGGCGCAGCGGCTTTCGACCAACTCGATAAACAGGTCGGTCAGCGCCAGGGATTTGCTGCGCAGGCGGGCCATGTCGGTCTGTTCAAAAACTTCCAGGCCGCATTCCACCATCGCCAGCGACGTGATCGGCTGGGTGCCGCACAGGTAGCGGGCGATGCCAGCACTCGGCGCATAGCTGGATTCCATGGCGAACTGCCGGGTATGCCCGAACCAGCCCGACAGCGGCTGGTGCACCAGGTCCACCAACGCCGGGTTGACCCACACGAACGCCTGGGAACCGGGGCCGCCGTTGAGGTATTTGTAAGTGCAGCCAATCGCATAGTCAGCACCGGCCCCGTGCAGGTCGATGGGCACCGCGCCGGCCGAATGCGCCAGGTCCCAGATGCTCAGCGCGCCGCATTCATGGCTCAAGGCCGTGAGCGCCTGCATGTCGTACATATAGCCGGTCTTGTAGTTGACGTGGGTGAGCATCACCACCGCCACGTCGCCGTCGATGGCCCGGGGCAGTTCATCCGGGCTGTTGACCAGGCGCAGGGAATAGCCCTGTTGCAGCAACTCGGCGAGGCCCTGGGCGATGTACAAATCGGTGGGGAAGTTGCTCGCTTCGCTGACGATCACCTTGCGCGCCGGCTCACGTTGGCGCTGCACGCTCAAGGCGGCGCTGAGCACCTTGAACAGGTTGATCGAGGTGGTATCGGTGATCACCACCTCTGCGTCCCGCGCCCCGATCAGCGGCGCCAGGCGGTTGCCCAGGCGCTGGGACAAGTCGGCCCAGCCGGCGCTGTTCCAACTGCGGATCAAGCCATTGCCCCACTCTTGCGCGATGACCGCCTGCGCCCGCGCCAACGCCGCCACCGGACGCGCACCGAGGGAGTTGCCGTCCAGGTAGATAACGTCCTGCGGCAAGGCGAACTGCTGACGTAGCGGCGCCAGCGGGTCCTGGGTGTCGAGGGCTTGGCAATGGCTGCGAGGGGTCATGGGCTGTCCTGGTTTTTGTCAGTGAGGATGCAGCAAATAATGAACGAAGATTTAAAGAATTTTCGTGCAAAGTGGTGGGTAACAGGCTAATTAAGCTGTAGGAAATTCGAATTTAACCCCTAAATACGCGGATTTATTCTAACCATGATCCTTGACGCCACCGACCTGCGCCTCCTGCATTTCCTGCAACAGGATGGCCGTATCAGCAACCAGGAACTGGCGGAAAAAGTCGCGTTGTCGCCCTCTGCCTGCCTGCGTCGTCTACGCCTGCTGGAGAGCGAAGGGATTATCAGCGGCTACCGTGCGGTGTTGAATGCCGAGCAGTTGGGGATTGAACTGGAGGCCATCGTCCACCTGTCATTGCGCCAGGATGTGGAGGATTGGCATGAGACGTTTATCAAGAAGGTGCAAGGCTGGCCGGAAGTGGCCAGCGCCTACGTGATCACCGGCGCCAGCAACTATGTGCTGCGGGTGCAGGCACGCAACCTCAAGCACTTTTCGGACTTTATCGTGAACCACCTGAACCGCACGGCGGGGGTGATGGATATCCGCTCGGAGATTGTGCTGCAGAAGATCAAGGATCGGGATGAGGTGCTTGATCTGGTGGTACGCAAATAGGAGCAGCGCCATCGGTAAAATGTGGGGGGCAAGCCCCCTCCCACATTTTTGACCGCATTTAGTCTTCGAGGGCGCGAACCCGCTGCATGCGTTTTTGCTCTACCGGCGCTGCGGCGGTTTGCAACTCAAAGTCAAAATCAATCTGCGCAAACCGCCCTTCCACGCCAAACTCCCGCGCCAGTTGCTGATCGTCACTGAAGCGAATCTCGGCAATCAACTCATCCCGCGTCGCGTAGGCAAAATCATCGTGCAGGTACGGGTCATCCGACAGGTTGATCTGGGTGGTCAGGTGCCGATGCCCCGGCGCCGAGATAAAGAAGTGGATATGCGCCGGGCGCTGCCCGTGGCGCCCCAGTTGATCGAGCAACTGCTGGGTCGGCCCGGTCGGCGGGCAGCCGTAGCCCGACGGCACGATGCTGCGAAAGCGGTAGTTGCCCTGGGCGTCGGTCTCGATACGCCGACGCAGGTTGAATTCGGATTGCGTCGGGTCGAACCACGAATACGTACCGCCGGTATTGGCCTGCCACACATCGACAATCGCCCCGGCCAACGGCTTGCCGTCGGTGTCGCGCACCTGCCCGCGCATAAACAGCGGCACCGCGTCGTCCTTGCCATCGTCCAGCCGCGCCTCGTACTTCGACAGCGGCGCGCCGGCCACATACAGCGGGCCTTCGATGGTGCGCGGGGTACCACCGGACTTGCCGGCTTCCTCGTCGGCGGCGTCCATCAGCATATCCAGGTAATGCTCCAGGCCGAGCCCGGCGGCGAGCAGTCCGGCCTCCTGGTGCTTGCCCAGTTCGTTGAGGTAGTTGACCGCCTTCCAGAACTCTTCCGGGGTCACGTCCAGGTCTTCGATGATGTTTACCGTATCGCGCAGGATCCGGTAGATCAGCGCCTTGGCGCGCGGGTTGCCACCGTCAGTGAGGTTGCCGCTGGCTTCTTCGAGAAACCGTTGGGCGTGGGCAGTCTGGGACAGTCGGATGGACATGGTGCGTTCCTCATCTTGTAGTTATCAGAGTGAAAACCGGCCTAGCGGTCGTCTTCATGGATCGACGAAGGGTGCCGGCACAAGGCATTCACTTCGATGGCCATGTAGGGGTAAAGCGGCAGTTGCATCAGCAGGTCATGCAGTTCTTGCACGCTGTCGACGTCGAACACGCTGTAGTTGGCGTAGAGCCCGGCGATGCGCCATAAGTGGCGCCATTTGCCCTGGTGCTGCAGACGCTGGGCAAAGGCCTTTTCGTCGGCCTTGAGGCTGGCGGCGCGCTCGGGGTGCATGTCGACGGGCAGGTTCACGGTCATTTTTACGTGGAACAACATGGGCGGCGCCTCTTAGTGTTCGTCACGACGGAAGAACGCCAGGCGCTCCTCATCGATGGCCAGGCCCAGGCCCGGCAAGTGGGAGACATGCAGCTGGAAATCGCGGTACAGCGGCGGCTCGGCAAGAATGTCTTCGGTCAGCAACAGCGGGCCGAACAACTCGGTACCCCATGCCAGCCTGTTCAGCGTGAGGAAGGCATGCGCCGACGCCAGGGTGCCGATCCCCCCTTCCAGCATGGTGCCGCCGTACAGGCCGATACCGGCGGCCTCGGCAATCGCGGCGGTGCGCAATACCGCGCGGGGGCCGCCGTTCTTGGCGATCTTCAGGGCGAACACCGAGGCCGCGCCTTCACGGGCCAGGTTGAAGGCCTCTTCGACACACTCGATGGATTCGTCGGCCATGATCGGCGCCGGGCTCGACAGGTTGAGCCGGGCCATGCCGCCACGGTTGTTACGCGAGATCGGCTGTTCGATCAGGTCGATGCCGTGGTCGCCGAGCACCTTGCACGCCCGCAGGGCCACGGCTTCGTCCCAGGCCTGGTTGACGTCGACGCGCACGCTGGCACGTTCGCCCAGGGCCTGTTTGATCGCGATGACATGGGCCAGGTCCTCGCCCACTTCACCGGCACCGATCTTCAATTTGAAGATGCGGTGGCGGCGCAGGTCGAGCATCTTTTCGGCCTCGGCAATGTCCTGGGCGGTATTGCCGCTGGCGAGGGTCCAGGCCACCGGCAGTGCATCGCGCACACGCCCACCGAGCAGTTCGCTGACCGGCAGGTTCAGGCGCTTGCCGAGGGCGTCGAGCAAGGCGCTTTCGATACCGGATTTGGCAAAGGTGTTACCGCGAATGCTGCGCTCCAGGCGCAACATGGCCGCGTTGATATTGCTGGCGTCCTGGCCAATCAGCAGTGGGGCGAAGTGACGGTCGATGTTGACCTTGATGCTCTCGGGGCTCTCGTTGCCGTAGCTCAGGCCGCCGATGGTGGTGGATTCACCGATGCCTTCGATGCCGTCGGCGCAGCGCACGCGGATGATCACCAGGGTCTGGTTTTGCAGGGTGTGCATCGCCAGCTTGTGCGGGCGAAGGGTGGGAAGGTCGACGATAATGGTCTCGATCGACTCGATGGCGCAAATCGGCATGGCAATACCCGCTGGGTTCTTTATAGATTTACGTCGATTCTGTGCCGCATTCTTCCTGGCTTCCAATATAGAATTGGTCTCGATCAATACCCTCAAGGTATGAAAGGAGCCGTTATGGAACTGCGTCATCTGCGCTACTTCCAGGTGCTGGGGCAGACCCTCAACTTCACCCGTGCTGCCGAACACCTGCACATCGCCCAGCCGCCGTTGAGCCGGCAGATCCAGCAATTGGAAGAGGAATTGGGCGTGGTCCTGCTGGAGCGTGGCCGACCGCTGCGGCTGACCGAAGCCGGGCGGTTTTTCTATGAGCACGCCAATGTGTTGCTCGAACAATTGGCCACGGTCTGCGACAACACGCGCCGCATCGGCCAGGGCGAGAAGACCTGGCTGGGCATCGGCTTTGCGCCGTCGACCTTGTATGGCGTGCTGCCGGAATTGATCCGGCGGTTGCGCACCCATGAGGCGTTGGAACTGGAGTTGGGGTTGTCGGAGATGACCACCTTGCAGCAGGTCGAGGCGCTCAAGGCCGGACGTATCGACGTGGGCTTCGGGCGCATTCGCATCGACGACCCGGCCATCGTCCAGCGTGTGCTGGTGGAGGATCGGTTGGTCGCCGTGCTGCCCGCCGGCCACCCATTGCTCGATGCACCCGCGACCCTCGCCCAACTGGCCGCCGAGCCGTTTGTGCTCTACCCCGGCAACCCGCGCCCCAGCTATGCCGACCATGTGATCGCACTGTTCGACGCCCACGGCCTGAGCCTCAAGGTGGCGCAGTGGACCAACGAACTGCAGACCGCCATCGGCCTGGTCGGTGCGGGCATGGGCGTGACACTGGTGCCGGCGTCGGTGCAGGTGCTGCATCGCGCGGATATCGGCTACACGCCGGTTGTGGAAGCGACGGCGACCTCGCCGATCATTCTCAGCCGACGGGTGAATGATCAGTCGCCGGGGCTCAGTCATTGCCTGCAGTTGGTTGAAGAACTGATCTGAAATCGCCCAGGCACCGCCCCTCCCACTGGTTGATCTTCATCAGGTTCAAGTACTGCGCATACGCATGCGTTGCAGCGTCTGGCTGGGGGATTCATCGAACAGTTTCCGATACTCCGCCGAGAACCGCCCCAGGTGGGTAAAGCCCCAGCCGAAGGCGATCTCGGAGATGGTACGGATCGATCCATGCTCGAGGATTTCCTGGCGCACCGCACTCAGCCGGTGCTTCTTCAGGTAGGCCATGGGTGACAGGGCAAAGTACTTGCGAAACGCATCGAACAGCTTGAACCGCGACACCCCGGCAGCGGTTTCCAGGTCTTCCAGGTGCAGCGCCTCGCGGGCGTTGTCGTGAATGTACTGGCGCGCACGGATCAGGTAATGGGGCAGTTTCACCCCCAATACGTCGCGCAGTTCTTCCGAGTAGTTGTTCGGCTGGGCGAGGATCAGGCCCTTGATCAATGAGCTTTCCAGGTCACGGGTGAACGCCGCCTGTTCATACAATTCGCTACGGCGCTCCAGCTCCGCGATGAAGTAGCGCGCCATGCGCCACCACGACGCCGACGCCCCCTCCACCGCATCCATCACCGGTTCAAATTGCAGCGGCGCCTCGATCGGCCGTTGCAGCAAGCCCTCCAGCGACTCGCTCATCGCCGCCCGCGTGATCACCACTTGCAACTTGCGACAATCGCCGGAAATCGCCAGCACCTGGTGCTCGTTGGGCGCGATGATCACGCCCTGGTCGCGGTTGGAACTCAGGCGTTGGCCGTTCTTGCTCAGCTCCTGCTCACCCACCAACGGCAGTGTGAGGCTGTAGCTGCTGAAGTGCTCGGCGTCTTCGATATCGATGGTCACGTCGGTGCCGTACTCGATCACCCCCAGGGTGGTGGCCCGGGACTTGAACACGTTGGCACTGTGATGAAAGCGCAGGCGCTCGGGCGTGCTCGTCACCAGGCGGTGCGGTCCGCAAATGCCGGACATCCAGCTGCGGGCGCCTTCGAGGTCGAAGCGTTGGACATGGATATCGCGTGTAGGACTATTCATCAGTGTGCACCCACGGCGGTCAGGCGGTTGCGCGCTCTGGCGGCGCGTCGTTGTGGTTCCACAGCAAGTTCTACGCCACGCCGGCCCGATTGCAACCGGGTGGATAGCAACGGCCGACTATGTGGATAAACCACAGGTTTTGCCGCCCCTGGCCGCACCGGACAGTGGCGCGTTGCGTCACCGCCCCGCACCGCCGTGGGTATTTGCTGCCCAACTTTGCGGCCCACCTTCCCCCATTAAGCGGATAGCCCGCCACCTTGTCGCAGCCTCCTAATGGCTCACCTGTTCAGCCATTATCAAAAGGTGCCTCCCATGAGTGGTGCAAGAAGCGTCGAGCAATGGAAAAGCTTTATCGAGAGCTGCCTGGATTTTCGCCCGGCAGACGCCGTGTTCCGCATCGCCCGCGACATGTTCACCGAGCCGGAACTGTTCGATCTTGAGATGGAGCTGATCTTCGAGAAGAACTGGATCTACGCCTGCCATGAAAGCGAACTGGCCAATAACCACGACTTCGTGACGATGCGCGCCGGGCGCCAGCCGATGATCATTACCCGTGATGGCGAGGGCCGGCTCAATGCGCTGGTCAACGCCTGCCAGCATCGCGGCACCACCCTCACCCGGGTCGGCAAAGGCAACCAGTCCACCTTCACCTGTCCGTTCCACGCCTGGTGCTACAAGAGCGATGGCCGGCTGGTGAAGGTCAAGGCGCCGGGGGAATATCCGGAAAGTTTCGACAAGGCAACACGCGGCCTGAAAAAGGCCCGCATCGAGAGCTACAAGGGTTTTGTCTTCATCAGCCTGGACGTGAATGGCCGTGACAGCCTGGACGACTTCCTCGGCGATGCCAAAGTGTTCTTCGACATGATGGTCGCGCAGTCGGCCACCGGTGAGTTGGAGGTGCTGCCGGGCAAGTCGGCCTACACCTACGACGGCAACTGGAAACTGCAAAACGAAAACGGCCTGGACGGGTATCACGTCAGCACCGTGCACTACAACTACGTGGCCACGGTGCAGCATCGCCAGCAGGTGAATACCGAGAACGGCAGCGGGTCCGCCAGCACCCTGGACTACAGCAAGCTCGGCGCCGGCGACGCCAACACCGATGACGGCTGGTTCGCCTTCAACAATGGCCACAGCGTGCTGTTCAGCGACATGCCCAACCCCAGCGTGCGCTCCGGCTACGCCACCATCATGCCGCGCCTGGTGCAAGAGCACGGCCAGCAGAAGGCCGAGTGGATGATGCACCGCCTGCGCAACCTGAATATCTACCCGAGCCTGTTCTTCCTCGACCAGATCAGCTCGCAGCTGCGCATCATCCGCCCGGTGGCGTGGAACAAGACCGAGATCATCAGCCAGTGCCTGGGGGTGAAAGGCGAATCCGACGCCGACCGCGAAAACCGTATTCGCCAGTTCGAGGACTTCTTCAACGTCTCGGGCATGGGCACCCCGGACGACCTCGTGGAGTTCCGCGAAGCCCAGCGTGGTTTCCAGGGCCGCCTGGAACGCTGGAGCGATATTTCACGCGGCAGCCATCGCTGGGAAACCGGGCCGACGCCGAACAGCGAAGCCATCGGCATTCAACCGGCCATGACCGGCACCGAGTTCACCCATGAAGGCCTGTACGTCAACCAGCACCGCAACTGGCAGCAGTTCCTGCTCAAGGGCCTGGACCAACAAGCGGTGACACTGCGGGAGGTGAAGTGATGAATGCGCCATTGCAGTACCGGATCGAGCAGTTTTTCTACCGCAAGTCCGAGCTGTGCGACGCCCAGGACTGGGACGCCTATGTGCAGTTTTTCGACCCGCACAGCGAATTCCACCTGCCGCAATGGGACTCGGAGCACGTCTACACCCGCGACCCCAAGCGCGAGATGTCGCTGATCTACTACGCCAATCGTTCGGGCCTGGAAGACCGCGTGTTTCGCCTGCGCACCGGCAAGGCAGCATCCGCTACACCGATGCCGCGCACCTTGCACCTGATCAACAACGTACGCATTGCCGAGCAGGCGGACGGCACGCTGGAGGTCCGGTTGAACTGGCACACGCTGTTCTATCGGCTGGCCACATCGGAGCAGTTCTACGGGCATGCCACCTATCGCCTCAAGCCCCATGGCGACAGTTGGCTGATCACTCGCAAGCATGCGCTGCTGCTTAACGACACCATCAATTCGGTGCTGGATTTCTATCACCTTTGAAGCACATCACATCTTGTGGCGAGGGAGCTTGCTCCCTCACCACAGGTGATGTGCCAGCCCTACACGCGTGGAGTTTCCGTGAATGAATCACAAAGTGGCCTTCAGTTTTGCCGACGGCAAGACCCTGTTTTTCCCGGTGGGCGCAAATGAAATCCTGTTGGATGCGGCACTGCGCAATGGCATCAAGATCCCCCTGGACTGCCGCGAAGGCATATGCGGCACCTGCCAGGGCCGGTGTGAGTCAGGTGACTACACCCAGGACTATGTGGACGAGGAAGCCCTCTCCAGCCTCGACCTGCAACAGCGCAAGATGCTTAGTTGCCAGACCCGGGTGAAGTCCGACGCGGCGTTCTACTTCGACTTCGATTCGAGCCTGTGCAATGCGCCGGGGCCGGTGCAGGTGCGTGGCACGGTAAGCGAGGTGCAGCAGGTGTCGGCCAGTACGGCGATCTTGACGGTGCGGTTGGACACGGCGCTGGATTTCCTGCCGGGCCAATATGCGCGCCTCTCGGTGCCCGGCACCGACTGTTGGCGTGCCTACTCGTTCGCCAACCTGCCGGGCAACCGGCTGCAATTCCTGATCCGCCTGCTGCCGGATGGGGTGATGAGCAATTACCTGCGGGAACGTTGCCACGTCGGCGATGGGTTGCTGATGGAGGCGCCGCTGGGTGCGTTCTACCTGCGCCATGTCAGCAAACCGCTGGTGCTGGTGGCCGGCGGCACCGGACTGTCGGCGTTACTGGGCATGCTCGATGAACTGGCCGCCACGGGCTGCGAGCAGCCGGTGCACCTGTACTACGGCGTGCGCGGGGCCGAGGACTTATGTGAAGCGCAGCGTATCCATCAATACGCCTCGACAATCCGCGGTTTTCGCTACACCGAAGTGCTGAGCGCACCGGCGCCTGAATGGCCCGGCAAGCGCGGCTACCTCACCGAGCATTTCGACCTGGCCGAATTGCGCGACGGATTGGCGGATATGTACGTGTGCGGCCCTCCGCCAATGGTCGAATCCATCCAACAATGGCTGGCGGATCAGGCACTTGATGGCGTTCAGCTGTATTACGAAAAGTTTACCCAGAGTAATATCTGACTCCTCAGCACTTCTGAGGGGTTCTACCCCGAGAAAAACAAGTAGAAGGGAACGTTAATGGCGGATGACATGGTTAACCCGGCAGGCCTCAAGCGTGGCCTGAAGAACCGGCATATTCAGTTGATCGCCTTGGGCGGGGCGATAGGCACGGGGCTGTTCCTCGGTTCGGCCGGGGTACTCAAGTCGGCGGGGCCGTCGATGATCCTGGGCTACGCGATCGCCGGTTTCATCGCGTTCCTGATCATGCGCCAGCTCGGCGAGATGATCGTCGAAGAACCGGTGGCCGGCTCGTTCAGCCACTTCGCGCACAAATACTGGGGCGGTTACGCGGGCTTCCTGGCCGGCTGGAACTACTGGGTGCTCTACGTGCTGGTGGGCATGGCCGAGCTGACTGCGGTGGGCAAGTACATCCAGTTCTGGTGGCCGCAGATCCCGACCTGGGTCAGCGCCCTGGTGTTCTTTGTCGCGGTGAACCTGATCAACACTCTTAACGTGAAGTTCTTCGGTGAAGCCGAGTTCTGGTTTGCGATCATCAAGGTGGTGGCGATTGTCGGCATGATCGTGCTCGGCTGCTACCTGCTGTTCAGCGGCACCGGCGGCCCGCAAGCGTCGGTCAGCAACCTGTGGAGCCACGGCGGGTTCTTCCCGAATGGCGGCATGGGGCTGTTGATGTCCATGGCCTTCATCATGTTCTCGTTCGGCGGCCTGGAGCTGGTGGGTATCACCGCTGCCGAGGCCAGCGAGCCACGCAAGGTGATCCCCAAGGCGATCAACCAGGTGGTGTACCGGATCCTGATTTTCTACGTCGGCGCATTGACCGTGCTGCTGTCGCTGTACCCATGGGATCAACTGCTGCAAACCCTCGGCGCGTCGGGCGATGCCTACAGCGGCAGCCCGTTTGTGCAGATCTTCTCGCTGATCGGCAACGACACCGCCGCCCACATCCTCAACTTCGTGGTGCTGACCGCGGCGCTGTCGGTGTACAACAGCGGCGTGTACTGCAACAGCCGCATGCTGTTCGGCCTGGCCGAGCAAGGCGATGCGCCGAAAGCGCTGATGAAGCTCAACAAGCAAGGCGTACCGCTGCGGGCCCTGGCGATCTCGGCGCTGGTGACGATGCTGTGCGTGGTGGTCAACTACGTGGCACCGCAAAGTGCCCTGGAGCTGCTGTTCGCGCTGGTGGTTGCCTCGCTGATGATCAACTGGGCGCTGATCAGCATCACCCATATCAAGTTCCGCAAGGCCATGGGCGAGCAAGGCGTGACGCCGTCGTTCAAGACCTTCTGGTTCCCGTTCAGCAACTATCTGTGCCTGGCGTTCATGCTGATGATCATCAGCGTGATGCTGGCGATCCCGGGGATTCGCGAGTCGGTGTATGCGATGCCGGTTTGGGTGGGGGTTATCTATGTGGCCTACCGGTTGCGAGTGAGTAAGACGAAAGCGGTTGCCGCTGCGCAGTAATATCCATGTGGGAGGGGGCTTGCCCCCGATAGCAGTGTGTCAGTCACTTATGTGTCCACTGACCCTCCGCCATCGGGGGCAAGCCCCCTCCCACATTTGATTGCGTTTACAGCGTGGAGCGCACTCGCCACAGCTCGGGGAACAGCACGGTGTCGAGCATCTTGCGCAGGTAACCCACGCCCTCGGTGCCGCCGGTGCCGGGCTGGAAGCCGATAATCCGCTCTACTGTGGTCACATGCCGGAAGCGCCATTGGCGGAACGAATCCTCCAGGTCGATAAACTTCTCGGCCAACTGGTACAAGTCCCAATACCGGCTCGGATCGCGATACACCTCGCGCCACGCCGCCTCCACCGACTCATCGTGCACGGTCGCCGCCGTCGGGTCGCGCTCGGCACGCTTGGGGTCAATCGCCAGCCCCGCCTTGACCATCAGGTTGATCGCCTCGTCATACAGCGACGGCGTGGCAATCGCCACCTGCAACGCCTGCAACAACTCGGGCCGATGGGCATGGGGGCGCAACAGCGCCGGGCTCTTGTTGCCGAGGATAAATTCGATCTCGCGGTACTGGAACGACTGGAACCCGGAGGACTGCCCCAGGAACGGGCGAATCGCCTTGTATTCCGACGGCGTCATGGTCGCCAGCACAGCCCAGGCGTGCACCAGTTGATCGAAGATTCGCGACACCCGCGCCAGCATCTTGAATGCCGGCGGCAACTCGCCCAGGCGCACGTGTTCGCGGGCGGCCTTGAGTTCGTGGAGCATCAACTTCATCCACAGCTCGGAGGTCTGGTGCTGGATGATGAAGAGCATTTCGTTATGGTCCGGCGACAGCGGGTGCTGGGCGCTGAGCACTTTGCCCAGGTCCAGGTAGTCGCCGTAGCTCATGGACTCGGAAAAATTCAGTTCGGCGTTATGCCATTCTTCCGGTGGCTGGTAGTCGGCAGAGAAAGGACATTGGCTCATCGCGTGGGCTCCTTGAGCGGGCGGAGAATGGCACGGACCGGGCTGGCGTCCAGGTTGGCGAAACGCAGCGGCAGGGCGATCAGTTCGTAGTCGCCCTCCGGTACGTCGTCGAGCACGATGCCTTCGAGAATCGCCATGCCATGCCGCGCCACGGCGTTGTGGGCATCCATGGTCTTGGACTGTTGCGGGTCCAGGGAGGGCGTGTCGATCCCGATCAGGCGCACACCCAGGCTGGCCAGCAGTTCAATGGTCTGCGGGGCGATGGCGGTGAAGTTCGCATCCCATTCGGTCAGCGGTGCTTGTGGATAAGTACGCAACAGCACGCGCTCCGGCAGGTTATCCACACGCCCGTCCAACTGATGGGGCTGGACCAGCGCACCGCTGTCCAGGCAATGCAGTACCCGGCACGGGCCCATGTACACCTCCAGCGGCACCTCGCCAATCGGCGCTCCGTCGGCGCTGTAATGCAGCGGCGCATCCACATGGGCGCCGGTGTGCGGCGACAGGGTGATGCGCCCGACATTCACCGGGCACTCCGGGCCGAACTGCCACACACGCTCTTCCTGGAACGGCGTATCGCCCGGCCAGGTCGGGGTTGCCGTGCTCAAGGGCGGGCTGATATCCCACCACGTTTTTATTGAGGTCATTTGAAGGCTCTCGGCGGTTACTGGGGTGAATGATACGAGGGCCAGACGTGAATTTTCTTGCGAATTCGTGCGCCGCGAGTGACTTCTTTCGCACTTACTGCGAGGAAACGACGGATTCACGCTCAAAAGTGTCGGCTGACATGGCGCCATCGGGGGCAAGCCCCCTCCCACACTGATTCGCGATGCCCCGACAATCGTGTTCGCCTGCGCTTCTGGGCATCCCGATGTCGAGTTCAGACCACTGGCGCAACGTCCCAGGCCTTAGGGTGCATCTTTCCATTCCCTGCCTCGGAGTCATCATGTCCAAGCCCATCACCGTACTGCGCGACACCCACCCCCTGCCGGTCCTGGATGCCTGCAAATGGGAAAAGCTCGAAGGCGACCCGCACACCGTCAACCTCAACGCCTACACCAGCGAAGACGGCAGCAAGATCATGGGCACCTGGATCTGCACGCCGGGCAAGTGGTATGTCGAATACGTGAAATGGGAATACTGCCATTTCCAGGAAGGCTACTGCGTGATCACGCCTGAGGGGATGGAGCCGATTCACTTGCGGGCTGGGGATATCTTTGTGGTGGAGCCAGGGATGAAGGGGACGTGGGAAGTGGTCGAGACGGTACGTAAGTATTTTGTGTTTGCTTGAGCCACCTCTTCCAGTGAACTGCTTTTTTGTGGTGAGCGGGGCAAGCCCGCTCACCACCGTCAGTTTATTTGGGTTTGCGATAGCTGTTGATGATCGCCGAAAAGTCCTTGCCCCCTTCGCCGCGCTGACTCATCGATTGATACAACTGCTGGGCCACCGCACCGAGGATCACCGGTTGCTTGGCTTGGCGTGCCGCTTCCGTGGCCAGCCCCAGGTCCTTGAGCATCAAATCGGCGCCGAACCCGCCGGTATAGCCACGGGACGACGGCGCGGTTTCGATCACGCCCGGCCATGGGTTATAGGTGTCGGAACTCCAGCAGCGCCCGGTGGAGCTGTTGATGATCCCGGCCAGCACCTGGGTATCGATGCCCAGCGCGTCGCCCAAGGCCATGGCTTCGCTGACGCCGACCATGCTGATGCCGAGCAGCAGGTTGTTGCAGATCTTGGCGATTTGCCCGGTGCCCACATCGCCGCAGTGCACGATGTTGCGGCCCATCTGTGCCAGCACCGGTTGCAGGGTGGCGAACAGTTCCGGGGTGGCGCCGACCATGAAGGTCAGGGTCCCGGCCTGCGCCCCGCCGGTGCCGCCGGAGACCGGTGCGTCGGCCATCACCACGCCTTGCTTGGCGGCAGCAGCGGCGACGTCGCGCGCGGTCTGTGGGTCGATGGTGCTGCAATCCACCGCGGGCACGCCGTTGCCGATCCCCGCCAGTACACCGTCTTCATTCAGCCAGACACTGCGCACATGGGCGGCGGCGGGCAGCATGGTGATCACCAGCTCGGCGCCTTGGGCAGCGTCACGCGGCGAGTCGCTGATGCTGCCGCCCAATTCGGCGAGTTCCTTGAGCACCGTCTGGTTCAGGTCGAACAGGTTCAGCCCATGGCCGGCCTTGATCAGGTTGCGGGCCATCGGTGCGCCCATGTTACCCAAGCCGATAAATGCAATCTTCATGGTCGTCTCCCGAATCAGCGCAGGTTGATGGTGGTGTTGACGCCATCGTTGACCGTGTCGTCGTCGAACCAGCGGCTGGTGACGGTCTTGGTCTGGGTGTAGAACTGCACCACTTGCTTGCCGTACGGGCCGAGGTCGCCGAGCTTGGAGCCACGGGAACCGGTGAAGCTGAAGAACGGCACCGGCACCGGGATCGGGATGTTGATACCGACCTGGCCCACATCGATTTCGCTCTGGAATTTACGCGCCGCCGCCCCGCTCTGGGTGAACAGGCCGGTGCCGTTACCGAACGGGTTGGCGTTGACCAGCGCAATGGCCTGGTCGAGGGTGTCGACTTCCAGCACCACCAGCACCGGGCCGAAGATTTCCTGGGTGTAGATCTGCATATCGGTGGTCACGCCCGAGAACAGGGTCGGGCCGACGAAGTTACCGTGCTCGAAACCCGGCACCTTGATGTCGCGGCCGTCCAGCTCGAGCTTGGCGCCTTCTTTCACGCCGCTTTCAATCAGCTCCAGGATGCGGGCCTTGGCGCGCTTGGAGATCACCGGGCCGACATCCGTGCCCGCTTCGCTGCCGGCGTTGACCTTGAGCTTTTGCGCCAGCGCTTTCAGATCCGGCAGCCATTGCTTGGCCGCCCCCACCAGCACCACCACCGAGGTGGCCATGCAACGCTGGCCCGCCGCGCCGAAACCGGCACCGACCAGGGCATTGAGGGTGTGTTCACGGTTGGCATCCGGCAGTACCACGGCGTGGTTCTTGGCGCCCATCATCGATTGCACGCGCTTGCCGTGCTTGCCGGCCAGGTCGTAGACATGAGTGCCGACGGCAGTCGAACCGACGAAGGACACCGCCTTGATGTCTTTATGGGTGCACAGCGCATCCACCACATCCTTGCCGCCGTGCACCACGTTGAGCACACCCGCCGGTACGCCGGCTTCCAGCGCCAGCTCCACCAGCAGCAGGGTCGACAGTGGGTCCTGTTCGGACGGCTTGAGAACGAAGGTGTTACCGCAGGCGATGGCCATCGGGAACATCCACAGCGGAATCATCGCCGGGAAGTTGAACGGGGTAATGCCGGCACACACGCCGATGGGTTGGCGCAGGGTGTAGGTATCGACGCCACCGGCGACGTTCTCGGCGAACTCACCCATTTGCAGGGTGCCGATGGAACAGGCGTGCTCCACCACTTCCAGGCCACGGAAAATATCGCCCTCGGCATCGGCAATGGTCTTGCCCTGCTCGGCGCTGAGGACCACCGCGATACGCTTGGAGTGTTCGCGGATCAGGGCTTGCAGCTTGAGCATGATGCGCATGCGCGCGCCGATCGGCGTCAGCTTCCAGGTCTGGAAGGCTTGATGGGCGGCGTCGATGGCGGCATTGACTTCATCGGCCGTGGCGAACGGGACTTTGGCCAGCACTTGCTGGGTGGCCGGGTTGACGATGTCTTGCCAATGGGTGGTCCTGGACTCGACCCACTCACCGTTGATGAGCAACTTGACCTGTTGCACGGAAATATCGGCAGATGCGTTCATGTGGTCTCCAACTCTTATATTTATACAGAGACAAGGCGCTTGAATCGCCTTGAAGAATGAGGCGTTCGGACTGTTTTTGGAGTATAGATGTGCAAATCTCTAATAAGAACGCACATAAAAGCCGGTCCAATATGCAAAAAAACATCACATCACTGGGCTCCCTGAATTGGGACGACCTGAAGTTTTTCCTCGAAGTGGCCCGCACCCGCAAGGCCAGCGTCGCCGCCAAACGCCTGGCGGTGGACTACACCACCGTGTCGCGGCGCATCAGCTCATTGGAAGTGTCCCTCGGTACGCTGCTGTTCGAAAAATCCCGGACCAACGGCTTCGTCCTGACCCCCGAAGGCCAGCGTTTGCTGGGCTACGCCGAGTCCATCGAAAGCACCCTGCACATGGCCTGCGAACAGGTGTCCGGCTCCGGCGTGGCGCTGTCCGGCCATGTGCGCATGGGCTGCACCGAAGGCTTCGGCAGCTTCTTCGTCACCCCGCAGTTGAGCCACTTCGTCGACACCTACCCCGCCATCTCGGTCGACATCCTGCCCCTGCCCCACTTCATCAGCCTGTCCAAGCGCGAAGCCGACATCGTCATCGCCCTGGAACGCCCGGAACACGGGCCCTACGTGTGCTGCAAACTGTGCGACTACAAACTGCAGCTGTACGCGACCCAGGAATACCTCGACCAACACCCGCCTATCCACAAACCGGCAGATTTGGCCGAGCATCCGTTTATCAGCTATGTGGATGATCTGGCCTTCAGCTCGGAGCTGCTGTACCTGGCCAACGTCGTGCCCGGCGCCAGCGCCAGCCTGCGCAGTACCAGCGTGATTGCACAGTACGTGGCGGCGCAGCAAGGGCGGTCGATGGCGATCTTGCCGTGCTTTCTGGCGGCGCAGGATCCACGGTTGCTGCCGGTACTGGGGGAGCAGATTGCGATCACTCGCCAGTTTTGGATGTATTGCCGGGAGGATCTGAGGAAGTTGAAGCGGATTACGTTGTTGTGGGATTACATCCGCGAGGTGACGGAGCAGAATCAGGGGTTGTTGATGGGGGAGACAAGGGAGATGCGGTTTGCGGATTAAGGGCCAGCAACGACAATTCCCCTTAAATTGCAGGAGGCTCCCAGAGAATCTCCGGCCAACTAAGCGAACACCGTTCGAATGTGGGAGGTGGCAAGCCCTCTCCCACATTTTGATTGGATTTCAGATTGAAATCGGACTGCCGGCTCAGTCCGCGATCACCACAATCGACACCCGCCGATTCTCGGTACGCCCTGCCGCCGTGTCGTTGGCGGCCACCGGTTTACTGCTGCCCAGACCACGCAACTGAATGTTTTCCTCTTTCATGCCCACGCCCTGCAGCACCGTGGCCACACTTTTCGCGCGGCGCAGGGACAGTTGCTGGTTGTAGGTTTCCTTGCCCGAGCCGTCGGTGTGGCCATCGACGCGTACGCGCTCGATGCCTACACCCAGCAGGGCCTTGCCGATGCGCTGGACGATGTCGGTGCTGGGTTGGTTAAGGGTTTCGACGTCACTGCCAAACAGCACTTTGCCGGACAGGCCGAACGCCCAGCCGTCATCGGTAAGCTCGAAGCCCTGTTGCTTGAGGACGGCGACTTGCGCCGGGGTCAGGCCTTTGGAAGGCGCCGTCTGGCAACCGCCCAGGGCGAGCAGCGCCACCAGCAGGGTGATAAACATAAAACGCGCGGTCGAGAACAAGGAATCAACTCCTGTGTTGAACGTTGACGACGGGGCTCTCCGGCTCCGCCGTTTGCTGGCCCCCCGAGGACAAACGCTTGGCCTGGTACATCGCCGCATCAGCGGCATTGAGCAAGGTGCCGGGTGTGACGCCATGTTCGGGGTAGATGGCGATCCCGATACTGAGGGAGGTCAATACCTGGGTGCTGCCGGGCACGGCAATCGGCATGTCCATGCTGGCGATGATTTTTTCGGCGATGCGCTGGGCGTCTTCGACCTTGTGCAGCGGCGCCAGCAGGATGGCGAACTCGTCACCGCCCAGGCGCGCTACCAGGTCATCTTCACGCAATTGCGCACGCACCCGTTCGGCGACGGCCACCAGCACGGCATCACCGGCGGCATGGCCGAAGCTGTCATTGATCTCTTTGAACCGGTCACTGTCGAGGTACAGCACGGCCACCTGTTCCTTGGCCTTGGCGGCGCTGCGCAGCGCGCGAATCAGGCGGCCTTCGAAGTACGCGCGGTTGGGCAGACCGGTAAGGCTGTCGTGGTTGGCCTTGTGGGCGAGGGTTTCGTTTTCGCTTTGCAGATGGTTTTGCCAGGCTTCCATCTCGCCGAGCAGGGCATTGAAGTCGCTGCCCAGGCTATCGAGTTCGGCGATGCGGGCCGGCGGCACGCGGCGGTCGAAGTCACGCTCGCTGCGGGCGGCGTGGGCCACGGCGGCGAGGCTTTGCAGCGGCTCCGTAATGCCGCGCAACAGACGCCGCGCCAAGTGTAGGGCGACCCAGGCACTGAGGACGGTGCAGATCAGGATCCCCGCCAGGCCGCTGAGCAGGAAGCGCAGCAGGCTACCGCCGTGGCCGGTCAGGTGAATGCTGCCGATGGTGCGCCCCTGGTGGAGGATCGGTTGGCTGATGGGCTGTTCGAGCAGGGTATGCGCCAGCGCCAGTTCAACCCGGGAGAGCATGCCGGTTTCCGGGCGTTCCCAGTGCGCCAACAGCCGGCCACTGCTATCGAACACGTCAGCCTGGGCGACTTCTTCGGTGGAGGCAATCAGGCTGAGGGCTTCGGTGGCGGCGCTGCGGTCGTTGAACACCACGGCCGCTTCCACGGTGTAGTTGATGGAACGGGCGATCAGGTGCAGGTTGTGTTCGGCGTAGACCCGCAGCGCCAACACGCCGAGCAGGGTCAGGGAGACACTGGCCAGCGTCACCGCCACCAGCGCCAGGATCATGTGCCCCCGGCCGATGACGGAACGCAGGGTAGGTCGTACGTTCGCCGCTTTCATGTGGTGGGCGCCCGGCGCCGGGACAGTTGCAACACGCTGGGATGAATGCGCACGCCGCTGCGCGCCACCGAGTCGAGGTTGACCTCAAACGACACTTGCTCATCGCCCACCCGCAGGCAGAACAGGCTGCCCACGGTGCATTGGTCGCCGCCTTCACTGATGCTGAGCACCGGGTGGCCGATCAACGAGGCAAACAGGCGGCTGCGTTCGTCATTGCTGAGTTTGCCGATGTACACGGCGTCGCAGGCGTTGACGATATCGGGATGGTCGGCCAGCAGGCGCCGCACCACGACCGGACGGCCGGTGGCCTGGATGGTGCCTTTGATCAGGTCGTCGGTGTATTGGGTCGGGCCGACGATGCACAGGCGCAGTTGCGCAGGCTCTACTGGCCAACGGGCATAGCTGAGGATACCGAGTACCACCTGGGTGACCGCCTGGGCGCGCTGGTCAGCCGGGCCTGGGGCCTCGGCAAATACCCGGGGCGCCAGCAGGCATAGAATCGCCACCAGCAGCAAGCGTCTCCAGCTCGAACTAAGCTCTGTGGGCGAGACAGCCAGGTTCATGCAACGATTCTCTCAGGTGTTTTCGGGGTGATGCCGCAACGATAGCACAGCGTCAGATATTTCTGACTCCTGACCCAACTCCAGCATCAACCCACTCAAGCGTTTGACCTTGCGGCGCACGGCCTCTTCAAACACCCCGCCCCGGGGTTCGATCAGGCTGAACCAGCGCTTGGCGCGGGTGATGCCGGTGTAGATCAACTCTTTGGTGAGCACCGGGTTCAGCGCGTCCGGCAGGATCAATGCGGTGTGGGTGAACTCCGAGCCCTGGGATTTGTGCACGGTCATGGCGTACACGGTTTCCACATCATTGAGACGGCTGGGCAGGACAAAGCGCACGCCACCCTGGCCATCGTTACGTGGGAAAGCCACCCGCAGCACCTGGGGGCCGCCGTCGCTTTCAGGCAGTTTGAGGGCAATGCCGATATCGCCGTTCATCAAGCCCAGGCCGTAATCGTTGCGCGTCATCAACACCGGACGGCCTTCGTACCATTGCTCATCCCCCTCGATCAGCCGCACTTTGCGCAAGGCGGCCGTGATGCGCAGGTTCAGGCCTTCCACACCCCAAGGCCCCTTGCGCACGGCGCAGAGCAGTTGGAACGCATCGAAGGCTTGCAGCAGTTGCTGGGCCCAGTGGGTCCAGGCAAGGTCATCGCGCGGGGTGTCGACGGCGGGGCGTGCGCTGTGCAGCAGGTTGAGGTAATAGCGATAACCCTGGGCGCCGTCGCCCTGCCCGTCCAGCACCAGGCGCTCCAGGGCGTGGTCGTGCTCGCCTTTGAGGCTGACGCAGAACAGGTCGCTGTGGCTGCGCGCGGCCAGCAGCTTGCGCGCCTCGTCGGCGTTTTGCTGGTTGACCCAGCGCGCCAGTTGGCCGATGCCGCTGCCTTCGCCGAAACGCCGCGAGTAGCGCAGCATCACCACTTGCTGAGCCAAGGGATGGCTGCCATCGAGGTCTTCGTGCAGGCCACTGGCGCTGAGGTCTTCGCCGCTGACGGTTTGCAGCCATTGGCGGGTGTCGGGGCTGTACCAGCCGGCTTCGGCGTCGCGGCACAAATCACCGAGTACGGCGCCGGCCTCCACCGAGGCGAGTTGGTCCTTGTCACCCAGCAGCACCAGGCGCGCGTGGGGCGGCAACGCATCCAGCAGGTTAGCCATCATTTCCAGGTCGATCATCGAGGCTTCGTCCACCACCAGCACATCCAGGGGCAACGGATTGCCAAGGTGATGGCGGAAGTGCCGAGTCCCTGGGCGACTGCCCAGCAAGCGATGAACCGTGGTGACCTGGGTCGGGATCTTTTCCTTCACGCTTTGCGGCACTGTCAGCGACAGCACTTGCTGGCTGATGGATTCGGTCAAACGCGCGGCGGCCTTACCGGTCGGCGCGGCCAAGCGGATGCGCAGTGGGCTGCCGGACTCAACGGCAGGCGCCTGCAACAGCGCGAGCAGGCGTACCACGGTGGTGGTCTTGCCGGTGCCGGGGCCGCCGGTGACAATGCTGAATGCACCGCGGGTGGCCAGGGCGCAGGCGAGTTTCTGCCAGTCGATCACGCCATCGGGCGCCGGTTGGTCAAACAAGCCATTCAAGCGCTGGGGCAAATCGGCGGCGACACTTTCCTGGGTGGCAAGACGCAGGCGCAAGGCGCTGTCGATACGTCGTTCGTAAGTCCAGTAACGGCGCAGGTACAGGCGTTTGCCCGACAGTACCAAGGGACGACTGTGTGCCGATTCGCTGCCGTCCAGCGCCAGGGCGACCAACGGGCTGGCGGCCAGGGCGTGGCACCAGCGGGCGCCATCAAGGCCGTCGAGCAACTGCGACGGCAGCAGCATGGCGCCGCTTTGCAGGTCGCCTTCGGGCGGCAGGGACAGGGCAAAATCCGGCGCGTTGAGGGTTTCGAACAGGTCCAGGCACACATGGCCGTGGCCGAGTTGATGGCTGGTCAGCGCCGCCGCCAGTAGCACCAAGGGGTCGGCGTGTGGATCGAGCTCGTGCAGGAAACCTACGAACGCCTTGTCCAACGCCCGCAGCCACCCCCGGTCAACCCAACGCTCCAGCAGGCTCACCAGGTCGGCGGCGCGGCTCAAGGGCGCTAACGCCTCAAGCGGTAACGGCGACAGGCTCATAACAACACTCCTTGTTCCCAGGCAGGCTCAGCCTTGGGCGGGATGGGCTTGCCCTGGAACAGCAGGTCCAGGCCTTCGATCAGGTCCCGTGGCGGCCGGGTGAAAAACGCCCCTCGGCTGACAGCCTGGGTGCCGCGCAGGAACAGGTACAGCGCGCCGCCGACATGACGGTCGTAGTCATAGTCCGGCAGGCGCGCCTTGAGTTGGCGATGCAGGGCGAGCAGGTAAAGCACGTATTGCAGGTCGTACCGATGTTCGAGGATCGACTGTTCCATGGCGTCCTGGGTGTAGGCCGAATCGTCGGGACCGAGCCAGTTGGATTTGTAGTCGGCCACGTAGTAGCGGCCGTCATGTTCGAAGGTAAGGTCGATAAAACCCTTGAACATGCCGTTGAGCAGCACTGCTTCGGCGGCGACGCGGGACACACCGTTGTGGGTGTACTGGCACACCAGCTTGTCGAGGGCGAGCACGTCGACTTTATGGCTGGCGAACCAGAACTCCATTTCAATCTGGTAGTGCTGCAGGTTGCTCAGGGCGACCTGGTCGTTATCCACCGGCAGCGGCGTGTGCAGCAGATGGCCCAGCCAGTCGCTGAGGGTGACGATCCAGCCTTCCCAGTTGCGGCGATTGCAGCGCGCGCCTACGGCTTGTTCGATCGCTTGCGAGGTCACGTTGAAGCCTTCTTCCCCGGCCCACTCCAGCAGGCCGTGAAGGAAGGTGCCGGGGTTCGGACCGCGTGGGAAATGGTGAATGTCTGCGCCGGACGCTGCCACTTCACGCGGTGCGTCGGGATCGAGGCGTTCGTCATCGAACAGCTTTTGCGCCTGTGGGCTTTCGGGCGCTTCAAGGTGGGCGACGCTCATGCTGTCGCCAATGCGCAAGGCACTGTAGGACGCGATCCACCAGTTCTCGGCGGCCTTGCGCTTAGGTAACAAGGGCGCGAGCAAGTGGGCAGTGTTGCGCGGCGGGTGGAACAGGATGTCCTGGGCGTCGGGCACTGGGGCGTAGTGGATGGCCGGGCAGCCGTCCTGCAGATCCAACAGCCAACGCGCGAGGCCGGCGGATTCACTCAACGACGCACCGGCGCCGAGCAGGTAACCCAGCGCCGACAGGTGCAGTACCGAGCTGCTGCTGTTGCCACGCTTGAGGTCGGCAACGCCGAGCCAGCAGGCATGTTTGGCGCGGGTCAGGGCTACGTAGAACAAACGCAGGTCTTCGGCCAGGCGCTCATCGTCGGCCTGGGCGATCAACTCGGCGGTGGGGCGCAGGCTGACGTGGGATTTGCCGTGTTCATCGTGGTAATGCAGCGGCAGGCGACTGCCGTCGACCGGCTTGGCCGAGCAGATGAAAGGCAGGAAGACCAGGTCGTACTCCAGGCCCTTGGATTTGTGAATGGTCACCACCTTGACCAGTTGCTCGTCACTTTCCAGGCGCAGGATTTGCTCTTCGCCGGCCTGGCCGGACAACGCCAGGTGTTCGGCCAGGTGGCGGATCAACGCCTGTTCGCCGTCCAGTTCCGACGCGGCTTGCTGCAACAACTCGCTGAGGTGCAACAGGTTGGTCAGCACACGTTCGCCGTCGCTGCGGGCGATCAGGGTTTGCGGCAGTTTGAAGTCGTGCAGCAGGCGACGCAGCATCGGCAACACGCCTTGGGTGCGCCAGATCGTGCGGTAGCCTCGGAACTGCATCACGCGGCTTTCCCACGCCAGTTCGTCCTGGTTCAGACGCTCCAGTTCCGGCAGTGACAGGTTCAAGGTGACGCAAGCCAGGGCAGCCCGCAGCGGCCGCTCGACGTCCGGCTCGGCACAGGCCTTGAGCCAGGCGAGCAGGTCGTGGGCTTCCTGGGCGGCGAAGACAGAGTCCTTGTCGGACAGGTACACGCTACGCACGCCACGGGCGGCCAACTCGGCGCGCACGGCCTGGGCTTCCTTGCCGTCGCGCACGAGGATGGCGATGTCCGACGGCAGTACACCTTTGAAACTGTCATCCGTTTGCAGGAAACCGGCCGTGCCCTGCTGGCCGCCGTTGAGCAATTCGACAATCCGAGTGGCGCAGGCGCCGGCCAGTTGTTGGCGGTATACCGCGTTGGAAACCGGCTGGTCGGTGGGCAGGTGCCACAGGTTCAGCGCCGGCAACGTTTGGCCGTCGACCTGCAGTTTTTCCTTGCGGCCTTGGGACAACACCGGGTGGAACGGCACCGGGTTGTCGCCATTCGACTCCCGGAACAGGAACGCGCCGCGGCCGGTTTCCGCGCGCAGGAACACGTGGTTCACCGCGTCGACCATCGCATGGCTGGAACGGAAGTTGGTGCCCAGGGTGTGATGACGGCCGAGCGTGGATTTGCGCGCACGCAGGTAGGTGTAGATATCGGCGCCGCGGAAGGCGTAGATGGCTTGCTTGGGGTCGCCAATCAGGAACAGGCCGCTGTCGAGGTGGTTCTCTTCGATGCGGTAAATGCTGTCGAAGATGCTGTATTGCACCGGGTCGGTGTCCTGGAATTCGTCGATCAGGGCCACCGGGAACTGCTCGCGGATCACACTGGCCAGGCGCTCGCCGCCATCGGTTTGCAGGGCGGCGTTGAGGCGGATCAGCATGTCGTCGAAGCCCATTTCGGCACGCCGGCGTTTTTCTTCTTCAAAGCGCTTGCCCACCCAACCGGCAGCGTGTTGCAACACCGCGGCGTCGGGGGTTGGCAGCGCGTCGAGGGCGGCCTTGAGGCCGGCCATGGCGTCGATGCCGGGGTGTTGCGGCGGGTCGCCCTTCCAGGCTTCGGCCATGCCGTCGGGGGTGAGGCGGGTGAAGCCGGTGCCAATATCCAGCTGTTCCAGGGTTTCGTCAGCGGCCCAGGCGCTGATCTTTTCGAACCAGGGCTCGAAGTAACGCGCTTGCATCTTGCGGCCGTCGACGGCTTTGGCGGCTACGGCTTGCAGGCAGATTTCGCGCAACTCGACGGCCCATTGTTGCCAGGGAGCCTTGATGTTTATCAACGCTTCACGGCGTTCTTGCAGGCAAGCGTTGATCAACTCGGCGGGTTCGCGGGTTTCATCCGTCGGCCGTTCGCTGCCGAACAGTGCGCGTACCCGTGGCATCAACGCGGCCGGACCGCCCCAGTTGCTGCGTACCCAGTTGAGGGCGTCGTCGTGCATCGGGTAGCAGAACAGTCGCCAATAATCGCGAAGCACTTCGCCGAGCAGGTCACTGTGGTCGGTTTCCAGGGTCTGGGTGAACAGGCTGCCGCTGTCGAACGCGTGTTCGCGCAGCATGCGCTGGCACCAACTGTGAATCGTGGAAACCGCCGCCTCATCCATCCACTGGGCTGCGATGTCCAGGCGGTTGGCGCAGGCGGGCCATTGCTCGGGGAGGTATTGCGCACGCAGGTCGGCGATCAGCGCGTCGGGCTGTTCAATCTCTTCGCGGAAGAAACGTGCGGCCTCGGCCAAACGCATGCGGATGCGTTCGCGCAGCTCTTTGGTGGCGGCATCGGTAAAGGTCACCACGAGGATTTGCGGCGGCAGCAGTTCACGGCCAAAACCGGACTCACTGTCACCGTGGCCAAGGACCAGACGCAGGTACAAGGCGGAGATGGTGAAGGTTTTGCCGGTGCCGGCGCTGGCTTCAATCAGCTGGCTGCCATTCAACGGGAAGGCCAGGGCCAAGGGTTTGCTGCTCATGGGCCGGCCTCCTCGCCTGTGAGTGATCGCCATGGGGCGTTGATGAGCGGTCGATACAAGGTTTCGCACCAGCCTTCGAACTCTTCGCTGGCGACCAGGGCGGCGTAATCGGGGAACTGTCGGGTGAGCGCCGGGGTTTCGCGACGCTCGCCGTCGGTGGTCAGGCCGTCACCTTCATAGGCTTTGCTCGCGGCGGCGTGGGCTTTGACCGGATCGGTCTGGCTGAGCCAGGCGAAGGCGGTCTTGACGGCTACCGGGAGCGGCTCTCTCATGCCGCTGTGCCAGGCCAACAGCAGGTTGCCGAGGATTTCCCGGGCGATGGGCTTATCCAGCGGGGCCAGTAGCAACGTATCGTCGCTGGCCACCAACCCCGTGCTCAACGACAGGCCGCAGGCGCAGGCCACCACATGATTGACCCAAGGACGAATCAGGCGATGCCATTTGCGTGTTTTGATCGAGCCGATGCTATTGGGGATGGTGGTGACACTCAGCAATCCGCCATCACTGCGTCGATGCAGGCCGCTGATCCAGCCTTCCAGCGCTATACCTTGATGCTCGAAACTGATCGGTTCTGCAGCGGTGTGTGGCGTTGGCCAGAGCGCCAGCAACTGCTGGTAGCGTTGCAACAAGTCGGGCAGGGGCTCAATGAGTTCGTTGCGCAGGCACTCGCCGAAACCAACCATCGGCAACAGGCCACTGCCTTGCAGCCGCAGGGCCTGGGCGTTGAGGGCCTGGTCGAGGTGTTCGGGCTGGGACAGCGCAGCGTTCAACAGGCTGTCGCTCAGGTTGTAGCGTTGCAGCGCGTCAAGCACGAAGGGCTCTTCATCGGCCAGGGGTACTTCGGCGGCTTCGAAGAACACTTTCAGACGCTGGCTGAAGAAGTGTTTGACCGGGTTGCGTAGGAAATCCTGCAACTGGCCGAGACTCAGGGGTTCTTCCTGTTGATGCTGCGCCAGTTGACCCTCTTTTGGGACGTTATCCACAGCTTCGTGGAGTAGCTGCCATTCGCGGGCGTAGCTGAACAGTGGATCACCTTCGTGGAAATAGCGGGCGCTGAAGGGTTGGAGCGGGTGTTCCTGGGTCATCGCGTCCAGTAGCGGTGTTTCTTGTGCGTTGTGCCAGCCACTGGCGATATGGTCGCGCAGTTGGCCGATGAGTACAGAGGCCGGGCGCTCGCTGTTATCGCGGATGCTACGGCCGACCCAGCTGATATAGAGCTGGTCGCGGGCGGACAACAGGGCTTCGAGCAGCAGGTAACGGTCATCTTCACGGCGCGAACGGTCGCCGGGACGGTAGTCGCTGCCCATCAGGTCGAAATCCAGCGGTGGCTGGGCGCGTGGGTAGTCGCCGTCGTTCATGCCGAGCAGGCAGACGAGTTTGAAGGGGATGGCGCGCATGGGCATCAGGGTGCAAAAATTGACAGCTCCGGCGAGGAAGCGCTGGGACAGACGGCCTTGATCCAGGCCGGCCAGCCAGGCTTCGCGGACTACGGTAAGCGGTAACTCATCCTGCAGGCCAACGGACTCGCAGGTTTCCAACCAGGTTTCCCTGAGTTGCTCAAGCTGACCCAACAGGTAGTCGTCGTGCTCGCTGCTGGGTAGGAAGAAGAGTTGCATAAGGCGTTGCAGACGCTCGCCCCATTCGTGGGGTGCTGCGGGTTGTGACAGCGCTTGATGGGCATCGCTGAGCGCATCGAGCAAAGCGACCAGCGGGCCGATCAAGGCCGCATCAAGCCCGCCGATTTCGTCGTAAGGCTCAATGCCTTCGCAGGCTGCACCGGTGCCGACGGCGTAGCCTAGAAGCATACGGCGAAGACCGAATCGCCAGCTGTTTTGTTCCAGTTCACTCGGCAGACCGAGCCCCGCACGTTGCTCGGCGTTGAGGCCCCAACGGATGCCAGCGCCTTCGATCCAGCGGTGCAGCGTGGGCAGATCGCGCTCCTTGATGGCGAAGCGTTCGCGCAAGGCCGGGACGTCCAACAGATCGAGAATCTCGCTGACGGGGAAGCGGCTGTCAGGGAGTTTGAGCAAGTGTTCAACGGCGATCAGCAGGGGATCGCGGCCGCGCTGGCCTTGATCGGTGAGGGTAAAGGGAATGAAGCGGGGATCGATTCTGTCCAGTTGCCCGAATACCGCGCGAATATGCGGCGCATAGCTGTCGACGTCGGGGACCATGACGATGATGTCCCTTGGGCGAAGCGTGGGGTCGGCGCTGAAGCGTTGGAGCAATTGGTCGTGGAGAATCTCTACTTCGCGTTGGGCACTGTGGGCAATGTGGAAGCGGATGGATGTATCACGCTCCAGATCGACAGCCGGCCATTGTTCCCGAGTCTCATTGAGCGGGCGCAGTTCGAGGATATCGTCCTGAAGCTGGTTGAGCAGTGTGGTGGGTTCGCTGTCGCTGAACAGGTCGATTCGACCATCGCGAAAAGCGGCGCGGTAGCTGTTGGGATCGTCGTAACTGTCCAGCAGGCTGATGTAGTCGCGACCTTGTTTGCCCCAGGCGGCCAACAGCGGATGGGCGTGTTGGTGCAGGGTTTGTGGGTCGATAGTAACGGGCATGCCGGCTTTACGCGCCTGGCGTTTGTATTCGTTACGCAGCAGGTCTTTGTCGGCCACGATGTCGGACCAATGGTGGCGACACGGGTTGTGCACGCACAGCAGGACTTGGCTGAAACGGGCCAGGCCGGCCAGCGCCTCAAGCGCTTGGGCGGGTAGGGAGGAAATCCCGAAGACAATCACCCGGGAAGGCAATCCCTTCGGTGCTTGTTCAAGCGCATTGATACGTTCGATAAAGCGCTGGTGCACGCCGGCGCGGCTTTCGGCCATGCCCTCTTCACCGACGTCCAACAGCAGCGCGCGCCATAACTCGGCTTGCCAACAATTGGCAGGGTTGAGTGGCTTTGATTCGCCTCGACCATTACGCAATTGATGGCGGCCGGCAGCCCAGTCTTCCAGCCAGTCAGCGCGGTAGACCTGGTATTGGTCGAACAGGTCAGCCAGTCGTTCCGCCAGTTGGTAGCGTTTGCGCAGGTCGGAGTCGTGGGTCAAGAAGCGTTGCAACGGCTCGAAGTGCTGTTGATCGATGAGTTCCGGGAGCAGGCGCATCAGGCGCCAAGTGAGCGGGGCTTTATCGAGCAGGGATTTTGGAGGGATTTCGTCACGTCCCAGGACCATGCGATAGAGCTGCCACATGAAGCTGCCGGGGAGCTGTACATCAATGGCGGCGGCAATTCCGCAGCCTCCCATATCGTCGTCTTGCGGGTCTTCAGCCAAGGCCAGTTTGAGCCACTGGGCAATGCCGTTGCTTTGTACCAAGGCGATTTCGTTTTCCAGAGGCGCCAGGGGATAACGGCGCATCCAACTCACCACCAGGCTGCGCAGTTCGTCCAAGCGGTTGCCGTGAACCACCATGAATCCAGCGCTGAGGGACGTCGCATCCGGCATAACGGCTTCCTTGGGAAAAGCAAAATCGAGGGCATGGACTTTAGCACTGAAGCCCGTCCCGAGGCGCCTCTTCGCACTTTTCGAGCGCCCAAAACAAAACCCCATCTGCTTTCGCAAATGGGGTTTCGGAATTTAATCTTGACGATGACCTACTCTCACATGGGGAAACCCCACACTACCATCGGCGATGCATCGTTTC
>NZ_JAFMZG010000014.1:0-258949 GCF_049132125.1 Pseudomonas sp. NFX5
TCAACAACTTCAACCACTTGCGCTTCCGATCTCTCGTCAGCGGGAGGCGAATTCTACAGCGTTACACGCTGCTGTCAACACCTCTTTTTCTCCGCTTTCGACCGAGAAGATCGAATCGTTAATAGCGTCAAACAACACGACCCTACCAACGCCTTCTGGGCTTCGATGAACTGAAGCAATCCGCTGCTTTATTCTGCATAACTCGTTGTTTACCAAGGAGTTTTACGTTTCGACTGCGCCGGAAGTGGGGCGAATTATAGACGTCTACAATCTGCGGTCAAGCGTTAATTACGCTTTTGTTGCAGTGGTTGCTTTTTTAGTAATACGTCGGGGGATTCGGCGCGCCACTGGCGGTACACGCAGTACCAGAAGCAACGCACCTATAGAAGCATAGATAGCCCATTCCTTCAGATCAGCCCGCACGATCCACAGCATGTGCAACAGACCAAGCCCAAGAATCACATACACCAGCCGATGCAGCTTCTTCCAGCGACTACCCAGTCGGCGTTGGCTATAGCGATTCGACGTGAGTGCCAACACCAACAAAGACAAGAACCCCAGCGCCCCCACAATAATGTAGGGCCGCTTACGCAGCTCCACACCCAATTGCGACCAATCCAGCCCCAGGACAAACACACAGTAAGCCGCCAAATGCAGCACTACATAGGCAAAGCACCACAATCCAAGCTGCCGGCGCACCGCGATCCACCCCGCCCAACCGCTCAGTTTCTGCAGCGGCGTCATTCCAAGGGTAATCAGCAAGAGGATCAGGGTACCCAGGCCAAGCCGATCAACCAGCACCTTGCCCGGATCCGGCCCCAAGGCAAAACTCCATGCCTCATACAGCCATAATAACGGCCACACTGCCGCAGCTATAAAAACGCCAATGCGCCAGATGGGGTAACGCATCAGTAGTTCTTCCGCAGATCGAGGCCTGTATATAAAGAGGCGACCTCATCCGAGTAGCCATTGAACATCTGCGTCTCACGCACATTGGGACTGAACAGCCCACTTGGCAGACGACGCTCCCGCGCCTGGGTCCAGCGGGGATGATCCACCGTAGGGTTCACATTCGCATAGAAGCCATACTCATCCGCCGCAATACTCTGCCAAGTGGTTTTGGGCTGCTCGCTTACAAGACTGATACGCACGATGGATTTCACGCTCTTGAAACCGTACTTCCAAGGTACGACCAGACGCAACGGTGCACCGTTCTGATTGGGCAACTCGCGCCCATACATGCCAACGGCAAGAATCGCCAAAGGGTTCATCGCTTCATCCAGACGCAGCCCTTCTACATAAGGCCAGTCAATCAAGCCAAAACTCGAACGCTGCCCAGGCATGCTCTTGGCATCCTGGAGGGTTTCAAAGCGGATGTATTTGGCCTTGGAGGTCGGCTCAACCTGCTTGAGTAAGGCAGAGATCGGAAAACCCATCCACGGGATGACCATCGACCACGCCTCGACACAGCGTAAACGGTAGATCCGCTCTTCTAATTGATAGGGCTTCATGAAGTCTTCAAGGGCGTAACGCCCCGGCTTTGCAACCTCGCCATCGATCACCACACTCCAGGGCTCGGTCTTGAGTGAGCCTGCATTTTTCGCAGGATCACCCTTGTCTGTACCAAACTCATAGAAATTGTTGTAGTGGGTTGCGTCCTTGAAGGGGGTGATGGACTCATCCTTGACCGTCACCGCCTGCCATTTCGTTGCCGGCAATTTTTCGGCAAACCAATTGGGCGCCTTGCCAGGCTCAACATCGGGATAACGCGCGGCCTCGTCAGCACTGACCCAACGCGGCAGGCTGCTGGCAGCAATGCCGGCAAGCGCACCACCGAGCAAGCTACGGCGAGAAAGGTAGAACGATTCAGGCGTGACATCCGATTCTTGGCAATCGGACGCTTTGGGCAATTTGATTAACATGGCAACTCCGCAGCATTGGAGAACTGATGCACCAATAGACTGCGGAGTATGGGGGAAATTACATTAAGGCAACGTTTTGTCCCGGCGCATATGCAGCAAGTACTGAATCGGCCCCGAAGCGGCGTAGACCAGGAAGGCCAACAGCAGAATCCGAGGAGGATCACTGAAGACCACCGCAAACACCAGTACCACTGCCAGGATCGCCACGAAAGGTACGCGCCCCTTGAGGTCAAGCTCCTTGAAGCTGTTGTACTTGATATTGCTGACCATCAGCATACCGGCAGCAGCAACCATCAACGCCACCAGGAACGACATTTTCGAACCCTGGATGCCGTAGTCGCTGAACGCCCAGACGATACCCGCCACCACGCCCGCCGCTGCCGGACTGGCCAGACCGATGAAGTAACGCTTGTCAGCAGTCCCCACCTGGGTATTGAAGCGAGCCAGGCGCAACGCCGCACCCGCAACATAGATGAAGGCGACCATCCAGCCAACCTTACCCATATCACCCAGCGCCCAGGCGAAGGCCAGCAGTGCAGGTGCAACACCAAAGGCAACCATGTCCGATAGCGAGTCATACTCGGCACCAAAGGCGCTTTGGGTGTTGGTCATGCGCGCCACACGACCATCAAGGCCATCCAGCACCATGGCCACGAAAATCGCGATGGCAGCAAAGCCGAAATACTTGCTGGCGCTCGCCGCATCACCCGCCGCCAGGGCGCTTTGGGCACTCATTGAGTTGATGATGGAATAGAACCCGGCAAACAGGTTTGCCGTAGTGAACAGATTGGGCAGCAAATAGATGCCACGATGCCGGACCTTACGGCCTTCAGCGTCATGCCCTTCTTCGACATGTTCATCGATCGGTAGCAGGCTTTCGGCGTCAGAAGCCTGGCTTGGCTCTTCGGGACGTTCGCTCATGGACTTTACCTTGCAACGGTGTGAAAAAAATTCGACCAATACTTGCGGCGAGTGTTCGCCCGCAAACGATGCAGCTTTATACCAGAACCCGCCCCTCAAACGAAAAAACGCGGCCTAAGCCGCGTTTTCTGTTGATACGTACGACTTAGTTTTTGGCTTTGTCGACGATCTTGTTGGCACCGATCCACGGCATCATGGAGCGCAGTTGCTCGCCGATGACTTCGATACCGTGAGCAGCGTTGTTACGACGCTTGGCGGTCATCGAAGGGTAGCCGGTAGCACCTTCGCTGATGAACATTTTGGCGTACTCGCCGTCCTGAATACGTTTCAGGGCGTTGCGCATAGCTTGGCGGGACTCGGCGTTGATGACTTCCGGGCCAGTCACGTACTCGCCGTATTCGGCGTTGTTGGAGATCGAGTAGTTCATGTTGGCGATACCGCCTTCGTACATGAGGTCAACGATCAGCTTCAGTTCGTGCAGGCATTCGAAGTAGGCCATTTCCGGCGCGTAGCCAGCTTCAACCAGGGTTTCGAAACCGGCTTTAACCAGCTCAACGGTACCGCCGCACAGAACGGCCTGCTCACCGAACAGGTCGGTTTCGGTCTCGTCCTTGAAGGTGGTTTCGATGATGCCGGTACGACCGCCACCCACACCAGCAGCGTAAGACAGCGCAACGTTCTTGGCGTTGCCCGAAGCATCCTGGTAGATCGCGATCAGGTCAGGGATACCACCGCCTTTGACGAACTCGGAGCGTACGGTGTGGCCCGGTGCCTTCGGCGCGATCATGATCACGTCGAGGTCTGCGCGCGGTACAACCTGGTTGTAGTGGATCGCGAAGCCGTGGGAGAAGGCCAGGGTGGCGCCCTTCTTGATGTTCGGCTCGATTTCGTTCTTGTACAGCGCGGACTGGAACTCGTCCGGGGTCAGGATCATGACCAGGTCGGCGGCAGCAACTGCAGAAGCAACGTCAGTCACTTTCAGGCCGTGGGCTTCAGCCTTGGCAACGGTGGCCGAGCCTTTACGCAGGCCAACAGTCACGTCAACGCCGGAGTCTTTCAGGTTGCAGGCTTGCGCGTGACCCTGGGAGCCGTAGCCGATGATGGCGACTTTCTTGCCCTGGATGATCGACAGGTCACAATCTTTATCGTAATAAACTTTCATGAGGTTCCTCTATATATCCAGGCCGTAAGGCCATTCGCTAATTTGGGTTAGATGCTGAGTACTTTGTCGCCACGGGCAATCCCGGTGACACCACTGCGTACCGTTTCCAGAATCGAGGCCGTCCCGATCGACTGGATGAAGCTGTCCAGCTTGTCGCTCGTACCGGTCAGTTGAACGGTATAAACACTGGCGCTCACATCGACGATCTGCCCGCGATAAATATCGGTAGTGCGCTTGATCTCGGCACGTTGGGCACCCGTAGCCTTGACCTTGACCAGCATCAGCTCGCGCTCGATGTGGGCACTTTCCGACAGGTCGACCAGCTTGACCACTTCGATCAGCTTGTTGAGGTTCTTGGTGATCTGCTCGATCACCTCATCGTGGCCCACGGTGGTCAACGTCAGGCGCGACAAAGTCGGGTCTTCGGTCGGCGCCACGGTCAGGCTTTCGATGTTGTAGTTGCGTTGCGAAAACAGGCCGACAACACGAGACAGAGCGCCGGGTTCGTTCTCCAGAAGCAGGGAGATAATGTGCCGCATGATTAAGTACGCTCCGTCTTGTTCAGCCACATGTCGCGCATAGAGCCGTCTTTGATCTGCATCGGGTAGACGTGCTCACTGGTATCCACCTGAATATCGATGAACACCAGGCGGTCCTTCATGGCGAACGCTTCTTCCATCTTCGGCTTCAGATCTTTCAGATCGGTGATGCGAATGCCAACGTGGCCATAAGCCTCAACCAATTTGATGAAATCCGGCAACGATTCCATATAGGAATGGGAGTGACGGCTACCGTAGCTCATGTCCTGCCACTGACGAACCATGCCCAGCACGCCGTTGTTCAAGCAGACAATCTTCACAGGAAGACCGTACTGCAGGCACGTCGACAGCTCCTGGATGTTCATCTGAATGCTGCCTTCACCAGTGACGCAGGCAACGTCAGCGTCCGGGAAACTCAGCTTCACCCCCATGGCTGCCGGGAAACCAAAGCCCATCGTGCCCAGGCCACCGGAGTTGATCCAGCGGTTAGGCTTGTCGAACTTGTAGTACTGCGCGGCGAACATCTGGTGCTGGCCCACATCGGAGGTCACAAAGGCGTCGCCCTTGGTCACTTCGCAGAGGGTCTCGATCACGGTTTGTGGCTTGATGATGCTGCCGTCGCCCTTGTCGTAAGGGAACAGGCCACGGTCACCACGCCATTCGTCGATCTGCTTCCACCAGCTGGCAACGGATTCCTTGTTCGGCGTCTCGCCGATGTCCTTGAGTGCAGCGACCATTTCGGTCAATACACTTTCTACCGGACCTACGATCGGCACATCGGCCTTGATGGTCTTGGAGATGGACGCCGGGTCGATGTCGATATGGATGATCTTGGCATTCGGGCAGAACTTGCTCGCGCCATTGATCACGCGGTCATCAAAACGCGCGCCCACTGCCAGGATCACGTCGGCGTGGTGCATGGTCAGGTTGGCGGTGTAGCTGCCGTGCATGCCCAGCATGCCCACGAACTGACGGTCCGTACCCGGGAATGCGCCGAGGCCCATCAGGGTGTTGGTGACCGGCAGGTTGAGCAGCTTGGCCAGTTCGGTCAGCGGTGCAGAACCGCCGCCCAGGATCACGCCACCACCTGAGTACAACACGGGACGCTTGGCCGCCAGGAGCATTTCTGCCGCCTTGCGGATTTGCCCCGAGTGTCCACGAACGGCCGGGCTGTAGGAACGCAGCTTGGCTTTCTTCGGGAAAACGTATTCGAATTTTTCAGCCGGGTTGGTCATGTCTTTCGGGATATCG
Source organism: Pseudomonas sp. NFX5 (assembly GCF_049132125.1). NCBI lineage: Bacteria > Pseudomonadati > Pseudomonadota > Gammaproteobacteria > Pseudomonadales > Pseudomonadaceae > Pseudomonas > Pseudomonas sp. NFX5. The sequence goes on from NZ_JAFMZG010000014.1 coordinate 5,796, forward strand.
ACCACGACTGGACCCGGGCGACCGGACTGCGCGAGGTAGAAGGCCTTTTTCATGACGTCCGGGATTTCCGACGCATGCTTGATCATGAAGCTGTGTTTCACTATCGGCCTGGAGATACCGATCATGTCGGTTTCCTGGAACGCATCGGTCCCCACCATGGTGCTTGGCACCTGGCCGGAAATGATCACCATCGGGATGGAGTCCATATAAGCAGTCGCGATGCCAGTAATGGCATTGGTTGCGCCTGGGCCGGAGGTTACCAGTACCACACCGGCTTTACCGGTGGCACGGGCATAACCGTCAGCCATATGGGTCGCGGCCTGTTCGTGGCGAACCAGGATGTGGGTAACAGCCGGTTCCTTGAACAGTGCGTCGTAAACATGCAGCAGAGCACCACCTGGGTACCCGTAGATATAGTTGACGCCTTCGTCACGCAAAAAGCGGACGAGCATCTCACCGCCAGATAAAAGCTCCACGTTGTTCACCTCTAAAACGCCAGAATACCGTCCGTTGAAAACCGACGGGTCTTAATAGGTTTACTTCTCAACAGAGCATGAGCGACGGTGGTCGCCGACTACGTCAGCACTGACTGAGCAAGTATTGGGATCGTCCCAAGTGTTGCGGGCTTTTCCCACCCAGCGCGAGGTAACGCGTTGCGGGTGTAACAGGTCGGCGCGGATGTGCGCCTCATGATCTGCTGAGCGGGCCTGCTTCTGGCAGTCCCGATACAGCGGACTTTGGATTCTTCTGTTTCAGGCCTCTCAAGTCAAGCAATAATTGCGCTTTTTTCCAACTAAGCGCATGAGAACGTAGAAGAAAGGGCTTTGAGGAGGGATAAAACTCGCCTGAATGTCGTCAAGCGGTAGAAATGTGCGCAAGACTGCCGGAAAAACCGGCAGCCAGGCAATTAACGAGCGTCGACGATCAGTTGATCGAACTTTTTCAGCGCATTACGCAAGCCAAGGCTCTCTCGCGGCCGATCGGCATAGACCATCTCGGCCATTTCGAGAATGCCTGAAGCATTCGGCAACGGCAGGTCCTGTTCGAGGATCTGTTTCATGCGCACCAGGAAGATCCATTGCAACCACTGGTGGAAGTCCAGTGTGTCGACCGCAAACGGCTCGACGCTGCTGAGCGCCTCGACGCTTGGGAACACCTCATCCCACCAGCCCTGCACGCGCAATTCGCGCTCGATCAGCAATAACTGTTCGGCAATCGCGGGAAACCGTGCATCCATCAGAGGCTGACCTTGGCTTTTTGCCGAGCCTGGGCAGCGCCGGCAGCGTCACCTTGTGCTGCACGCGCATCGCCGATCAACGCCCACAGGCTGGCTTGCAGGTCGGGACGACCGTTGGCCAGCGTGAGACCACGACGAGCAAATTGTTCGGCCTGGGGCGCATCGCCCTGGGCCATGCGTACCTGGGCCAGGCGATACAGCACTTGCGGCTCGCGCGGAGCAACACGTTGCGCACGCTCAAGGCTGGATGACGCACCATTCAAGTCACCACCCGCCTGCTGTTGCTGCGCGGTGGTCAGCAAGGCCAGCACCGGGCCGTCCAATTGCTCGTCGGCTGACAAGCCGCCAGCGCTGGAGGACGATGGAATGCCACTCGGCGTCGACGGCATGGTGTAGGTACCCTGGTTGATCGGCGCGGTCTGCATCGGCGCGGCATCGATCGGCCCGGAGGTGCTTGGCCCAGGCGTCCAAGGCTCGGCACTGATTGGCGCCGAGGTAGCTGCACCGCCGCCCGGCACCATCACGACCACACCCGAATCCTGCGGCACGGCCTGAGGCCTGGCCTGGGCCGGACGGTTGGTCACGGTTTGGCGGAAACCGCCATTGGCCGAGATACGGTCATTATTGGAGACAGCTGTACTCGAATCCACCACAGGAATAGAGCCGCGCTGCACGCTGGAGCAACCGCCGAGCAAAGCCAGAGCTGTAATAGCTGGAATCCACCACTTGTTCACTTGAAACCCTCTTTGCTTAATTCATCCAGCCCTTGACCCAATCCATCACCGATTCCGCATCTGCAGGGGCTCCGCCACCGCACGCAGCACCGGCTGGTGGTTCGCTGCCGCGAATATACGGCATCTGCACCGCGCCCGGACAGTTGGCATCGGAGCCCTGGCCGGTATGCGGATCAATCCAGGCCTGCACGATGTTATCCGGCTGCGGCATGTTCAACGGCAGCGGGTCGGCCTTGCGCATGAAACTGGTCCAGACCTGCAGCGCGCCGGTGGCACCGGTGAACGGCGTCTTGCCATTGTCGTCACGGCCCAGCCATACCACGGCGAGCACATCCTGGCCGAAACCTGCGAACCAACTGTCGCGCGAGTCGTTACTGGTACCGGTCTTGCCCGCCAGTGTCAGGTTGGAAGGCAAGACTTTATAGACCGAGCTGCCGGTACCTTCACGCATCACACGTTGCATGGCGTTCTGGATCAGATAGATGGAGCCCGCGTCAAAGCGTTGCTGAATCTGGAACGGATAGCGCTTGAGCGGCTCCCCCTCCGCCGTCAGTACACTGCGGATCCCGCGCATAGGGGTGTTGAAGCCACCGTTGGCAAGGGTCTGGTACATGGTCGCCACTTCAATCGGCGTCATGGCACCGGCCCCCAGCAGAATCGACGGGAAAGCCGGGAATTCGCGGGTGATGCCCAGGCGCGCCAGTGTCTTGAGGACATTCGGCACGCCAACCTCCAAGCCGAGCCGGGACGTGGAAATGTTGTAGGAATGGGCCAAGCCCTGATACAGGAACACCGTGCCGTGGGAGCGGCGATCAAAGTTCTGCGGCGTCCAGACCTGGCCGTCGCCCCCCTTGACCGACAGCGGGTCATCCGACAGCCAACTGGTGAGGGTGTATTTGCTCGGTTTTTCCAGCGCCGTCAGGTAGACCGCCGGCTTGACCAGCGAGCCGATCGGCCGCACGGCATCCAGTGCGCGGTTGAAACCGGCAAAGCTGGCCTGGCGACTGCCGATCATGGCCTGGACTTCACCGGTTTCCGGGTTGGTCACCACCATGGCGGCTTCTACTTCGTCGGCGCCCTTACGGCCCGTCAGGCGCTTGAAGGTGTCGTTGACCGATGCTTCTGCCTTCATCTGCAGGATCGGGTCGAAGCTGGTGAAGATCCGCAGGCCTTCTTCGGTCAAGTCTTCGTCGCGATAGTCTTCACGCAACTGGCGCTTTACCAGATCGATAAAGCCTGGGAATGAACTGTCCGCCAACTTCCCGCGGGTTGTCACACCCAGTGGCATTTTCTTCGCCGCGGCCACTTGTTCCGCCGTGGCAACGCCTTGCTGTTCAAGCACATCGAGCACCAGGTTACGGCGCTCAAGCGCACGCTCCGGATTACGACGCGGGTTGTAGTAGGAAGGCCCCTTGACCATGCCCACCAACAAGGCCACTTGATGCAGCTTCAACTCCGACAGCGGTTGACCGAAGAAGAACTGGCTGGCCAAACCGAAGCCGTGCACCGCGCGCTGACCATCCTGGCCGACGAATACCTCGTTGAGGTACGCCTCAAGGATCTCCTGCTTGCTGTAGTGCAACTCGAGCAGCATCGCCATCATGGCTTCGGTGAGCTTACGGGTCAGGCTGCGCTCGTTGGTCAGGTAGAAGTTCTTCACCAACTGCTGGGTCAGCGTACTGCCGCCCTGGGTCATCCTGCCGCCGGAAGTATTCACCCAGACGGCACGGGCAATCGACTTCGGCGAAACGCCCCTGTGACTATAAAAGTCGCGGTCCTCTACAGCCACCAACGTTTCCAGTAGATACGGCGGCACCTGATCAAGCTTGATCAGGATGCGATCTTCAAGGTTCTTCGGGTAAATCCCGCCGATCATCAGCGGTTCAAGGCGTACCACCGGCAACTTCGAGCCGTTGAGGGACGACAGTTCGGCCACGTAGTCGCCGGAGAAGCGCACGCGCACAGGCTGGGCTTTCTCCAGCCCTTCATAGAACTGAAAACCGCGAGTATTGAGGTCGACGGTGTTGCCGCTGACCGCAGCCGCCCCCGGACCATTGCTCACGGGTTCGCGTCGATAGCCCAGGGCGTCGAGTTCGGTGAGGAAGTCATCCTTGCTCAGCTTCTGGCCGGTGAACAGTTCCAGCGGGCGTGCGTACACCTTGGCCGGGATAGTCCAGCGCTTGCCGGAGAACTTCTCCTGGACCACAGCGTCGAGGTACACCGCAAAGCCAGCGAGCACCACAAGGCCTACAAGGCCGAGCTTGAGCGCCCAGCCAAGCCACGGGCGCAGGCCGCGGGAAGGAGGTTTTTTACGGGAACGGGGAGATCGGGTTCGAGTCATGGCGGCGGATTATACGCACTTTATTGATGATCAACATGAGCCGGACAGCGGTTTGCACGACCGCCCGTAGCAGCCATAATGCGCGCCATGATCTCCCCCCGACTCTGAAGGATCGCCCGTGAGCCAGTCACTGATCGCAGCCCTGCAAAACCCGGCTTTGTACCCTCATCCGGTTGAAGCGTTCCAGGTCATCGAAACGCATATTTCATGGGTGGTCCTGACCGGCCCCTATGCCTATAAATTGAAGAAACCGATGAACTTCGGGTTCCTGGACTTCACCGACCTGGAGAAACGCGGGCACTTCTGCAACGAAGAACTGCGCCTCAACCAACGCCTGACCACAGATCTGTATCTGGAAGTGTTGCCGATTACCGGTACAGCCGAAGCCCCACAATTGGGTGGCGACGGCCCGGTGATCGAATATGCCCTGAAGATGCGTCAGTTCCCGCAAAGCCAATTGCTCAGCACTTTGCAGGCCAATGGCGAATTGACCGCCACGCACATCGATGAAATGGCCAGGCAGATCGCACGCTTTCACCTCACCGCACCAAAAGTGCCGCAGGACCACGCGGCCGGCACCCCCGATGAAGTGATGGCGCCGGTACGGCAGAACTTCGACCAGATCCGTCCATTCCTCAGCGACAAGGCCGACCTGATTCAACTGGAAGCCCTGCAAGCCTGGGCCGAAAGCAGCTTCGAGCGCCTGAAACCGCTGCTGGCACAGCGCAAGCTCGACGGTTTCACCCGCGAGTGCCACGGTGATATCCACCTCGGCAACGCCACCTTGATTGACGGCAACGTGGTGATCTTCGACTGCATCGAGTTCAACGAGCCGTTTCGCTTCACCGATGTGTACGCCGACACCGCTTTCCTGGCCATGGACCTAGAAGACCGCGGCCTCAAGTCCCTGGCGCGGCGCTTTATCAGCCAGTACCTGGAACTGACCGGTGACTATCAGGGCCTTGAAGTGCTGAACTTCTACAAAGCCTACCGCGCCCTGGTGCGTGCCAAGGTGTCGCTGTTCAGCATGCCGAGCGAGGCAAGCCCGGTACAGCGCGCCACCACCCTGCGCCAATACCGCAACTACGCCAACCTGGCGGAAAGCTACAGCACCATTCCATCGCGCTTCCTGGCAATTACCCATGGCGTCTCGGCAGTGGGCAAAAGCCACGTGGCCATGCGCCTGGTGGAAGCATTGGGCGCTGTACGCCTGCGCTCGGACGTGGAGCGCAAGCGCATGTTCGGCGCGCAGCAGGTGGAAAACACGCCCCAGGCCGGCATCTATGCGTCCGACGCCAGCGCCAGGACCTACGCTCGCTTGAATGACATCGCGGATACCGTGCTGCGCGCCGGCTTCCCGGTAGTACTGGATGCCACCTTCCTCAAACGCGAACAACGCGACGCCGCAGCCAAAGTGGCCGAAGCCACGGGGGCGCCTTTCCTGATCCTGGACTGCAACGCGCCACAGGCGGTTATCACCAGTTGGTTGGCGCAACGTCAGGCCGACAAAAACGATCCATCCGACGCGACCCTGAGCGTTATCGAAGAACAACAGGCCAACCGTGACCCACTGACCGCTGAAGAACTGTTACTGAGTAAACGCGTCGAGACCAATCAAAGCGGGACCCTCGATGCGTTGGTCGCACAAATTCGCCAGCGCCTGCCAGGTCTGTAAGAAAAATTTCTTGGGCGTGTCGTCTACTTGGACGCACGCCCAAGAAATAGTGGCACTATAATGGCGTCATAATTCCAACAGGAGTCGTTTTCATGAGTCAGCCCAAGCTTCTAGATACACCGCTCTACGCACTCCTGCATAAAGACGATATCCGTGGTTTCAACCAGGAACGCCCTGCAGGCGGCATTATCGACATGCGTGGTGGCGACTTCCGTGGACTGGACCTGCGCGACCTGAACGCCACCGGCGTGGACTTCACCGACGCGTATTTCCGCTCCGCCGACTTGCGCGGCCTGGATTTGCGCGACTGCTCACTGGAAGGCGCCAGCCTGGCCCATGCGCAGATTTCGGGCACCTACTTCCCGCCTGAATTGACTGCCGATGAGATCCTCATGTCGGTCAATTTCGGCACGCGACTGCGCTACCGCACCAAGTAAGATTCGATCCAAGCCCGACTACGCGCAACGCGTAGCGGGTGCTTCACGCCTGCCCCGCGTCAAAATCCCCGCGCCATTCTTATAAGCTTTTTGGCCGTTTCGGACCAAAGAACTACGCTTTTCCTACTGAGCGCTACACTGCTGTTCAGGCCTGCCTGGTCACGATACCCACCGCACCATTCGGCCGTCGCAAGGAGGCTTGATGAACGATGAGCTGCAACACCTGAAAAACCTCGGCAAGACGTCAGCGCAGTGGCTGCATGCGGTGGGCATCCACAGTGCATCCGACTTGCGCCGCCTGGGAGCGGTCGATGCGTATCGAGCCGTCAGGACTCGCGGGTTTCGCGCATCAAAAGTGTTGCTCTATGCGATCGAAGGGGCCCTGATGGACGTGCACTGGAATGACATTCCGGTCGAGCGTAAGGAGGCGTTGAACCGCCAGCTGGATGCCATTTCAGCGCGCCAGAAGAGCTAGATCGTCAGCAAGGCCCAATGTTTATGCGCACTTCGAACGGACGTTTGAGGAAAAACGCAGATCCTTCAAAAACAACTGTTGACTCTCAAATGAGAATCGTTATGATTATCACAACTGGTCGCGAGATCAGCCGATAACTGAAAGACCATTGGTTCGGACTCTCAGATTATCTCCTCATCAGGCTAATCACGGTTATTTGACCCGGCTTTTGCCGGGTCTTTTTTTGCCTGTGAAAAAGCACGCCTCAGCGAGCAATGATTAACGGGTGGCCCCGCTCCGGGTGCGGCTGAACCAATACTTCCAAACCAAACACGGCCTTAAGCGGCTCGGGCCGCAGCACCTGCGCCGGTGTATCCAACGCGTGGGGACGGCCCTGCTCCAGCAGCAAAATGCGATCACAGTAGCGCGCGGCCAGGTTCAGGTCATGGAGGATCACCAGCACCGCCGCACCACGATCGGCAAAGCGGCGGATCGCTTGCAGGGTCGTGTGCTGATGCAGGGGGTCCAGCATCGATGTCGGCTCATCCAGCAGCAATGCCTGCCCCGCCTCACCCGGCCATAGTTGCGCCAGCACCCGCGCCAAGTGCACACGTTGACGCTCGCCACCAGACAGCGCCAAGTAACTGCGACCTTTCAAGTGTGCGACATCCGCCGCCAGCAAGGCTGCGTGGATAATTTCATCATCGCGCACACGCCCCGCCTGGTGGGGCAAACGGCCCATGCCGACCACCTCTTCGACACGGAACGCGAAGTCCAGGGTCGAGGTTTGTGGCAACACCGCCAGCCGTTGCGCGCGCTGCGGTCCGCTCCAGTCTTTCAACGCCTGCTGCCCCAACCACACCTTGCCCTGATCCGGGTGCAACTCGCCGCACAACGCCCCCAGCAACGTACTCTTGCCCGCACCATTGGGACCCAGCACACCGATCACTTCACCCGGCAGCAACTCCAGAGTGACGTCCGCCAGCACGACCTTGTGGCCACGCCGGATCTGCAGGCCTTCAACACGCAGCATCAGGCACGCCCCCGTAACAACAGGTAAAGAAAAAACGGCGCACCAATAAACGCAGTCACGATACCAATCGGCAATTCAGCCGGCGCCAAGGCCAGTCGCGCAACCAAGTCGGCAAACAGCAACAAACTCGCGCCCGCCAATATCGACGCCGGCAACAGCACGCGGTGATCAGGCCCGGCCAGCAACCTGACCAGATGCGGCACCACCAGCCCGACAAAACCAATCATGCCCGCCGCAGCCACCGCAGCACCTACACCTAATGCGGTACAGAACACCAACTCGCGCTTGAGCCCTTCAACATCAATTCCCAGGTGATTGGCCTCGGATTCGCCGAGCAACAGCGCATTCAACGCCTTGGCCCGGCGCGGCAACCAGAGCGCCACACCGGCACTGACCAGCAATAAGGGCCATAACCGCGAATAGCTCGCGCCGTTGAGGCTGCCAAGGTTCCAGAACGTCAGGGTGCGCAGGGTGGCGTCGTCCGCCAGGTAGGTGAACAGGCCCACTGCCGAGCTTGCCAGTGCGGTGAGGGCAATGCCGGCAAGCAGCATCGTCGCCACATTGGTCTGACCGTTACGGCGCCCCAGCCGATAAACCAGCGCGGTCACGCCCAGCCCGCCTAGAAACGCGCACAGCGACAGCACATAAGGCCCGAATGCCTCCGGTAACCCACCAAAAAACGCACCGCCGACAATGGCGATTGCCGCCCCCAGTGCCGCCCCGCTGGAAACCCCGACCAACCCCGGATCGGCCAGGGGGTTACGAAACAAACCTTGCATGGCCACACCGGACAATGCCAATACGCCGCCAACCGCCAAACCGAGCAACGTACGCGGCAAACGAATCTGCCCCAGGATCAACTCAGCCTGCTCCAGGCCTTGCGCCTCTATCGGCACGCCCATCAAGCGCAATGCCGCCTTGAGTGTATCCAGCAACGGCAAGCTTACCGGGCCCAGTGCCAACGAGAGCCAGGTCGCCATCAGACATAACAGCGCCAGGCCGATGAACAGCGTTTTCGGCTTAACCAGCGTAGTCATGGGGCAGGTTTAGCCTGTGACGGGTAAAAACCGGCCGAGAGCTTCACCAGACTTTGCGGCAGACGAGGCCCGAGCCCGCCAACCAGCAGGGTCGGGTCAAGCTCGAACACGCGGCCACGCTTGGCCGCCGGCGTCGAAGCCAGGATCGGATTCTCCTTGAACAACGCCGCGCGCGCCGCGTCTCCGGTAAGGGCACGATCGGCAAACACCAGCACATCCGGGCTCAACCCTGCCAACGACTCCGCCGAAAACGGCTTGTACCCGCTGTGGGTAGCCAGGTTATGCCCGCCCGCCTGCTGCACCACCCAATCGCCCGCGGTGTCCTTACCGGCAATCAGTGGCTTGCCGCCAGCATGACCGATCAGCAGTAACACGCCCGGTGCCTTCTGCGCGGCCTGCGCCTTGGCGACCCAGCTTTTCTGCTGATCAAGGGCCCGTTCATATCCGGTAAACAATACACTGGCCTTAGCCTCATCTCCCAGCAACTTGCCCAGGTGCTGAAGATTACCCTTCAAGGTCGGCAAATCCGGCTGCGCCGAGAACATCTCGACCTGGACACCTGCACTGCGAATCTGCGCCAGCACCGGTGGCGGCCCCATCTCTTCAGTCCCCACCAGCACCTGTGGGCGCAGGCTGAGAATGCCTTCGGCCGACAATTGCCGCTGATAGCCGATACTTGGCAACGCCTTGAGCGATTCAGGATGCTGGCTGGTGGTGTCCACGCCGACCAACTTCGGCTCACCGCCCAACGCCGTAACCCATTCCGACAGCGCCCCACCGGCACTCACCCAGCGTTGTGGCAGTTCAGAGGCTTGCGCCCCATGGTTGAACAGCAGTCCGACAACAAGCGCAATAGCGCTGGCACTCAGGCGCATAACAGGGTTTCCTTCCAAAGGGCAGGGCCTTTCGAGCACTCATCGATGTGACAGATAACCCCTGGCGGACATCGAACTGAGCACCCAGTCAGCTAACGGGCGAAGCCTGCATTTGATAATTGTTTGCATTTGAACGTCAAGGCACTTAAGGATTGAAATGAAGTTTCTCTGCCCCTCGGACACGCTCGCGCCCAACAGCAGCCTCGGTTTTACGATGGATGGCACGCCGCTGCTGGCGGTACGCCGGGACGGCATCGCCTACTTCTATATCAACCGCTGCCCACATCGCGGCATTCCACTGGAGTGGCAACCCGACCGGTTCCTTGACGACAGCGCCAGCCTGATCCAATGCGCCACCCACGGCGCGCTGTTCCTGATCGAAAGCGGCGAGTGCATTGCCGGCCCATGCGCAGGTAAAAGCCTCAAGGCCCTGCGCGGTCGCGAAGACGCACAGGGCCTGTGGGTGGATCTCTAGTCGAGCAGCACGTCTAACCGACGGTCCACGCAAATCTCCTCGGATGTCACGCGCACCCCATACGCCAACACTTCCACCCCGGCAGCTTTAGCTTCGCGCAAGGCCGCACCATAGGCGGCATCGATTTCCAGCGCCGGACGTACCGCGTCAATCCCCGAGAGGTTGACGCAATACAATTGCACCGCCCGCACACCTTCACGCGCCAGATGCGCCAGTTCCCGCAGGTGCTTGGCGCCACGCTGGGTCACCGCATCGGGGAAGGCAGCAACCCGGGTGTCATCAAACCCCAGCGTGACACTTTTGACTTCCACATACGCCGCGCCGTCGGGATATTCGAGACGAAAGTCGATGCGGCTTTTCTCCTGGCCGTAAGGCACTTCCCGCTTCAACGCGGTGAAACCGTTGAGTTCAGTGATCACGCCAGCGCGCAACGCCTCCTCGACCAACGGATTGGCGCGTGCCGTGTTAACGCACGCCAAGCGGCCCTGGGGCGTTTCGGCAATTTCCCAGGTGCCGGGCAACTTGCGCTTGGGGTCATTGGAGCGACTGAACCAGACCTGCCCGCCTTCCACCATGCAGTTGAGCATCGAACCGGTATTTGGGCAGTGAATAGTCAACAACTCGCCGGTAACGGTTTCGATATCGGTGAGAAAGCGCTTATAGCGGCGAATCAGCCGGCCTTCTTCGAGGGGAGGATAAAAGCGCATCAGCCTTGCCAGCTCCGCAGGCCACGCTGGATTCGTTCCACCGCCTCCTGTAGCCGATCAAGGTTTTGCGTGTAGGCAAAGCGCACATGATGACCCGCTTGATAGCGACCAAAATCCAGACCGGGTGTGAATGCGACATGCTCGGTTTCGAGGAAATGACGACAAAATGCGAAGGCATCTGCGCCGAACGCACTGATATCGGCGTACAAATAGAACGCACCTTCCGGCTCTACGGCAATCCCGAAGCCCAACTCGCGCAAAGCGGGCAGCAGGAAGTCGCGACGCCGGCCAAATTCGGCACGGCGCTCCTCCAGAATGCTCAGGGTTTGCGGGGTAAAGCAGGCGAGCGCGGCATACTGGGCCATGCTGGGCGCGCTGATATACAGATTTTGCGCCAGTTTTTCCAGGTCGCCGACCGCAGCCGGCGGCGCCACCAGCCAGCCCAGGCGCCAGCCGGTCATGCCGAAATACTTCGAAAAACTATTCAGGACGAAGGCCTCATCGTCGACCTCCAGCACGCTGGCGGCGTCAGTGCCGTAGGTCAGGCCGTGATAGATCTCATCCACCACCAAATGGCCGTTACGCGCCTTGATTGCGTCGGAAAGCCCGGCTAATTCATCGCGCGTGAGGATCGTGCCGGTGGGATTCGCCGGGGAGGCAACCAACGCGCCCACGCTGTCCTGATCCCAGTGTCTGGCCACTAGGTCAGCGGTCAGTTGATAACGCACTTCAGGGCCTACCGGCACCAGTTGCGCGGCACCTTCCACCAGGCGCAGGAAGTGCCGGTTACACGGGTAACCCGGGTCTGCCAGCAGCCAATGCTTGCCGGGGTCCACCAACAGGCTGCTGGCCAACAACAGTGCGCCGGAGCCCCCGGGAGTGATCAGGATACGCTCGGGATCGACGTTCAATCCGTAGCGCTGCTGGTAGAAACCGCTGATGGCTTCACGCAATTCCGGCAGGCCACGGGCCGCGGTATAGCGGGTCTTGCCATTGGCCAACGCCGCCTGGCCGGCCTGGATGATCGGCTCGGCCGTGGTGAAATCCGGCTCGCCGATCTCCAGGTGGATCACATCATGGCCTGCCGCTTGCAGCTCATTGGCTCGCGCCAGCAACGCCATGACATGAAAAGGTTCGATAGCGCGACTGCGCGCACTGTAGGGCTGAGCCATTAGCCTTCCTTAACGGTGAGGACAAAATCAGGATTCTACCGAACCCTCGCGGTAAAACATGCTCTATTGCCTGCCTGGCCGTCCAAGATGAACCCGGCAAGCGCTTGCAAAACGACTAAAATCAACATTCGAGACGATGCATACCCAGCCACAGCGGGCTGCTGCAGTTGGCAACCCCTGCGTGACGGGCGTCGACAACCGGGAGTGGCGCACCCTGAATCTATCTGGTAAGTTCGCCCGCTTGCAGCCGCAGGGCCGGCAGGTGTCGGTAACGTTGCAATCCTGCGCAATGGATTAGAAGAGTGAGAGGCGGTCTATTCATGTCCACCCAAGCAAAGCAACAGAGCATCAGCGGCTTCCAACCCTACGTTGAATCGAAGGGTGAGGAATACATGGGCAAGCCCATGCGCGAGCACTTCTCCAAAATCCTGAAGCAGTGGAAGCAGGACTTGATGCAGGAAGTCGACCGCACGGTTGACCATATGAAGGATGAAGCGGCCAACTTCCCGGACCCGGCAGATCGTGCCAGCCAGGAAGAAGAGTTCGCCCTCGAACTGCGCGCCCGCGATCGCGAGCGCAAGCTGATCAAGAAAATCGACAAGACGTTGCAACTGATCGAAGACGAAGAATACGGCTGGTGCGAATCCTGCGGTGTCGAGATCGGTATCCGTCGCCTGGAAGCCCGCCCTACTGCGGACCTCTGCGTAGACTGCAAGACCTTGGCTGAAATCAAGGAAAAACAGGTCGGCAAGTGATCCAGCCGAGCTGAACGAATGGGGCGTGGAAACGCCCCATTTTTGTTTCTGGGATTTACCGATTTTCCAGTAGTATCCGGCCCATGACTGCCTCTACCTATATCGGGCGTTTCGCCCCCACGCCCAGCGGCCATCTGCACTTCGGTTCCCTGGTCGCCGCCCTCGCCTCCTACCTCGACGCCCGCGCCAATCGCGGCCGCTGGCTGATGCGCATGGAAGACCTCGACCCGCCCCGCGAAGAGCCCGGCGCCCAGGTGGCAATCCTGCATGCCCTGGAGAGCTACGGCTTTGAGTGGGATGGCGAACTGGTCCGACAAAGCGAGCGGCAGGACGCCTACGCCAAGGTACTGAACGATATGTTCAACCACGGCCTGGCCTACGCCTGTACCTGTTCACGTAAACAATTGGAGCCCTACGACGGGATTTACCCAGGCCTGTGCCGAAATGCCGGTCACGACCAGCAGGACGCCGCCATCCGCCTGCGTGTTCCCGAGCTGGAGTACCACTTTACTGACCGCGTACAAGGAGAATTCCGACAACACCTGGGCCGTGACGTCGGCGACTTCGTCATCCGTCGCCGCGATGGCCTCTACGCCTACCAACTGGCCGTGGTGCTCGACGATGCCTGGCAAGGGGTTACCGATATCGTGCGCGGCGCCGACCTGCTCGACTCCACGCCACGCCAGCTGTACCTGCAGGAGTTGCTGGGCCTGCGCCAGCCGCGCTATCTGCACGTACCGTTGATCGTCCAGCCAGACGGTAACAAGTTGGGCAAGTCCTATCGTTCCCCGCCGCTGCATCCCGACCAGGCCACGCCGCTGCTATTGAGAGCCCTGCGCGCCCTTGGCCAGCAGCCTGGCGACGAACTGCTTCATGCCAGCCCACGGGAGTTGCTGGATTGGGGCATTGTGCACTGGGATGCCAGCAGGATCCCGCGCACACTGACCCTGGCCGAAGCGCAATTACGCTGAAGGCGCTTGCAGCCTGCCAGCCATCCGTTACCATCGCCGCAGTTTTTTAATCAGAGGCCAACATGTACATCTATCGATTGGTCCTGCTGCTGGTCGTCGGGATCTACTTGTTTTCCCCCGCCATCATGGATTGGTGGATCGACGCCACGGGCGCCTGGTATCGCCCCTATCTGCTGTGGCTGATCCTGATCGTCGTGACCTTCATCCTGCAGAGCCAAAAAGATGCCGATGAGCTTTAGCCTCACCCAGATGCTGCTGATCAGCGCCGCTTACCTGGCGGCACTGTTCGGCGTCGCCTGGATCAGTGAGCGCGGAATGATTCCGCGGGCGATCATTCGCCATCCGTTGACCTACACCTTGTCCCTCGGCGTGTACGCCAGCGCCTGGGCGTTCTATGGCACCGTCGGCCTGGCCTATCAATACGGCTACGGCTTTCTCTCCAGCTACCTGGGTGTGTCCGGCGCGTTCCTGCTGGCACCGGTGCTGCTGTACCCGATCCTGAAAATTACTCGCACCTATCAGTTGTCGTCACTGGCCGACCTGTTCGCCTTCCGCTTCCGCAGCACGTGGGCCGGGGCATTGACTACGGTGTTCATGCTGATCGGCGTGCTGCCCTTGCTGGCCCTGCAGATCCAGGCGGTGGCCGACTCCATCAGCATCCTGACCCGCGAGCCGGTGCAACACCGGGTCGCCCTGGCGTTCTGTGCGCTGATCAGCCTGTTCACGATTTTCTTCGGCTCACGTCACATCGCCACCCGCGAGAAACACGAAGGGCTGGTATTTGCGATTGCGTTCGAATCGGTGATCAAGCTGATCGCCATCGGCGGCGTCGGTCTCTACGCGCTCTATGGCGTGTTCGACGGCCCGCAACAGCTGGAGCTGTGGCTGCTGCAAAACCAGACCGCCCTCGCCGCCCTGCACACGCCGTTGCAGGAAGGCCCATGGCGCACACTGTTGCTGGTGTTCTTCGCCTCGGCGATCGTAATGCCCCACATGTACCACATGACCTTCACCGAGAACCTCAACCCGCGCTCGCTGGTCAGCGCCAGCTGGGGCTTGCCGCTGTTCCTGCTGTTGATGAGCCTTGCGGTGCCGCTGATCCTCTGGGCCGGCCTGAAACTGGGGGCCACCACCAACCCCGAGTATTTCACCCTGGGTATCGGTATCGCCGCCAATAGCCCGGCGTTGGCGCTGCTGGCGTATGTGGGCGGCTTGTCTGCTGCCAGCGGGCTGATTATCGTCACGACGCTGGCTCTATCGGGCATGGCCCTCAATCACCTGGTGCTGCCGCTGTACCAGCCGCCCGCCGAAGGCAATATCTACCGCTGGCTGAAATGGACGCGCCGCGCACTCATCGTCGCGATCATCATGGCCGGCTACGGGTTCTACCTGTTGCTCGGCGCCGGGCAGGACCTGGCCAACCTGGGCATTGTCGCGTTTGTCGCCACCTTGCAGTTCCTGCCGGGAGTGCTGTCGGTGCTGTACTGGCCGACCGCCAACCGCCGTGGGTTTATCGCCGGGCTGCTGGCCGGGATCCTGGTATGGATCGTCACCATGCTACTGCCGTTGGTCGGCAACCTGCAGGGTTTCTACATTCCGCTGCTGAACATGATCTACGTGCTGGACGACACCAGCTGGCACATGGCGGCGATTGCCTCGCTGGCCGCCAACGTACTGATGTTCACCCTGATATCGCTGTTCACCAACGCCAGCCCGGAAGAGACCAGCGCCGCCGAGGCGTGCGCGGTGGATAACGTGCGTCGACCGCAACGCCGCGAACTGCACGCGGCCTCGCCCCAGGAGTTCGCCACGCAACTGGCCAAGCCCTTGGGTGCCAAGGCTGCGCAAAAGGAAGTCGAGCAGGCGCTGCGCGATCTGTACCTGCCCTTTGACGAGCGCCGCCCATATGCGCTGCGTCGCCTGCGCGACCGCATCGAAGCCAACCTGTCCGGCCTGATGGGCCCCAGCGTGTCCCAGGACATGGTGGAAACCTTCCTGCCCTACAAGGCCGGCGGCGAAAACTACGTCACCGAGGACATCCATTTCATCGAAAGCCGGCTGGAGGATTACCACTCACGCCTCACCGGCCTGGCGGCCGAACTCGACGCCCTGCGCCGCTACCACCGCCAGACCCTGCAGGAACTGCCGATGGGCGTGTGTTCCCTGGCCAAGGATCAGGAGATCCTGATGTGGAACAAGGCCATGGAAGAACTCACCGGCATCGCCGCGCAACGGGTGGTGGGCTCGCGCCTGAATACCCTGGGCGATCCGTGGAAAGAACTGCTCCAGGGTTTTATCAACCTGCCCGACGAGCATTTGCACAAGCAACACCTGGCCCTCGACGGCCAGACCCGCTGGCTCAACCTGCACAAAGCCGCGATCGATGAACCGTTGGCTCCCGGTAACAGCGGCCTGGTGCTGCTGGTCGAAGACCTGACTGAAACCCAGATGCTCGAAGACAAGCTGGTGCACTCCGAGCGCCTGGCCAGCATTGGTCGCCTGGCAGCGGGCGTGGCCCACGAAATCGGCAACCCGATCACCGGTATCGCCTGCCTCGCGCAAAACCTGCGGGAAGAGCGTGAGGAGGACGGCGAAATCATCGAAATCAGCGGGCAGATCCTCGAACAGACCAAGCGCGTCTCGCGCATCGTGCAGTCGCTGATGAGTTTTGCCCATGCCGGCGGCCATCAGAATCTGGATGAGGCCGTGTGCCTGGCCGAAGTGGCCCAGGATGCCATTGGGCTGCTCGCCTTGAACCGGCGCAATTTCGAAGTACAGTTCTTCAACTTGTGCGACCCCGACCATTGGGTCGACGGCGACTCACAACGCCTGGCCCAAGTGCTGATCAACCTGCTGTCCAACGCCCGTGACGCAACCCCGGCCGGTGGTGCGGTACGCGTCAAGACCGAGGCTTTCGAACATACCGTCGATTTGATCGTCGAAGATGAAGGCAGCGGCATTCCACAGAACATCATGGACCGATTGTTCGAACCCTTCTTCACCACCAAGGACCCGGGTGAAGGTACCGGTCTGGGCCTTGCACTGGTCTATTCCATCGTTGAAGAGCATTATGGACAAATCACCATCGACAGCCCGGCTGACACCGAAAGCCAACGCGGCACCCGTATTCGGGTGACCTTGCCGCGTCATGTCGAAGCGACGTCCGCTGTGAACTGAGACCGTCGAGAGAATTGAATCAATGCCGCACATTTTGATCGTCGAAGACGAAACCATTATCCGCTCTGCCTTGCGTCGCCTGCTTGAACGTAATCAGTACCAGGTCAGCGAAGCCGGCTCGGTGCAGGAAGCACAAGAGCGTTTCAGCATCCCCACGTTCGACCTGATTGTCAGCGACCTGCGCCTGCCCGGCGCACCGGGCACCGAGCTGATCAAGCTTGGCCAGGGCACTCCGGTGCTGATCATGACCAGCTACGCCAGCCTGCGCTCGGCGGTTGATTCCATGAAAATGGGTGCGGTGGACTACATCGCCAAGCCGTTTGACCACGATGAAATGCTCCAGGCCGTGGCCCGCATCCTGCGTGACCGCCAGTCAGCCAGCAGCGCGCCTGCCGAACAGCGCCCCGCCGGCAAGGCGACCAACGGCACCGACAAACCGGGGGTCGACAACAGCAACGGCGAGATCGGCATCATTGGCTCCTGCCCGCCGATGCAGGACCTGTACGGCAAGATCCGTAAAGTCGCGCCCACCGACTCAAATGTACTGATCCAGGGCGAGTCAGGCACCGGTAAAGAACTGGTGGCCCGCGCCCTGCACAACCTGTCCAAACGCGCCAAGGCGCCGATGATTTCGGTGAACTGTGCGGCGATCCCCGAATCCCTGATCGAGTCCGAACTGTTCGGCCACGAGAAAGGCGCGTTTACCGGCGCCAGCGCTGGGCGTGCGGGCCTGGTGGAAGCGGCGGACGGCGGTACGCTGTTCCTTGATGAAATCGGTGAGTTGCCGCTGGAGGCCCAGGCGCGACTGCTGCGTGTGCTGCAGGAAGGTGAGATTCGCCGTGTAGGCTCGGTGCAATCGCAGAAGGTTGACGTACGCCTGATCGCGGCCACCCACCGCGACCTGAAGAGCCTGGCCAAGATCGGTCAGTTCCGTGAAGACTTGTATTACCGCCTGCACGTGATCGCGCTCAAATTGCCGGCCCTGCGTGAGCGCGGTGCCGACGTGAATGAGATCGCCAACGCATTCCTGCTGCGCCAGAGTGCACGTATCAACCGTACCGACCTGACGTTCGCGCCCGACGCCGAGCAGGCGATTCGGCATTACTCGTGGCCGGGTAACGTGCGGGAACTGGAGAATGCGGTCGAGCGTGCGGTGATCCTGTCGGAAAGCCCGGAAATTTCCGCCGAGCTGCTGGGTATCGATATTGAACTCAGTGACTTGGAGGATGACGACTTCATCGGCCTGGTCCCGACACAGGGCGGCGCCAGCAATACCAGCCATGAGCCGACGGAAGATTTGTCACTGGAAGACTATTTCCAGCATTTCGTCCTGGAGCACCAGGACCACATGACCGAGACCGAGTTGGCACGCAAGCTGGGCGTGAGCCGTAAGTGCCTGTGGGAACGCCGCCAGCGCCTGGGCATTCCACGGCGCAAGACCGGGGTGGCCAGCGAAAGCTGAGGGTGCGCCCCCACAGGTAACACCCTCCGATGTGAAAAAACTGTTACCGCGGATATTTCGCGTAACAAAAGCCGGGGCTTACGGTAACGAAGCCCCGGCTTTTTTTCGCCCTTCAAAAACCAAAAACCACCTCAACCCCCCGGTTTTGCTGGGCGACGCAAAAGTTGGCACGCACCCTGCTATATGCTTAGTACAAAAACAATAACAAGCTTTGTACAAGACAATAAAAATAAGACGAATCGACTCACGCATAACAAAAACAACACGGCGGAGGCGCAGCTAACTGATTCTTTTGGAGAGGCGTTGCATTTGGGGCTTGCCCCGCAACCAGGCCGAGAACAACAAAAACTGCCCTAAGGCAGAGCCTGAACTGGTTGGATCGTAGATCAGCAACACAGCGACCAAAGCAATCCGTTTGCTCTTGACTCCCGATTGGGAGTGTCATGAAGGTGAAGCTTCATGGCGAGGGCGATCAACAAAAACAAGAAGCCCGAAATCAATAATAAAAATAGAGCACGCAACTACTTCTGGGGGAGCTTCGGCTCCCCTTGTAGTTTCCGGGATTTGACGATTTAAGGCTTATGGCGCAACGCCGAAGCTTGTTCCTACACCATCCCCTGACTAAATGCTAGAATCCCCGCCCATCATGCGGTCATTCTTCGTTATGGCCGAACATTCCTTCAAACAGTGCATCCCATGCTGAAGAAGTTGTTCCAGTCATTCCGTTCTCCCTTGCGTCGTACGCAACACAAACGCAGCACGCCTGAAGTGCTCAACAGCAGCCAGCATTCGTTGCAGCGCGCTCAATTCAGCCGTTATGCGGTGAATATCGTCGAACGGTTGCAGAACGCCGGTTACCAGGCCTACTTGGTGGGCGGTTGCGTACGCGACATGCTGCTCAATATCACGCCTAAGGATTTCGACGTCGCCACCAGTGCCACGCCTGAGCAAGTGCGTGCCGAGTTTCGCAATGCGCGAATCATCGGTCGCCGCTTCAAGCTGGTGCATATCCATTTTGGTCGCGAAATCATCGAGGTCGCGACCTTCCGTGCCGGCCACCCGCAAAACGATGAAGAGGAAGATACCAATCAGTCTTCCCGCAACGAGAGCGGGCGTATCCTGCGCGACAACGTCTACGGCACCCTGGAAGAAGACGCGCAGCGCCGCGACTTCACCATCAATGCCCTCTATTACGATCCGGTCAGCGAACGCATCCTCGATTACGCCAATGGCGTACACGACATCCGCAATAACCTGATCCGCCTGATCGGCGACCCGACGCAGCGCTATCAGGAAGACCCGGTGCGCATGCTGCGGGCCGTGCGCTTCGCCGCCAAGCTCAACTTCGGCATCGAAAAGCACACCGCCGCACCGATACGCGAGCTGGCACCGATGCTGCGGGAAATCCCGTCCGCGCGTCTGTTCGAAGAAGTGCTCAAGCTGTTCCTCTCCGGCTACGCCGCCGACACCTTCGAAATGCTGGTCGACCTGCAGTTGTTCGACCCACTGTTTCCGGCCAGCGCCGAAGCACTGGAGTACAACCCGACTTATACCCACACGCTGATCAGCGAAGCCTTGATCAATACCGACCTGCGCATCAAGCAGAACAAACCGGTCACGCCGGCGTTCCTGTTTGCCGCCCTGTTGTGGCCGGCCCTGCCCAAGCGCGTACTGCGTCTGCAGGAGCGTGGCATGCCGCCGATCCCGGCCATGCAGGAAGCCGCTCACGAGCTGATCGCCGAACAGTGCCAGCGCATTGCTATCCCGAAACGTTTCACGATGCCGATCCGCGAGATCTGGGACATGCAGGAACGCCTGCCGCGCCGCAGCGGCAAGCGAGCCGACCTGCTGCTGGACAACCCGCGCTTCCGTGCCGGCTACGACTTCCTGCTGCTGCGCGAAAGCGCCGGTGAGCAGACCGACGGCCTGGGCGAATGGTGGACCGACTATCAGGATGCCAATGACAGCCAACGCCGCGATATGATTCGCGACCTCGGCAGCAAGGGTGATGGCGAAGGCGCAGGGCCGAAGAAGCGTCGTCGCAGCGGC
This sequence comes from Pseudomonas sp. NFX5, assembly GCF_049132125.1. Classification (NCBI taxonomy): domain Bacteria; kingdom Pseudomonadati; phylum Pseudomonadota; class Gammaproteobacteria; order Pseudomonadales; family Pseudomonadaceae; genus Pseudomonas; species Pseudomonas sp. NFX5. Next base: position 26,387 of record NZ_JAFMZG010000014.1, read on the forward strand.
ACCAAGCGTAAACGCAGTGCGGCCGATGCCTCGGGCGCCGCGGGCGAATAAACGTGGAACGCATCTACATCGGCATGGGCAGCAACCTGGCTGCCCCGGATCAACAATTGCGCAGCGCTGTCGAGGCGTTGGCACAATTGCCAGACACTTGCGTCGCCGGCGTTTCCGCCTTTTACCAAAGTGATTCGCTGCTACCGGGCCAACCGCGCTACACCAACGCGGTTGCCGCCCTAGACAGCCGCCTTGCGCCACTTGACCTGCTGGATGCGCTGCAAGCCATCGAAAACGATCAGGGCCGCGAGCGCCTGGAGCGTTGGGGCCCTCGCACCCTTGACCTGGACATTCTGCTGTTTGGCGATCGCCTGATCGACGAACCGCGCCTGAAGGTGCCCCATTACCAGATGCACCTGCGTGCGTTTGTGTTGTACCCATTGGCCGAACTGGCGCCTGCCGCATTGCAATTGCCGGATGGAAAGCGCCTCAGTGCCCTGCTTGAAGCCTGCCCGTTTGTCGGCCTGGAACGGCTCCCCGTTGCTGAATCGCGTCAGTAACAGCGGTAACACCGCCATCGTAACAATGCGGTAACACATCCAATTGACTTCCCGTGTCCTCCTCACGACTATAGGCGTCCCGCTGCCGCCAACCCGGCGCTGAAGGGCGCAATCCAGGCCTTATAAGCACTGCTCTCAAGACGGTGCGCCTGAATAACGAAGACTCACGCGCGTAACTCGCTGTTTCCAAGCGCCTGAACGAGGACCCTTTTCATGCCAGACATTACCCTGACCACCTTGCAGAGCCTCAAGCTCAAAGGTGAAAAAATCACCATGCTGACCTGCTATGACGCCACCTTCGCCCACGCCTGCTGCCAGGCCGGGGTTGAAGTGTTACTGGTAGGCGACTCCCTGGGCATGGTCCTTCAAGGGAATGACAGCACCCTGCCCGTCACCACCGATGAACTGGCCTACCACACCTCCAGCGTCAAGCGCGGCAACGACGGCGCATTCATCATCGCCGACCTGCCGTTCATGGACTACGCCACCGTCGAACAGACCTTCCTGAACGCCGGCAAACTGATGCGTGCCGGTGCACACATGATCAAGGTGGAGGGCGCCGTGTGGCTCGCCGAGTCGATTCGCCTGCTGGCTGAGCGCGGCGTGCCGGTCTGTGCACATATGGGCCTGACGCCACAGTCCGTGAACATCCTCGGCGGCTACAAGGTCCAAGGCCGCAACGAAGCCCAGGCGCGCCAGATGCGTGCCGATGCCATCGCCCTGGAGCAGGCGGGCGTTGCGATGATCCTGCTCGAATGCGTGCCCAGCGAACTCGCAGCAGAAATCACCCAGGCCGTTAAAGTGCCGGTGATCGGTATTGGCGCGGGCTCGGCCACCGACGGCCAGGTGCTGGTGCTGCACGACATGCTCGGCCTGTCGATTACCGGCCGCGTGCCGAAGTTCGTGAAGAACTTCATGACCGGCCAGGACAGCATCCACGCGGCATTGAGTGCTTACGTCGCCGAAGTCAAAGGCGTGACCTTCCCAGGCGCCGAACACGGATTCTCTGCATGAACACCGTAAAAACCGTACGTGAACTCAGAGCCGCCGTCGCCCACGCCCGCAAGGCCGGCAAACGCATCGGCTTCGTGCCCACCATGGGTAACCTGCACAGCGGCCATGCCAGCCTGGTCAGCAAGGCTGTGCAGCAGGCGGACTTTGTCGTGGCGAGTATTTTCGTCAACCCGCTGCAATTTGGCGCCGGCGAAGACCTGGACAAGTACCCTCGCACCCTGGCCGCCGATCAGGAAAAGCTCCTACAGGCAGGCTGCAACCTGCTGTTCGCGCCGACCGTCGAGGAGATGTACCCCGGCGGCATGACCGGCCAGACCCGCGTCAGCGTCCCGCAATTGTCCGAAGGCTTGTGCGGCGCCAGCCGTCCCGGGCATTTCGAAGGCGTGGCGACCGTGGTCAGCAAACTGTTCAACATGGTCCAGCCGGACATGGCTGTATTTGGCCAGAAGGACTACCAGCAACTGGCCGTGATTCGTGCCATGGTCCATGACCTGAACATGCCGATCCAGATCATTGGCGAGCCCACCGTGCGCGCCGATGATGGCTTGGCACTGTCCTCGCGCAACGGTTTTCTCAGCGAAGAACAACGTGCGATCGCGCCGGTGCTGTACCGCAGCCTCAGCCAGATTGCCGCAGCCATCAAAAGCGGTGATCACGACTTCGCCAGGCTGCGTGCCGAACAGGTGCAGCAGATCGAGGCTGCCGGGTTGCGCCTGGATTACCTCGAAGTGCGCCAGGGCGTGCACCTGCGGGCCGCTACGGCGGAGGATCGGGATATTGTGATTCTGGTGGCGGCCTTTCTAGGCACGACCCGCCTGATCGACAACCTGCATCTGACCCTCGACTGACCTCTCTGAACACCCCGCCGATTGCCCTGATCGCTGTGCCGGTATAAAAAAGTACCGGCCACAGCGCAGACAAAGCCAAGACATATCGACACGCTAGGTTTAATGTAATCGCCCTGCGCTATGGTTAGCGCTGTCTGGAACCCAATCCTTGAGATAAGACTGGATGTTCCGGGCTTTGAAGTGTCCTAAAGGCAGTCCCCGTAATAAAAGGAAACCCGCAGCGATGGCGTACTACCGCACCCCTCATGACGTTACCGCTCTGCCCGCCTGGCAAGCGCTCAATCAACATCGCCAAGCCATGCAGGATTTCAGCATGCGCGAAGCGTTCAATGCCGATCCCCAGCGCTTTTCCCAGTTCACCTTGAGCAGCTGCGGACTTTTCCTCGATTACTCGAAAAACCTGATCACCGGCGAAACCCGCGACCTGCTGGTGGGCCTTGCCAACGAAGTGGGCCTTAAAGACGCAATCAACTCGCTGTATGCGGGCGAGCCGGTCAACTCCTCCGAAGGCCGCCCTGCCCTGCACACCGCCCTGCGCCGCCCGGTGGGCGACAAGCTGTCGGTCAACGGCGTGAACATCATGCCGGACGTGCATAAGGTGCTGAACCAGATCACCGACCTGGTCGGCCGCATCCACGACGGCCTGTGGCGTGGCTACACCGAGAAGCCAATCACCGACGTGGTGAACATCGGCATCGGCGGCTCGTTCCTCGGCCCGGAGCTGGTCTCTGAAGCGCTGTTGTCCTACGCCCACAAAGGCGTGCGCTGCCACTACCTGGCGAACATCGATGGCAGCGAATTCCATGAGCTGACCATGAAGCTGCGCGCCGAGACCACGCTGTTTATCGTCTCGTCGAAATCCTTCAACACCCTGGAAACCCTGAAAAACGCCCAGGCCGCCCGCGCCTGGTACCTGGCCCAGGGTGGCTCGGAAGCCGAGCTGTACCGCCACTTTATCGCCGTGTCGAGCAACAACGCGGCCGCCGTGGCCTTCGGTATCCGCGAAGAAAACATCTTCCCGATGTGGGACTGGGTGGGCGGCCGTTATTCGTTGTGGTCGGCCATCGGCCTGCCAATCGCCCTGGCCATCGGCATGTCCAACTTCAAGGAACTGCTGTCCGGTGCCTACACCATGGACCAGCATTTCCAGAACGCACCGTTCGAACAGAACATGCCGGTGCTGCTGGGCCTGCTGGGCGTGTGGTACGGCAACTTCTGGGGTGCGCAGAGCCATGCGATCCTGCCATACGACCACTACCTGCGTAACATCACCAAGCACTTGCAGCAGCTGGACATGGAATCCAACGGCAAGAGCGTGCGCCAGGACGGCAAACCAGTGTCCACCGACACAGGCCCGGTGATCTGGGGCGGCGTCGGCTGCAACGGCCAACATGCTTATCACCAATTGCTGCACCAGGGCACCCAACTGATCCCGGCCGACTTCATCGTGCCGATCGTCAGCTTCAACCCGGTGTCCGACCACCATCAATGGCTTTACGCCAACTGCCTGTCCCAAAGCCAGGCACTGATGCTCGGCAAGACCCGCAGCGAAGCCGAAGCCGAGCTGCGCGACAAGGGCATCCCGGAAGACGACGTGCAGAAGCTGGCACCGCACAAGGTGATCCCGGGCAACCGTCCGAGCAACACGCTCGTGGTTGAACGCATCAGCCCGCGTCGCCTGGGCGCCCTGGTTGCGATGTATGAACATAAAGTGTTCGTGCAAAGCGTGATCTGGGGCATCAACGCCTTCGACCAATGGGGCGTGGAGCTGGGCAAGGAGCTGGGCAAGGGCGTATACAATCGCCTCACCGGCGCCGAAGAAACCTTGGCCGAAGACGCGTCGACCCAGGGTCTGATCAACTACTTCCGCGGCCGTCACCGCGGCTGATGCAGGCACCGCAAGGCCAACGTCCGTTTGGACGTTGGCCTTGAACCCTCTCCATACAGGGTGCATCTTTATGACTTGTCGCAAAAACAAGAATAAGGATCGCTCATGTTCGATATCAGCACGTTTCCCACCGCCGATGCCGTCCGCCGGGCTGCGCAACTCAGTCAAGAGGACTACCAGCGCCTCTATCGCCAATCCATCGAACAGCCGGACACGTTCTGGGCCGAACAGGCCAAGGGCTTTCTCGACTGGATAACACCGTGGCACACCGTCCAGCAGTCAGACATCCAGACCGGTGCCGCCCAGTGGTTTGCCGGTGGCCAGTTGAACGTCAGCTACAACTGCATCGACCGTCACCTGGCGCAACGCGCCGATAAGCCGGCCTTCATCTGGGAAGGTGACGATCCTGCAAAATCTTCCAAAATCACCTACCGCCAACTGCACCAAAACGTCTGCCGCCTGGCCAATGTGCTGAAAAGCCGTGGCGTGAAAAAAGGCGACCGGGTGTGTATCTACATGCCGATGATCCCGGAAGCGGCCTACGCCATGCTGGCTTGCACACGGATTGGCGCGGTGCACTCGGTGGTATTTGGCGGGTTCTCACCGGACGCCCTGCGTGACCGCATCCTGGACGCCGACTGCCGCACCGTGATCACAGCCGATGAAGGCCTGCGCGGTGGTAAGCCGGTGGCTTTGAAACAGAATGTCGACAAGGCCCTGGCCAGTTGCCCCGACGTCAGCACGGTGCTGGTGGTACAGCGCACCGGCGCCCCAGTGAACTGGAGCGAAGGCCGCGACCTCAAGTATCAACAGGCCCTGGATGCAGCGAGCGACCATTGCCCTCCAGAACCGATGGACGCCGAAGCCCCGCTGTTTATCCTCTACACCTCCGGCAGCACCGGCAAACCCAAGGGCGTGCTGCACACCACGGGCGGCTACCTGCTCCAGGCGGCAATGACCTTCAAGTACGTACTCGATTACCGCGACGGTGAGGTGTTCTGGTGCACCGCCGACGTGGGTTGGGTCACCGGCCATAGTTACATCGTGTACGGGCCGCTGGCCAATGGCGCGACCTCGCTGATGTTCGAAGGTGTGCCGAGCTACCCGGACAGTTCGCGCTTCTGGCAGGTCATCGATAAACACCAGGTGAATATCTTCTATACCGCCCCCACCGCCTTGCGCGCGTTGATGCGCGAGGGTCACGCCCCGCTGCAGACGACCTCCCGCGCCAGCCTGCGCCTGCTGGGCAGCGTGGGCGAACCGATCAACCCGGAAGCCTGGGACTGGTACTTCAACGCGGTGGGCGAACAGCGTTGCCCCATTGTCGATACCTGGTGGCAGACCGAGACCGGCGGCATCATGCTCAGCCCGCTGGTCAGCGCCCAGCGGATCAAACCGGGTTGCGCCACCCAGCCGATGTTTGGCGTGCAGCCCGTGCTGCTGGATGAACAAGGCAAGGTCATCAGCGGTGCCGGCAGCGGCGTACTGGCGATCAAGGCCAGTTGGCCGGGGCAGATTCGCAGCGTCTACGGCGACCCGCAGCGCATGGTCGACACCTATTTCAAACCCTACCCCGGTTACTATTTCACCGGTGACGGCGCGCGCCGCGATGAGGACGGTGACTACTGGATCACCGGGCGTATCGACGATGTGATCAACGTATCCGGCCACCGTATCGGCACCGCCGAGGTAGAAAGTGCGTTGGTACTGCATGACCAGGTGGCCGAGGCTGCCGTGGTGGGCTACCCCCACGATGTCAAAGGCCAGGGCATCTACGCCTTTGTCACCCCCATGAATGGCGTCGAACCCAGCGAGGCGCTGAAAAAACACCTGCTGGAACTGGTCAGCAAGGAAATCGGCAGCTTTGCCAAGCCGGAACTGATCCAATGGGCACCGGCCTTGCCGAAAACCCGATCCGGCAAGATCATGCGCCGGATTTTGCGCAAGATCGCCTGCAATGAACTGGACAGCCTGGGTGACACCTCGACCCTGGCCGACCCCAGCGTCGTCGACGGCCTGATCGACAAACGCCTGAACCGCTAGGAAACCCGAGTCGCCATGGAATTTATCCGCAGCCGTATCGAAACCCAGTTGATGAGCCTCACCGGCTTGTCACTGGGCCAACTGGATCTGGAAAACCCCAAGGGCGATCCGGGCCTGTTCGGGCCGGAGTCGGTCAGTTGGCAAGTCCATGGTGACTTCAGCAGCATGCTTATCGGCGGCATCAGCGCCTTGATGCTGCAAGCCTTGCACCCATTGGCCCTGGCCGGCGTGTGGGACCATTCGAATTTTCGCCAGGACATGCTTGGGCGCCTGCGCCGTACCTCGCAGTTTATTTCCGGTACCACGTTCGGCGCGCGCAAAGACGCCGACTGGCTGATCGAAAAAGTGCGCACCATTCACCTGCAGGTGGTGGGCCATGCCCCGGACGGGAGGCCTTACGCGGCCAGCGATCCAGCGCTGCTGACCTGGGTGCATGTGGCGGAGGTGAGCAACTTTCTTGCTGCCCACTTGCGCTATCGCAACCCGCACCTCTGCGGCCGTGATCAGGACCGTTACTACAACGAGATCGCCGTCGTCGCAGAACGGCTCGGCGCGCAGGATGTGCCGCATTCACGCCAGGAAATTTCCGATTACCTTGAGAGCATCCGCCCGCAATTGCTGTGCGACGAGCGCAGCCGCGAAGTGCTGCGCCTGTTGCTGAACGCGCCCTCCCCCAGCCTGTTGGCCAAGCCTTTTGGTGCCTTGATGATGCAAGCCGGGATCGACCTGCTGCCGGACTGGGCCAGCACCCTGCTCGATCAGCACCAGAGCCCCCTGCAACGCCAGATGATCCGCGCCGGGGTCAAGCGCAGCGCACCGTTGTTGCGCTGGGCGATGCGCAATGGTTCGGTGCAGCGTGCACACCGGCGGATGGGGTTGATGTAGGCGACGCGCCATAGCTGCTAAACTCCGCGCCCTCATTGCCCCCATTTACCTAAGCAAGGCGCGCTCCATGTCTCCCTTGAATCAGGCGCTGCGCGCCGCCCTCGATCATCGCCAGGATCTGATCAGCGAACTGCACGCCCAGGGCACCGACTGCTATCGGCTGTTCCATGGCAGCCAGGAAGGCGCCGGCGGCCTGACCATCGACCGCTATGGCCCGCAGTTACTGGTGCAAAGCTTCCATCAGTCGTTGGAAACCGCCGACCTGCTGGAGCTGCACCAACTGATCAACCAGTACATGGGCCTGGAGTTGCTGCTGGTCTACAACGACCGCTCCCGCGGCAACTCGCGGGTCGATCGCGAAGATTCGGTATACCGCGCCGAACCTGCCGCGCTGGAAGACCTGGTCGGCCACGAATGGGGCCTCAATTACCGTGTCCGTGGGCGCCACGCCGGCCAGGACCCACTGCTGTTCCTCGACCTGCGCAATACCCGCGGCTGGGTCAAGGACCACAGCGCCGGCAAAAGCGTACTGAACCTGTTTGCCTACACCTGTGGGGTGGGCCTGAGCGCCGCTGCCGGTGGTGCGCGCGAGGTATGCAACCTGGACTTCGCCGAGGGCAACCTGGCGGTGGGACGTGAAAACGGCCAGCTCAATCCACAGCTTCCCACCATGGAGTTCGTGCAATCGGACTACTTCCCGGCGATTCGCCAACTGGCCGGGCTGCCGATCACCCAGCGTCGCGGGCAGAAACTGCCGAGCTATCCGCGCCTGGAGCAGCGTCAATATGACCTGGTGTTGCTCGACCCGCCGGCCTGGGCCAAGAGTGCCTTCGGTACCGTCGACCTGTTGCGTGACTACCAGAGCCTGCTCAAGCCGGCACTGCTCGCTACAGCAGACAATGGCGTGCTGATCTGCTGTAACAACCTGGCAAAAGTCAGCATGGAGGATTGGCGTGAACAGGTGCTGCGTTGTGCGCAAAAGGCTGGGCGTCCGGTGCGGGACTGGAAAATCATGACGCCCGGCGCGGACTTTCCCTCACAAGATCAACAACCACCGCTGAAGACTCTGATACTTCAACTGTAAGCAGCATCCTAAAGGCCCGGTTCTTCGGAACCGAAAACCCGTGCCATACTCCAAGGCACTCCTGTTTGACATAGATGGCGCCGCCCCATGCCCAAAGGATTGATTCGCGCCGCTGGCGCCTTGTTGACTGCCCTCGCGTTGTACAGCTTGCTGGGCTTTCTGATTTTGCCTGGCATCGCTCTTCGCATTGCCAACCAACAGTTGGCCAATTACGCCACGGTGCCGGCACGCATCGAACGGATCGAACTTAACCCGTTCAGCCTGGAAGTCACGGTATGGGGCTTGAAGATCGGCGAGCCCGGTAAGGAACAGGTAGGTTTCGAACGGCTTTACGCCAACCTGCAGGTCGATAGCCTGTGGACCCGCGCCCTGCACCTGGCGGATGTGCAACTGGACAAGCCCAGGACCGAGTTGTTGTTCGACAAATCAGGCCAGCTGAATCTGGCGCAGTTGTTCAAGCTGCCACCGAGCGAGCCGACCCCGGCAGACCCTGACGCCAAACCGTTCCCGCTGCGTGTCGACAGCATCAAGCTGGCTGGCGGTTATTTGCATTTCCAAGACCTGCGCCCCAGCGAACCCATCGAATTCCTCTACGATACCCTCGACTTCGAGCTGAAGAACCTCAGCACCCTGCCGGAAGACAATGCGGACATGACCTTGGTCGCCGCCGGCCCTGAAGGCGGACAGATCGACTGGAAAGGCAACTTCAGCCTGGTGCCGATCACGTCCGAAGGTACGCTCAAAGTCACCGGCGGCAAGATGAAAGCCTGGTGGCCGTATGTGCGTGACGCCTTACCCCTGGTACTTGAAGACGGCGTGCTCAACTTCAGTACCGAATACAGGTTCAGTCTGGCCAAAGAAACCGAGCTGAACCTGACCAATACCGCCGCCAGCATCGCACCGTTCGCCATCAAGGCCCCGGATGGCCGGCCGTTGGTGCGCCTGGAGCGTTTGGACGTCAGTGAGACCACGGTGGACCTGGCCAAACAGCAGGTGGTGGTGGGCAAGATCCGCAGCAATAAACTCGAGACCTGGGCGGCTCGTGAAGCGGATGGGCAACTGGACTGGCAAAAACTGTTCGCCGGCCAGCCAGGCAAACCGGCCAAGGCGCCGGAGCCTGCGACTGCACCCGCCACGGCCGACTCGCCAAAGCCTGCGCCCGTCGCCCCAAGCAAGCCCTGGCAAGTGCTGCTCAAGGATGTACAGCTGCGCAACTACCAGGTGCACTTGGCCGACCGCCAGGCCAAACCTGCGGTGGCGCTGGAGCTCGGCCCGTTGAACGTCGACGTGCAGAACTTCGACAGCCTCAACCAGAGCCCCTTCACCCTGAAGGTCGACACCGGCCTGGGCAAGCAGGGCAAGATCCAGGCAACCGGCACGGTCAACCTCAACCCGGTCAGCGCCAAGTTGAAGGTCAATACCAAGGACATCGACCTGCGGGTCGCCCAGTCCTATATCAGCCCGTTTATCCGCCTGGAACTGCGCAGTGGCATGCTTGGCAGCGACCTCGACGTGAACCTGAAAAGCACCGATCCCCTGGCGCTGCAGATCACCGGCCGCGCGCAGGTTGACCAATTGCATACCCTCGACACCCTCAAGACCCGCGACTTCCTCAAATGGCAGCGCCTGGTGCTCGAAGGCGTGAACTACCAACACGGCGACAGCCTGTCGATCGACAAGGTCAACCTGCTGCAGCCCTATGCGCGGTTCATGATCAACGATGACCGCACCACCAACGTCGACGACCTGCTGATCCCGCAGCCGGCCGACAGTGGCGCCAAATCGTCAGCCAAACCTGCCGCGAGCAAAGAAAAATCCCTGGGCATCCATATCGGGCAGATTGCGATCAACGACGGTTCGGCCAACTTCGCCGACTTCAGCCTCACCCCCAACTTCGCCACTGCGATCCAACAGCTCAATGGGCAGATCGGCACCATCGACAGTCGCCAGGCCAAGCCGGCGAGCGTTGACATCAAGGGCAAGGTGGACCGTTATGCACCGGTGACCATCAAAGGCAGCGTGAACCCGTTTGACCCGATGGCGGCGCTGGACATCGCCACCAGCTTCAAACGTGTCGAGCTGACCACCCTGACGCCTTACTCGGGCAAGTTCGCCGGTTTCCGCATCCGCAAGGGCCGCCTCAACCTTGACCTGCATTACGTGATCACCAGGGGCCAGTTGAAGGCTGAGAACAAAGTGGTGGTCGAGCAATTGCAACTGGGCGAAAAAGTCGACAGCGCCGATGCCGTGGACTTGCCGATTCGTCTGGCAATCGCCTTGCTCAAGGACAGCGACGGCAAGATCTCCATCGAACTGCCCGTATCCGGTGACCTGAATAACCCGCAATTCAGCGTAATGCCCATTGTGTGGCAAACCCTGCGCAATCTGGTGGTGCGGGCGGCCACTGCGCCGTTCAAGTTTATTGGCGGATTGGTCACCGGAGGCGGAGCGGAGGACTTGGGTAGCGTGTCGTTCGCGGCAGGCTCCAGCGAGTTGAACAAAGATGCCGAAGGCGCTCTCAACACCTTGGCCAAAGCCTTGAAAGAACGCCCTGCCCTACGCCTGGAAATCGAAGGCACGGCCGCAGCCAGCAGCGACGGCCCATTCCTGGCGGCCCAGCGACTGGAGCGGGAATACCAATACAACTACTACAAAATGCTGCAGCGCCGTGGCGAGAAAGTCCCGGCCCAGGCGTCCTTGCTGGAAGTCCCTGAGAGCGAAAAAGCCCCCTTGCTCGAAGGTATTTACCGCACCCGCTTGAAACAGCAGCCTCCGGCTGAATGGAAGGACCTGAGCAGCAGTGACCGCACCGCCAAGTTGAAAGAGAGCGTGATCAAGTTCTGGAGTGGCAGTGACGTGCTGCTGCGCCAGTTGGGCCAGGACCGTGCGAGCACGATCAAGGACTACCTGGTGGATAAAGCCCAGCTGGAGGACGACCGGGTCTACTTCATTGACGCGCAACTGGGCCAGGCAGAAAAAGACGGTCGAGTGATAACGCCGATGCACTTGGACGCCGAGTAGGCGCCGCTGGCGCATTACTTTCCCGCCCCAATAGAACAGGCCCCGACACAGAAGTGCCGGGGCCTGTAATGACCACATCCGTGTGGTCGGTCGCATGAAACTTAGAGGTGCATTGAGTGGATATCTAACTCACGCGCCGCCGCCGCTAGTTCAGACGAATTCTTGAGCGTTACTCTGCTTTCAGGCCATCGGCCGATACAGCTTTAACGCCTTTGATTTTCTTGGTGATGTTCACCGCGGTCGTTTTCTGTGCCTCGGTCACAGCGACCGAAGAGGACAAGGAAACTACACCCTTGTTGGTTTCGACTTTGATGTCGGTGCCAGGAATGCCTTTCTCGGTGACCAGGTCAGCTTTGACTTTGGTGGTGATCCAGGTGTCGGAGGTTGCGCCTTTGGCGTCAGCCGCTGCACCTTTGGTTTTGTCGATGTTGTCTGCCTTGGTAGCGCCGCCAGCCAACAGGCCGTCAGCCGAAACTGCGGTTACACCTTTGATTTTCTTGGTGATCGCTACGGCAGTTTCTTTCTGCGCGTCCGAAATGGCTACGGTCGAAGACAGGGAAACCACACCTTTGTTGGTCTCAACCTTGATGTCCGAACCAGGGATGCCTTTTTCGGTCAGCAGATCGGATTTAACTTTGGTGGTGATCCAAGTATCCGAAACGCTTTCTTTTGCCTTGGTGGCTTCACCGGCCGCCAGGGTCATTGGAGCTTGGGAAGTCTGGGCAAAGGCCACGTTAGCACCCATGGCCAGGGTCAGAGCGGTAGCAGTAGCGAGAGCGAACTTCTTCATACGAGTAACTCCTGTTTTATTAAAAGTCTGCAGTGTGTGAACCTTGATGCTGCAGCGTTAACAGGGTTATTGCAGGCAGTGTGCCAAGTCGCCACAGAAGATTAAATCGTTAAAAATCATATACTTATAAAAACACTCGAATTTCGGAATCGTGCAACTTGCATGAACGCCATCATGCCTGCGTGCAAGTTGCGGCTTTTGCGATTTACTAAGCGTCTGATTTTTCGGCATTTTCCTTCAGGCGTAAAAAAAGGACTCCGAAGAGTCCTTTTTTTCAGCGTTAGCCTGGGGTAATTAAACGCCCGAAGCCTTGGCTGCTGCTACGTCCTTGATGGACAGCTTGATACGGCCGCGGTTGTCCACGTCCAGTACCAGCACTTCCACTTCCTGGCCTTCTTTCAGAATGTCGGTCACTTTCTCAACGCGAGCGTCGCTCAGCATGGAGATGTGAACCAGACCATCTTTGCCTGGCAGGATGTTGACGAATGCGCCGAAGTCGACGATGCGATCAACCTTACCGACGTAGATCTTGCCGATCTCGGCTTCAGCGGTGATGCCGAGGACGCGTTGACGCGCAGCTTCTGCAGCTTCCTTGGTTTCGCCGAAGATCTTGATCGAGCCGTCGTCTTCGATGTCGATCGAAGCCTTGGTCTCTTCACAGATCGCACGAATGGTCGCGCCGCCTTTACCGATAACATCACGGATTTTGTCGGTGTCGATTTTCATCGCGATCATGGTCGGAGCATTTTCCGACAGTTCGGTACGGGACTGACCAATGATCTGGTTCATCTGACCGAGGATGTTCAGGCGCGCTTCCAGGGCTTGGCCCAGGGCGATTTCCATGATCTCTTCGGTGATGCCCTTGATCTTGATGTCCATCTGCAGCGCGGTAACACCTTTGGCGGTACCGGCTACTTTGAAGTCCATATCGCCCAGGTGGTCTTCGTCACCCAGGATGTCGGTCAGGATGGCGAACTTCTCGCCTTCTTTAACCAGGCCCATGGCGATACCGGCAACCGGCGCCTTCATCGGCACACCCGCGTCCATCAGCGCCAGGGAAGCACCGCAGACCGAAGCCATGGAGCTGGAGCCGTTGGACTCGGTGATTTCCGACACCACACGGATGGTGTACGGGAACACGTCAGCAGCAGGCAGCATGGCCTGGACCGAACGACGGGCCAGACGGCCGTGACCGATTTCGCGACGACCAGCACCGCCCATGCGACCACACTCGCCCACCGAGAACGGCGGGAAGTTGTAGTGCAGCATGAAGGGGTCTTTTTTCTCGCCTTCCAGGGTGTCCAGCAGCTGTGCGTCACGGGCAGTACCCAGGGTCGCAACGACCAGTGCCTGGGTTTCACCACGGGTGAACAGTGCCGAACCGTGAGTCTTCGGCAGAACACCGACTTCGATGTTCAGCGGACGAACGGTGCGGGTGTCGCGGCCGTCGATACGTGGCTTGCCGTTAACGATGTTTTCGCGAACGGTGCGGTATTCGATTTCACCAAAGGCTGCTTTGACTTCGCTGGAAGAAGGCTGGCCTTCTTCGCCGGACAGCTTGGCAACAACCTGGTCCTTCAGCTCACCCAGGCGAGCGTAACGGTCGGCCTTGACGGTGATGGTGTAGGCGTCGGAGATCGCAGTGCCGAACTCGGAGCGGATAGCGCCCAGCAGTTCGGTTGCTTCGGCTTGCGGAGCCCAGGCCCAGGTCGGCTTGGCAGCTTCGGCAGCCAGTTCTTTAACAGCGTTGATCACAACCTGGAACTCGTCGTGGGCAAATAGTACTGCGCCCAGCATCTGGTCTTCGGTCAGCTCTTTGGCTTCCGATTCAACCATCAATACGGCTTCCGACGTACCGGCAACGACCATGTCCAGGCTCGATGCTTTCAGTTGCTCGTAAGTCGGGTTCAGCAGGTAACCGGTGCTTTCGTGGAAAGCAACGCGGGCTGCGCCGATCGGGCCATCGAAAGGAATACCGGAGATGGCCAGGGCAGCCGAAGTACCGATCATCGCCGCGACGTCAGGATCGGTTTTCTTGCTGGTGGAAACGACGGTGCAGACAACCTGCACTTCGTTCATGAAGCCTTCTGGGAACAGCGGACGGATCGGACGGTCGATCAGTCGGGAAGTCAGGGTTTCTTTCTCGGAAGGACGGCCTTCGCGCTTGAAGAAACCGCCAGGGATCTTACCGGCAGCGTAAGTCTTTTCCTGGTAGTGAACGGAAAGAGGGAAGAAGCCTTTGCTTGGGTCGGCGTGCTTGGCGCCAACAACGGTCACCAATACGGTAACGTCGTCGTCAACGGTAACCAGCACTGCGCCGGAGGCTTGACGGGCGATACGGCCTGTCTCGAGGGTAACGGTCGACTGACCGAACTGGAATTTTTTGATAACCGGGTTCACGGTGTCCTACCTTCTTTGTGGCTCTTGGGGAACTTGTCTTCTTGCGAAATTCTTGGGCAATGTCGGGAATCGGCCCAACCCTTGTCCAGGGGTAAAACGTGTATCCAGATAAAACTTGAGGCTGGGAGCCTACCATGGGCCAGCGGGAATCCCACTGACACACGGCAGACAACCAACCTCTAGCGCAATCGCTGATTAGCGACGCAGACCCAGGCGACCGATCAGAGCCTGATAACGACCCAGATCCTTGCCTTTCAGGTAGTCCAGCAGCTTACGGCGCTGGTTTACCATGCGGATCAGACCACGACGGGAGTGGTGATCTTTACCGTTGGCCTTGAAGTGACCCTGCAGCTTGTTGATGTTGTGGGTCAGCAGTGCAACTTGCACTTCTGGCGAACCAGTGTCACCAACAGCTTGCTGGTAGTCAGCTACGATTTGTGCTTTTTCTTGAACGTCGAGAGCCATGAGGCAATCCTTTTTTCAGGAAACCACCCAAAGGGCAGTTTCAACAGGCCAGGGACAAATCCCTGTATCTAAAAATGAGTGTTGACCGTGCCTGTTAACAGCCACACTCGTTCGGTCATTCTGACCGAATCAGTCGACGTGGCGCGATGCGCCCGTCTTCGCTCACTTCACCGATACCGATAAAGCGACCGTTATGATCCTGTACCCGCACCATGCCGAACTTCGGGGCATCCGGGGCGCGTACCGGCTGGCCGTTAAGCCAGTAGAACGCGCTGTGTTCCGAAAAGTGCAGTAATGGCCAATCCAGCAAGCCACTGTCCGACGGCATCAGGAAGCGATCAACCGCTTCGTTGCCACCTTCGGCGTGTACCGCCTCCAACTCTTCCAGTGTGACCGTCTGGGCCAGGCTGAAAGGTCCGGCCTGGGTGCGTCGCAGTTCAGCTACATACGCGCCGCAACCGAGCTGCTCACCAATATCTTCCACCAGAGTACGGATATAAGTGCCTTTGCTGCAGTCCACGGCCAAGCGTGCGGTGTCACCTTCACAGGCGAGCAATTCCAAGCGCGCAATAGTAACAGAACGCGGTTCGCGCTCCACTACTTCGCCCGCACGTGCCAGCTTGTAAAGGGGCTGCCCATCACGCTTGAGCGCCGAGTACATCGGCGGTATCTGACTGATTTGCCCACGAAAAGCAGGTAAAGCAGCTTCGATATCAGCACGACCAACGGTCACGTCGCGAACCTGCAAAACATCACCTTCGGCGTCTGCCGTGGTGGTGGTCTTGCCCAGTTGCATCAGGGTTTCGTAACCCTTGTCGGAATCGAGCAGGTATTGCGAGAACTTGGTGGCCTCGCCAAAGCACAACGGCAGTACACCGGTGGCCAGGGGATCGAGGCTGCCGGTGTGTCCGGCCTTCTCGGCATTGAGCAACCAGCGGACCTTCTGCAACGCGGCATTGGAGGTAAAGCCAATCGGCTTGTCGAGCAGAATGATGCCGCTGACGTTGCGACGGATACGTTTGACCTGAGCCACCGCTTACTCCTTGGCGTCTTCAGGTGTGGATGGGTGCTGGCTGTCTTCAGCCACGGCGCGCTCGATCAGTGCCGACAGGTGCGCGCCACGCACAACGCTTTCGTCGTAGTGGAAGTGCAACTGGGGCACGCTGCGCAGCTTCATTTCACGGGCCAACTGCATGCGCAGGAAACCTGCGGCCGAGTTGAGTACCTTGATGCTTTGCGCGATTTCTTCGCTGTTGTCCTGCCCCATCACGGTGATGAAGATCTTCGCGTGACCCACGTCACGGCTCACTTCAACAGCGGTGATGGTGACCAGGCCAACGCGGGGGTCTTTGACTTCGCGACGGATCAGTTGGGCCAGCTCACGCTGCATCTGATCGCCGATACGCTGGGTACGGCTGTATTCTTTTGCCATGTCTTGTTACCTGTTACTGCCACACGGTGAAACCCATGGGGTCTGAAAGCGGCAAACGCCCGGCCTGACAAAAGCCAGACCGGGCGTTGCGTTTAGAGTCCTCACGCTGCGCGGGGCATTTGCATGCCCACACGCGGCGTGGCTCCTGAAGTGCGCGAGTTAGAGGCTGCGAGCAACCTGAACCTTCTCGTAGACTTCGATCTTGTCGCCAGCCTTGACGTCGTTGTAGCTCTTGACGCCGATACCGCATTCCATGCCGGCACGCACTTCGGAAGCGTCATCCTTGAAGCGGCGCAGGGATTCCAGCTCGCCTTCGAAGATAACGATGTCTTCACGCAGTACACGGATTGGACGATTACGGTACACGGTACCTTCGATAACCATGCAGCCGGCGATCGCACCGAATTTCGGCGAGCGGAACACGTCACGTACTTCGGCGACACCCAGGATGTTCTCCCGGACGTCACTGCCAAGCATACCGGTGAGGGCTTTCTTGACGTCTTCGATGATGTCGTAGATGACGTTGTAGTAACGCATGTCCAGGCCTTCCTGCTCGACGATCTTGCGAGCGCCAGCATCGGCACGCACGTTGAAGCCGAACAGTACAGCGTTGGAAGCCAGTGCCAGGTTGGCGTCGGACTCGGTAATACCACCGACACCGCCACCCACAACACGCACTTGCACTTCGTCGTTACCCAGGCCATTCAAGGCGCCGTTCAACGCTTCGAGGGAACCACGAACGTCAGACTTGAGGACGATGTTAAGCGTCTTCTTCTCGGCCTGGCCCATGTTCTCGAAGATGTTTTCCAGCTTGCCGGCATGCGCGCGAGCCAGTTTGACTTCACGGAACTTGCCTTGACGGAACAGAGCCACTTCACGGGCTTTCTTCTCGTCAGACAGCACGCTCATCTCGTCGCCAGCGTCCGGGGTACCGTCCAGGCCGAGGATCTCGACAGGGATGGAAGGACCGGCTTCCTTGATTGGCTTGCCGTTCTCGTCGAGCATGGCACGTACACGGCCATAGTTCGAACCGACCAGTACCATGTCGCCTTGACGCAGGGTACCGTCTTGAACCAGTACGGTTGCAACCGGGCCACGACCCTTGTCGAGACGCGACTCAACCACAACACCACGACCTGGGGCCGATGGGGTTGCTTTCAGTTCAAGTACTTCAGCTTGCAGCAGGACAGCTTCGAGCAGTTCGTCCACGCCAGTACCGACTTTCGCCGAAACCGAAACGAATGGCGTATCACCGCCCCACTCTTCAGACGTCACGCCATGAACCGACAGTTCGCTACGGATGCGATCGAGATCGGCGCCCGGCTTGTCGATCTTGTTCACGGCAACAACCAGAGGAACACCAGCGGCTTTAGCGTGCTGGACAGCTTCAATGGTCTGCGGCATCACGCCGTCGTCCGCTGCAACGACCAGGATCACGATGTCAGTCGCCTTGGCACCACGGGCACGCATTGCGGTAAACGCGGCGTGACCTGGGGTGTCGAGGAAGGTGACCATGCCGCGCTCGGTTTCAACGTGGTACGCACCGATGTGCTGGGTGATACCGCCGGCTTCGCCAGCAGCTACCTTGGCACGACGGATGTAGTCGAGCAGCGAAGTCTTACCATGGTCAACGTGGCCCATTACGGTCACGACTGGCGCACGGGAGAATGTCTCGCCTTCAAACTTCAGGGACTCAGCCAGGGAATCTTCCAGGGCGGTGTCGCTGACCAGGGTCACTTTGTGGCCCAGTTCTTCGGCTACCAGTTGAGCAGTTTCCTGATCAAGCACCTGGTTGATGGTCGCTGGAGTACCCAGTTTGAACATGAACTTGATGATTTCAGCAGCCTTGACCGACATCTGGTTGGCAAGATCGCCAACCGTGATGGTCTCGCCGATCTGCACATCACGCACGACAGGGCCGGTTGGGCTCTGGAAACCGTGGGCGTTGCGTTTCTTCAGCTTGGCCTTGCCGCGACCACCACGACGGAAGCCATCGCTTTCTTCGTCGGTAGTCCGTGGAGCAACGCGTGGAGCAGGCGCTTTCTCTTTGACCGAAGCACGATGCGGAGCGTTTTTGCGCTCGCCATCGCCACCACCACCGCGACGATTGTTATCGTCGGCACGTGGTTTATCCGGACGACGAGGTTCTTCGCGCTTGCGGGCATCGGCAGCAGGTGCTGGTGCAGCGGCAACCGGAGCGGCCTCACGCACAGCGTCTGCAGGAGCGCCAGGCGCGGCTACCGCTTCAGTGGAAGCAGTTTGCGCAGCAGCAGGCTGACGACGCGCTTCTTCTTCGGCGCGACGCTTGGCTTCTTCTTCAGCCTTCTGACGTGCAGCATTTTCTACTGCGCGACGTTCTTCCAGTTCGCGTTTGCGCTCGGCTTCGATTTCTTCCGGGCTGCGCTGTACGAAGACTTTCTTCTTGCGTACTTCAACGCTGATGCTCTTGCTACCCGCAACCCGCAGGGTGCTGGTGGTTTTGCGCTGCAATGTAATCTTGCGCGGTTCTTCCACTTTCGCCTTGTGGCTGCTCTTCAAGTGAGTCAGCAAAGACTGCTTCTCACTATCGCTCACACCTTCATCGGCGGCGGTGTGCGGCAGACCTGCCTCACGCATCTGCTGCAACAGGCGCTCTACCGGTGTTTTGACCTCATCGGCCAGTTGTTTCACCGTGACTTGCGTCATGCACTTCTCTCCTCAGGCCGCGCCTAATTACTCGAACCAATGGGCTCGGGCGGCCATGATCAACTTGCCGGCACGATCATCGTCAATGCCGTCGATGTCGAGCAGATCGTCAATAGACTGCTCGGCCAGGTCTTCGCGGGTAATTACGCCGCGCACCGCCAGTTCCATCGCCAAATCCTTGTCCATACCCTCAAGCGAGAGCAGGTCTTCGGCCGGATGGGCGTCTGCCAGCTTTTCCTCAGTAGCGATGGCTTTAGTCAACAAACGATCCTTGGCCCGAGCGCGAAGCTCGTTGACGGTGTCTTCGTCAAAGCCGTCGATGTTGAGCATTTCTTCCAACGGTACGTAGGCAATCTCTTCCAGGCTGGTGAAGCCTTCATCTACCAGCACCTGCGCCAGGTCTTCGTCGACTTCCAACTCGTCGATGAAGTTGCGCAGGATGTCACCGGTTTCAGCTTGCTGCTTAGCCTGGATGTCCGATTCGGTCATTACGTTCAGGGTCCAGCCGGTCAACTGGCTGGCCAGACGCACGTTCTGACCACCACGACCAATGGCCTGGGCCAGATTGTCTGCGCCAACGGCGATGTCCATTGCATGGGCATCTTCGTCAACGATAATTGCCGCCACTTCAGCCGGCGACATGGCATTGATCACGAACTGCGCCGGGTTATCGTCCCAGAGGACGATGTCCACACGCTCACCACCCAATTCGCCCGACACTGCCTGGACGCGCGAACCGCGCATACCGATGCAAGCGCCTTGCGGGTCGATGCGTTTGTCCTTGGAGCGGACCGCGATCTTGGCACGCGAACCCGGGTCGCGGGACGCAGCCATGACTTCGATCAGGCCTTCGGCAATTTCCGGCACCTCGATACGGAACAACTCAATCAGCATTTCCGGCGCAGTACGCGACAGAATCAACTGAGGGCCACGGTTCTCGGTGCGGATTTCCTTGAGCAGCGCACGCAAACGCACGCCAACACGGAAGGTTTCGCGAGAGATGATGTCTTCGCGGGCCAGCAACGCTTCAGCGTTGTTGCCCAGGTCGACGATCACATTGTCGCGGGTCACTTTTTTCACGGTGCCGGAGATGATTTCCCCCAGGCGCTCGCGATAGGCATCAACGACTTGAGCGCGCTCGGCTTCGCGAACCTTCTGCACGATGACCTGCTTGGCGGTCTGTGCAGCAATGCGGCCGAACTCGATGGACTCGATCTTTTCTTCAACGACATCACCGACCTGGGCGCCTGGGTGCGTTTCAGCAACCTTGCTTGGCCAGGTTTCGATGGCCGGATCATCAAGATCGGCCTCTTCGACGACCGTCCAGCGACGGAAAGTCTCATAGGCACCGGTGTGGCGGTTGATTTCCACACGCAGATCAACTTCGTCTTCAAAACGCTTTTTGGTAGCAGTGGCCAGGGCCAGCTCCAGCGCTTCAAAAATCACGTTTGCCGGTACGCCCTTTTCATTGGATACCGACTCAACAACCAGCAGTACTTCTTTGCTCATCGTACGCCTCGCCTTTCGCAAGCCATTGGATCCGCGGGATCCGCGTCTCAGTCAAAACTGGGAATAATGTTGGCCTTGTCGATCATATCGATCGGCAACAGGAACTCATGGTCTTCTACCTGCACCACGACATCCTGTTCTTCTACACCGCGCAGAAGGCCCTGAAAGTTGCGACGCCCTTCAAACGGGGATCGCAGCTTGATCTTCACTTGTTCACCGGCAAATTTTGCAAACTGATCAATAGTGAACAGTGGGCGTTCCATGCCTGGCGAGGAAACTTCGAGGGTGTACTCAACGGAGATAGGATCTTCAACATCCAGAACACCGCTGATCTGACGGCTGACAATGGCACAATCGTCCACCAGCACGCCGCCCTCTTTATCGATATAAACGCGCAACATTGAGTGGCGACCTTGAGCCGAAAACTCAATACCCCAGCATTCATAGCCTAGGGCCACGACCACCGGGGCCAACAAGGCCTGCAACTCTTCTAGCTTGCTCGACACCTGAACCCCCTCGTGCATGTATGTGCATGCTGTGCAAAATAAAAAAATGGGCGAAACGCCCATCCTTGAAACGCCGTCGAACAGCGGCGTTGAAAGTGTCCAGCTAACAAAAAGCCCCTTAAAAGGGGCTCCGCTAAAACTGGTTGCGGGGGCCGGATTTGAACCGACGACCTTCGGGTTATGAGCCCGACGAGCTACCAGACTGCTCCACCCCGCGACAAAGCTGGGGCGGAAGTATACGACCGATCCCTTACAGGGTCAATGTAACCTTCCACCTACAAGAAAGCCCGCAACAGCGGGCTCTCCTGATAATTGGTACCGAGAAGGGGACTCGAACCCCTACACCCTATGGGCACAACCACCTCAAGGTTGCGTGTCTACCAATTCCACCACCTCGGCAATACAGCGTTTACAACCCTTCTTACTTCTGCTCTTGAGCTGGAGGTACGTCAGTCGCTGGAGTAGCCGACTTTTGCTCTTGAAGCACCGGGACATCATCAGAAGCCGGTTTTGCTTTTGGAACTTCCAACACTGCTGGGTTTGGCAAACCTACCTGAGTCAGCACATGAGCCTTCTCTTTAGCAAAGTAACCCAACCCCAAGCTGGTTATGAAGAAACCGGCGGCAAGTATAGCAGTAAACTTACTAAGAAAGGTAGAGGAACCTTGGCTTCCGAACACAGTATTTGAAGCACCTGCACCGAAAGACGCACCAGCATCCGCACCTTTACCCTGTTGCAACAAAACCAGGGCAACTACGCCCAGGGCAGCCAACAGATGAAAAACGACTACGACTGTTTCCAGCATTTTTTCAGTTTCCCGCGGCGCGACAAATCGCACCGAACTCATCTGCATTCAGGGAAGCTCCACCAATGAGCCCCCCATCGATATCCGGCATGCCGAACAGTTCGACCGCATTGGCCGCCTTCACGCTGCCGCCGTATAGAAGCCGCACACCTTGTGCGACTTCAGAATTCTCTGCCGCCAACTGCGCGCGGATGGCTGCGTGCACATCCTGCGCCTGTTGCGGTGTAGCAGTCAGCCCGGTACCAATGGCCCAGACCGGCTCGTAAGCAATTACCGCCTTTGCGAACGCACCAACACCCAGCTCCTCGATGATGCTGCCAAGCTGACGCGAGACAACTTCAAGAGTCTTGCCCGATTCCCGCTGCTCAAGGGTCTCCCCAATACACAACACCGGAATCAAGCCACAAGCCTGCGCTGCTGCGAACTTGCGATTGAGTGTCCCATCACGCTCGCCCATCATCTGACGGCGCTCGGAGTGCCCGACAAGCACATAGGAACAACCCGCATCAACCAGCTGACTCGGTGCAATCTCACCGGTCAACGCACCTTGCATGGCTTCCACCGCAGAGTTCTGCGCGCCGACCTGAATCGACTTACCTTTCAAGCCATCCACCACTTGGGTGATATGCAAGCAAGGCGGGAACACCGCGATATCAACACCGCTAGGCAAGGCCAAGTGACGAAGGCCATTGATCAGCTCAGCGACACTGGCGCGGGTACCGTGCATCTTCCAGTTACCAGCTACCATAGTGCGACGCATGCTGTACCTCGTCGGTCAAAGTGGGCGCAGATGTTACCCAACCACATCATCACTGGCAAGCCGAATTCAGGCGCAAACTTCAGTTACCAGTTTTGCCAGGTCTTCGGCATGGCCGCGAACCTGTATTTCGTCGTCACCTTCGACCATGACGCGTACCAAAGGCTCTGTGCCGGACTTGCGTAGCAATACCCGTCCACGACCAGCCATTGCCAGGGTCGCGCGCTCGCAAGCCTCTTTGACAGCAGGGTGCTCGATCGGGTTTTCCCCACCTGCGAAACGCACGTTCAGCAATACTTGCGGGCATTTGCGCAAAGCCTGACGCGCCTGGGCCAGGCTCTCTTCGCGGCGACGCAAAGCCAATAGCACCTGCAACGCCGCAATAATCGCGTCACCGGTGGTGGTGTGCTGGAAGCACACCACGTGCCCGGAGTTCTCACCACCTACCTGCCAGTTACGCTCCAGCAGCTCGGCGATCACATACCGGTCACCGACGTTGGCGCGAACAAAAGGAATACCCAGGTCTGCCAATGCCAGCTCAAGCCCCAGGTTGCTCATCAGCGTACCGACGACACCGCCTTGCAGCTTGTTACGCTCATGCAGGTCGCGGGCAATGATGAACAACAGATCATCGCCGTCCACCACTGCACCGGTATGGTCAACCATCAGCACGCGGTCGCCGTCACCGTCGAAGGCAATCCCAAGGTCGGCGTGCTCGGCCAGGACTGCGGCCTGCAACTGCTCCATATGAGTGGAGCCGCAGTTTTCGTTGATATTCAATCCGTTGGGCTGAGCCGACAGCACTGTCACGTCTGCGCCAAGCTCCCTGAATACGCTTGGCGCGACTTTGTAGGTCGCACCATGGGCGCAGTCGACAACAACCTTCAGGCCGGCAAAATTGGTACTGGTAGGCACACTGCTCTTGCAGAACTCGATATAACGACCGGACGCGTCATTGATGCGCGACACCTTGCCCAGCTTGCTGGACTCGACCACGGTCATCGGCGCATCCAACAGTTCTTCGATCATCAACTCGATCTCATCCGGCAACTTGGTGCCCTGACCGGAGAAGAACTTGATGCCGTTGTCGTCATGTGGATTGTGCGAAGCACTGATCACAATACCGGCCTCAGCGTGAAAGGTACGCGTCAGGTATGCAATCGCGGGCGTCGGCATTGGCCCCAGCAACATCACATCGGCGCCTGCGGCGGATAAGCCGGCCTCAAGCGCTGATTCAAACATGTATCCCGAAATCCGGGTGTCCTTGCCCACCAGGATGCGGCACGCCCCCATGCTGCGGAAAGCCATACCAGCCGCCCATCCAAGCTTGAGCATGAAATCAGGAGTAATCGGAAACTCGCCGACCCGACCACGGATACCGTCGGTGCCAAAGTATTTTTTAGTCATAAGTGCTCCATCATTCTTATTCGGCTGATTCCACAGCTGCAATCATGCGTACCACATCCACGGTCTCAGCAACGTCATGCACACGCAAGATGCGCGCACCCTTGGTCACCGCGAGCGCCGCCAGTGCAAGACCGCCGTACAACCGCTCACCCACCGGACGGCTCAATGCCAGCCCTATCATGCTCTTGCGCGAAACACCGACCAACAGGGGCCGACCAAGGGCATGCAAGGACTCCATGTGTTTGAACAAACTCAAATTGTGTTGCAGGGTCTTGGCGAAACCAAACCCCGGATCAAGGATGATCCTTTCCGGCGCAATACCTACCGCGACGCACTGGGCAACGCGCTCGGAGAGAAAACCACTCACTTCACCAACCAGGTCATCATAGTGCGGGCTGTCCTGCATATTGCCGGGCTCACCCAGCATATGCATCAAACACACCGGCAAACCGGTGGCTGCGGCTGCATCCAGGGCACCGTCGCGCCGCAGGGACCGCACATCGTTGATCAAGCCGGCACCTAATCGCGCAGTCTCACGCATCACGGCCGGGGTGGAGGTATCAACCGAAATGATCACATCCAACTCTCGAGCGATGCGCTCGACAATCGGCGCCACGCGCTCCAACTCCTCCAGAGGAGAAACTGCGCGAGCACCAGGCCGAGTCGATTCACCGCCCACATCAATCAAGGTCGCGCCAGCCGCCACCATGGCTTCTGCGTGGCGCAATGCAGCATCAAGCTGGCTGAAGCGGCCACCATCGGAAAAGGAGTCAGGGGTTACATTAAGAATGCCCATGACATGCGTATGGGCCAAATCAAGAACCCGGTTGCCGCAAGGCAACCGGGGGGAGGACGGAGCAAAAGTCATTTCAAACCTTAATGGTCAGCTGCCGGGCCGCCGATTGGGGTTTCAGGGCGCTCGTTCTGAACCACTGGCGGGGTGCCCGAAGTACCCGAACCACCTTCCCAATCACGAGGCTCACGAGGCGCCCGACCGGCCATAATGTCGTCGATCTGGTCTGCGTCGATGGTCTCGTACTTCATCAGTGCATCAGCCATTGCATCAAGTTTGTCGCGATTATCCGTCAGGATCTGCTTGGCAGTGCCGTAGCACTGGTCAATGATACTGCGCACCTCAGAATCGATCAGCTTGGCTGTCTCACCGGAGAAACTGGCGTTTTGACCACCGCCGCCACGCCCCAGGAATACTTCACCTTCTTCTTCGGCATACATCAAAGGACCGAGTTTTTCCGACAAGCCCCACTTGGTCACCATGTTCCGCGCAATCTGGCTGGCGCGCATGATGTCGTTGGAAGCCCCAGTGGTCACGCCGTCGAAGCCCAAGGTCATTTCTTCAGCAATTCGACCGCCGTACAGCGAGCAGATCTGACTGATCAGCGCACGCTTGGAGAGGCTATAACGATCCTCCTCCGGCAGGAACATGGTGACACCCAACGCACGACCACGAGGAATAATCGACACTTTGTAGACCGGGTCATGCTCAGGCACGACGCGCCCCACAATGGCGTGGCCGGCTTCGTGATAAGCAGTGTTCTGCTTCTCTTTTTCGGACATGACCATGGATTTGCGCTCAGCGCCCATCATGATCTTGTCTTTCGCCAACTCGAACTCTTTCATTTCAACGATGCGCTTGCCGGTACGGGCTGCAAACAGCGAAGCCTCGTTCACCAGGTTGGCCAGGTCAGCACCCGAGAACCCCGGGGTACCACGGGCAATCACAGCCGGTGCAACGTCGTCGCCCATTGGCACTTTGCGCATGTGCACTTTCAGGATTTGTTCGCGCCCACGGATGTCCGGCAGGCCAACCACCACCTGGCGGTCAAAGCGGCCTGGACGCAGCAGCGCAGGATCCAACACGTCCGGACGGTTGGTTGCCGCGATGACGATGATGCCGTCATTCATCTCGAAACCATCCATCTCGACCAGCAACTGGTTGAGGGTTTGCTCACGCTCATCATGACCGCCGCCCATGCCAGCACCACGATGACGACCAACGGCGTCGATTTCATCGATGAAGATGATGCATGGCGCATGCTTCTTGGCCTGTTCGAACATGTCGCGAACGCGGCTCGCACCGACACCGACGAACATTTCAACGAAGTCAGAACCGGAAATAGTGAAGAACGGTACCTTGGCTTCGCCGGCAATGGCCTTGGCCAGCAAGGTTTTACCGGTACCTGGAGGGCCGACCATCAGCACTCCGCGAGGAATACGGCCACCCAGGCGCTGGAATTTGCCTGGATCGCGCAAGAACTCAACCAACTCGCCGACTTCTTCCTTGGCTTCGTCGCAACCCGCTACGTCAGCCAGGGTAGTCTTTACCTGATCTTCAGAGAGCAGGCGCGCCTTGCTCTTGCCGAAGCTCATCGGCCCGCCCTTGCCTCCCGCACCGCCTTGCATCTGGCGCATGAAGAACATGAACACGGCAATGATCACCAGGATCGGGAAGCTTGCCACCAGGAGTTGAGTCCAGATGCTCTGCTGCTCAGGCTGCTTGCCTTCGACAACCACGTGGTTATCCACCAGGTCGCCGATCAGACCGTTGTCCTGAATTGCCGGACGAATGGTCTTGAAGCTGTCGCCATCGTTGCGTTTGCCGGTGATCACGTAGCCATCAACCGCTACGCGCTCGACCTTGCCATCCTTAACTTGCTGGATGAAGTCGGAATAGTTGAGGGTCTGCGGCTCGTTAGGGCTGGAGAAGTTGTTCATCACCGTCACGAGGACAGCCGCGATGATCAACCACAGGATCAGATTCTTTGCCATATCGTTCAATTAACTACCCTCTGAAGCAAGCTCCGCTACTGGCGCGCGCTTCGCATGATATTCACCGGCCTAACTTACTACATTACCTACAACTCTGGCAGGCGCCGTCTGTAACCCTTTGTGAAACTTTGACTACACAATATTCGTAAAGCTTCGTGACGAAAGCGATATAAAAAAACCTATCGCCCTCCTCGAATTCCTCAAAAACGCTCTTCACTCGCCGCGCCTTCGACGCCACGGAAGCCGCGGCACAGCAGGTATTGCTCCCTGGACCGGTCCCGGGAAGAGTCTGGTTTACGCGTCTGCACCTTGTCGAACAATTTGCGGATGTTCTTGTGGTACTCGTCGAAACCCTCTCCCTGGAACACCTTCACCAGGAAATCGCCACCGGGACGCAACACCCGACCCGCCAAATCCAGCGCCAATTCGCAAAGGAACATGGCCCGCGGCATATCAACGGCCGGTAATCCACTCATATTGGGGGCCATGTCGGAAATCACAAGGTCTACCTGCGAATTTCCCACAGCCTCAAGGATCTGGGCGAGCACTGTGTCCTGGGTAAAGTCTCCATGAACAAAGGTCACATCCGGGATGCTGTCCATTTCCAGGATGTCGGAAGCAATCAGGCGACCTTGACCACCAATCAGACGACTGGTCACCTGGGACCAGCCACCGGGAGCCGCGCCAAGATCGATGACGCTCATGCCTGGACGAATCAACTTGTCCTTGTCCTGGATCTCCAACAGCTTGTAGCTGGCCCGGGAACGATAGCCATCCTTTTGCGCCTTTTTGACGTAAGGATCGTTGAAATGCTCTTGCAGCCACTTAAGGCTAGTTTTGGAACGGGCCACGGGCCACCTCGAAAATAAAACGGGTCGTGATTAACTGGGCGGTCCCGGACTCGCTCGGGTAAACTGGCCGCCGCTTTTTACAAGATCAGACGCAGGGGTCAGATTATGCCGCTCACTCAAGAGCAGAAGAAACAGTACAAATCCATTGGCCACCATCTGAAACCAGTTCTGATTGTGGCAGACAACGGTTTGACTGAAGGTGTGTTAGCCGAACTTGAACGCGCATTGGGCGATCACGAACTGATCAAGATCAAGGTCAACATCCTTGACCGCGAGGCGCGCCTGGCCGCCATTGCAGAACTGTGCAAGGTTGGCAAGGCGGACCTGGTTCAGGTCATCGGCAAGATGGCGCTGCTGTATCGCAAGAACTTCAGCGTCAACAAGCAACTGTCGAACGTACACCGCTTCAAGTAATACAAAGGGTCACGGGCGTGCTTCGCGCGCCCCGCCACTCCATCCCGGAGCAGGCTGTATAACCAGCACCAGGCCGGAGAACCCTAGCACAAGATAGCTGAATAGCTGCCAGCGCAACGCTTCCGGCAGCCAGACATGCACAATGCAATACATTGCACACGCATACAGCGCCATCAACAGCAGTTGGCCGCGAATATCCCGCCACAGACTCTCCAAGCCTTCAGCCTTGACCAGCACCAACGCCTGAAGCGCTACGCACGCCGCCGCGAAACCCACCAGCAGCGCACTCAGTAATCCATCGATTTCATCGATCAGCAACGGAGCCAGGCCAATCACGCCCAGCACCGGCAATACACCAAGATGTAACAACCATAGGCCGCCCACCCAAAGCATCTGGGCAAGCTGCCAAAGCATGGCGCCCGCACGAAGCGGGCGCCGCCTTTCAGATGTGACGAACTTCAACAATCTCGTACTCGATCACACCGCCTGGCGTTTTGACAGACACCACATCACCCTCTTCCTTGGCGATCAAGGCACGGGCCAGTGGTGAGCCGACGGAGATCTTGCCGAGCTTGAAGTCAGCCTCGTCCTCTCCCACGATGTGGTAGACCACGCTCTCGTCAGTCTCAACGTTGGCGATCTCCACGGTGGTACCGAAAATCACCTTGCCAGTGTGGGGAATAGTCGTGACGTCGATGATCACCGCATTCTGCAAACGGCCTTCGATATCACGGATCCGCGCTTCGACCATACCCTGCTGCTCACGAGCAGCGTGGTATTCGGCGTTTTCCTTCAGGTCACCCAGCTCGCGGGCCGTACCAATGTCCTGACTCAGCTTTGGACGTACGACCTTGGTCAGATGGGCGTGCTCCTCTTCCAGGGCCTTGGCACCCTGGACGGTCATTGGGTATTTGATCATGCCTTCAATCCTGCATGTAGATCCTGCAAGCGACGCACGGTCTTTTCCGGACCGAACTTGAGCGCTTCGCAGATAGCTTCGCCAGCAGCAATAGTGGTGGTGCAGTAGATCTTGTGCTGCAAGGCATTACGGCGAATGGAGTAGGAATCCGCGATCGACTGGCGACCTTCGGTGGTGTTGATGATCAGCGTGACTTCATCATTCTTGATCATGTCGACCACATGCGGACGGCCTTCCGTCACCTTGTTCACGCGGCGCACTTTCAAGCCGGCCGCTTCGATCAGCTTGGCGGTCCCGGCAGTTGCCACGATTTCAAAGCCCAAGTTGATCAGATCACGGGCCACGCCTGCAACCAGCGGCTTGTCATCATCACGCACGCTGATAAACGCAGTACCGCCGGTCGGCAGCACTTCGCTGGCGCCCATCTGGGCCTTGGCGAATGCTTCACCGAAGGTGTCGCCCACGCCCATCACTTCACCGGTGGACTTCATCTCCGGACCGAGGATCGGGTCCACACCAGGGAATTTGGCAAATGGGAACACTGCCTCTTTCACACTGTAGAAGTTCGGAATGATTTCCTTGGTGAAGCCAATTTCCTTCAGGGTCTTACCCGCCATCACACGCGCAGCGATCATGGCCAGGGACACGCCGATGCACTTGGAAACGAACGGCACGGTACGCGAAGCACGCGGGTTGACTTCAATGACGTAGATGTCTTCGCCCTGCAGCGCCAACTGTACGTTCATCAGGCCGACAACACCCAACTCCAAGGCCATTTTCTTGACCTGCTCGCGCATCTCGTCCTGGATATGTGCAGGCAACGAATACGGCGGCAGCGAGCACGCGGAGTCACCGGAGTGAACGCCCGCCTGCTCGATGTGCTGCATGATCGCGCCGATGACCACGTCGGTACCGTCGCAAACTGCATCCACGTCCATTTCGATGGCGCAGTTGAGGAAGTGGTCCAGCAGCACCGGGCTGTCGTTGGACACTTTTACCGCATCACGCAGGTAACGCTTGAGCTCTTCTTCTTCGTAGACGATTTCCATCGCCCGGCCGCCCAGCACGTAGGATGGACGCACCACCAGCGGGTAGCCGATCTTGCTGGCTGCACGGATGGCCTCGTCTTCGCTGCGCACGGTAGCGTTTGGCGGCTGGCGCAGGTTCAGGCGCTCAACCATTTGCTGGAAGCGCTCACGATCTTCGGCACGGTCGATGGCGTCAGGGCTCGTGCCGATGATTGGCACGCCGGCGGCCTCAAGGGCACGCGCCAGTTTCAGCGGGGTTTGGCCGCCGTACTGGACGATCACGCCTTTGGGCTTCTCGACGCGACAGATTTCCAACACGTCTTCCAACGTTACCGGCTCGAAGTACAGGCGGTCGGAAGTGTCGTAGTCAGTGGAAACAGTTTCCGGGTTGCAGTTGACCATGATGGTCTCGTACCCGTCTTCGCGCAGCGCGAGGGCGGCATGTACGCAGCAATAGTCGAATTCGATGCCTTGGCCGATACGGTTCGGACCACCACCCAGGATGATAATCTTGTCGCGGCCCGACGGCGCGGCCTCGCACTCTTCCTCGTAGGTGGAGTACAGGTACGCAGTGTCGGTGGCGAACTCGGCAGCACAGGTGTCAACGCGCTTGTAGACCGGGAAGATCTCCAGCTTGTGGCGATGCGTGCGCAGGTTTTTCTCGGTCACACCCAGCAGCTTGGCCAGGCGCTGGTCGGAGAAGCCTTTGCGCTTGAGGCGGAACATCATGTCGCGATCGATGCTGGCCAGACCCAGGGTCTTGACCTTCTCCTCTTCCTTGATCAGATCTTCGATCTGCACCAGGAACCACGGATCGATCATGTTCATGCCGAAGATGTCTTCGACAGTCATGCCGGCGCGGAAGGCGTCAGCCACATACCAGATACGCTCGGCGCCCGGCACGGTCAGCTCGCGCTTGAGGATGCTCATGCTTTCCGGATTGCTCAGGTCGAGCTTCTCGTCCAGGCCGCAAACGCCCACTTCCAGGCCACGCAGGGCTTTCTGCAGGGACTCCTGGAAGGTTCGGCCGATGGCCATGACTTCACCCACCGACTTCATCTGGGTGGTCAGGCGCGCGTCGGCTTTGGCGAACTTCTCGAAGGCAAAGCGTGGCAGCTTGGTCACGACATAGTCGATGGACGGTTCGAAGGACGCCGGCGTAGCGCCGCCCGTGATTTCGTTTTGCAGTTCGTCCAGGGTGTAACCGATAGCCAGCTTGGCGGCGATACGCGCAATCGGGAAGCCGGTCGCTTTCGATGCCAGCGCCGAAGAACGCGATACACGCGGGTTCATCTCGATCACGACCATGCGGCCGGTGTCCGGGCAGATACCGAACTGAACGTTGGAGCCACCGGTTTCAACGCCGATCTCACGCAATACCGCCAACGAGGCGTTACGCATGATCTGGTATTCCTTGTCCGTCAGGGTCTGCGCCGGAGCAACGGTGATCGAGTCACCGGTGTGCACACCCATCGGGTCGAAGTTTTCGATGGAGCAGACGATGATGCAATTGTCCTTTTTGTCACGGACAACCTCCATCTCATACTCTTTCCAGCCAATCAGGGATTCGTCGATCAGCAGCTCTTTGGTCGGAGACAGGTCCAGGCCACGGGCGCAGATTTCTTCGAACTCTTCACGGTTGTAGGCAATGCCACCACCGGTGCCGCCCATGGTGAAGGACGGACGGATAATGCACGGGAAGCCGAGCTTTTCGAGAACTGCGTTAGCCTCCTCCATGCTGTGGGCGATACCGGAGCGCGGGCAGTCAAGGCCGATGGACTTCATGGCCTTGTCGAAGCGCGAACGGTCTTCAGCCTTGTCGATGGTGTCGGCATTGGCGCCGATCATCTCTACGCCGAATTTTTCCAGGACGCCTTCGCGCTCCAGATCCAGGGCGCAGTTCAATGCAGTCTGGCCGCCCATGGTCGGCAGCAGTGCGTCCGGACGCTCTTTCTCGATGATCTTGGCAACCGTCTGCCACTTGATCGGCTCGATGTAGGTAGCGTCGGCCATGTCCGGATCGGTCATGATGGTGGCCGGGTTGGAGTTCACCAGGATGACGCGGTAACCCTCTTCGCGCAGGGCTTTGCAGGCCTGGGCGCCGGAGTAGTCGAATTCGCAGGCCTGGCCGATAACGATCGGGCCAGCGCCGAGAATCAGGATGCTTTTTATGTCTGTACGTTTTGGCATGGGTTTGTCACTCAAATCCGCAGGTCAGTCGGCAAGCCGTCTTGAACAATCTTCGAAGAGCCTGCAGGGGCCGCCAAGGTAGGGGCCGCCCGCAGGCCGCTCAGTCAGCGTCGCTTGGCCATCTCATTGATGAAACGGTCGAACAGCGGTGCTACGTCGTTCGGGCCCGGGCTTGCTTCAGGGTGGCCCTGGAAGCTGAACGCGCTCTTGTCAGTACGCTCGATACCCTGCAGGGAACCGTCGAACAACGACTTGTGAATCGCGCGGACATTGCTCGGCAAGGTCGCTTCATCCACCGCAAAACCGTGGTTCTGGCTGGTGATCATCACAACGCCGGTGTCCAGGTCCTGCACAGGGTGGTTGGCGCCGTGATGGCCATGACCCATTTTCAGGGTCTTGGCGCCGGAGGCCAGCGCCAGCAGTTGGTGACCGAGGCAGATACCAAATACCGGAATCTCGGTTTCCAGCACTTCCTTGATGGCCTGGATGGCGTAGTCACAAGGCTCAGGATCACCCGGGCCGTTGGACAGGAACACGCCGTCAGGTTGCAGGGCCAGCACGTCGCTGGCAGGCGTTTGCGCCGGCACCACGGTCACGCGGCACCCACGCTCGACCAGCATACGCAGGATGTTGTACTTGACGCCGTAGTCGTATGCGACCACGTGATACGGCAGGTCAGCCGCTTCGATAGTCTCGTGGCTGTCGGTCTTCAAGTCCCAGACAGTGGAGCGCCACTCGTACTGCTCCTTGGTGCTGACGACTTTCGCCAGGTCCATGCCTTTCAGGCCTGGGAAGCCTTGCGCTGCAGCAATCGCCGCTGCTTCGGAAATATTGTCACCGACCATGATGCAGCCATTCTGCGAGCCCTTTTCACGCAGGATGCGCGTCAGGCGGCGCGTATCGATACCGGCGATCGCCACAACGTTGTTGGCTTTCAGGTAATCGGACAGCGACATCGTGTTACGCCAGTTGCTCGCAACCAGTGGCAGATCACGAATGACCAGACCTGCCGACCAGACACGATCAGACTCAACGTCTTCCGGCGTAGTACCGGTGTTGCCGATGTGCGGATAGGTCAGGGTAACGATCTGTTGGGCGTAGGAAGGATCGGTAAGGATTTCCTGATAGCCGGTCATGGCGGTGTTAAACACCACCTCTCCAACGGTTTGACCGTCGGCTCCAATGGCTTCGCCGCGAAAAATGCTGCCATCAGCAAGGGCGAGTATGGCTGGCTTAGTCAAGAAGACCTCCCGTAAATAAAGCCTGAAAGGGCGATCGCAGGTTGTAAAAAAGCGGAGTGACGTATGGACACGTCACCCCGCTTCTTCACTGAATTATTCTGCGCGCTTTTAGTGGACACACTAAAGCTGTAGCTTACAGAAAAAGGCTTTTTTGGTCCACCGCTAATGAGCCTTAAAGGCAGGAGAATGCGACAGGACGTCGCTTAGCGGGTAAAAACGGGGCCTTAGGATAATCCCGAGGCCCGGTTTTAGCTACTGCTTAGTGCAGATCCAACACATCGCGCATGTCGTACAGACCAGCCTCGCGACCTTCCAACCAGAGCGCGGCACGCACCGCGCCCTTGGCGAATGTCATGCGGCTCGAAGCCTTGTGGGTAATTTCCAGGCGCTCACCCTCGGTAGCAAACAAGACCGTGTGGTCGCCTACGACATCACCGCCACGGACGGTCGCAAAACCAATGGTGTCACGCGCACGCGCACCGGTATGCCCTTCGCGACCGTAAACCGCCACTTTGGACAGATCACGCCCCAGCGCATCGGCAATAGCCTCCCCCATGCGCAGCGCGGTACCCGACGGCGCATCGATCTTGTGACGGTGATGCGTCTCGATAATCTCGATATCCGCCTCATCCCCCAGCACCCGCGCCGCCATGTCCAGCAACTTGAGCGACAGATTCACGCCGACACTGAAGTTGGCTGCGAAGACGACGGGAATATCCTTACCCGCCTCCTCCAACAACTGCTTCTGCTGCGCAGTCAAACCCGTGGTACCAATCACCATCGCCTTGCCCGCCTTGCGGCAGAACGCGAGGTTTTTCAGCATCACTTCCGGCAGGGTGAAGTCGATCAGCACATCGAATTCGTCAGCCACCTGCTCCAGGCTGCCTGACAATGAGACACCGATACGCCCCAGCGAAGCCAACTCACCCGCATCCGCACCGATCAACGTGCTACCGGGACGAACAATCGCCGCGGTCAGCCCAGAGGCCGGGGAGCGCTGCTGCACCGCCTCGACCAGCGTCTTGCCCATGCGCCCGGCAGCGCCCATTACGGCTATACGTCGCATACTCACTTCCTTACAGGTCGCCGAAGAAGCGCTTCACGCCTTCGAAAAAGCCAGTGGTTTTCGGCGAATGCGTGTCATCGCCCTCCAGCGAACTGCGGAATTCCTCAAGCAATTCACGCTGACGGCGCCCCAGATTGACCGGAGTCTCCACGGCCACACGACACATCAAGTCGCCAGCACCGCCACCGCGCACCGGCGCTACGCCCTTGCCACGAATACGGAACTGCTTGCCGGTCTGCGTACCTTCAGGGATCTTGAGCTTGACCCGACCGTCCAGGGTCGGGATCTCCAATTCGCCACCCAGGGCTGCATCGACAAAGCTGATCGGCACTTCACAGAACAAGTGCTTGCCGTCGCGCTGGAAGATCGAGTGCTCGCGCACATTGATCACCACGTACAGGTCGCCCGTAGGACCGCCCTGGGTACCGGCCTCACCCTCACCCGACAGACGAATACGGTCTCCGGTATCGACTCCCGCCGGCACTTTCACCGCCAGGGTCTTGTACTCTTCGACGCGGCCTTCGCCGTGGCAGGAATCGCACGGATCGGAAATGATCTTGCCCTGCCCATGGCAACGCGGACAGGTCTGCTGCACCGAGAAGAAACCCTGCTGCATACGCACCTGGCCGATACCGCCGCATGTCGGGCAAGTAATCGGCGCGGAACCTTTCTTGGCACCCGAACCATCACACGGCTTGCAGTTAACCAGCGTCGGTACGCGAATATTGACGCTGGTGCCGCGTACAGCTTCTTCCAGGTTCAGCTCCAGGGTGTAACGCAAGTCGCTGCCACGCTGGGCACCGCCACGCTGACCACCCCGGCCACCACCAAAGAAGTCACTGAATACATCACCGAAAATATCGGAGAAGTTCTGACCGCCAAAACCGGCACCGCCGCCGCCCATGCTCGGGTCGACACCGGCATGTCCATACTGATCGTAGGCCGCACGCTTGTTGGGATCAGACAAACATTCGTAAGCCTCGTTGGCCTCTTTGAACATGTCTTCGGATTCTTTGCTATCCGGATTACGGTCCGGGTGGTGCTTCATTGCCAGGCGACGGTAAGCCTTTTTCAGGTCCGCCTCGCTGGAGCCGCGCTCCACACCCAACACTTCGTAATAGTCACGCTTTGCCATAAGTCTTTGCACTCTTAAGGACGTCCAGCCAGACCCTCCTGAGCCTGGCTAAACTCGTTGAGCCCCAATACAGGCCCGGACCCAACTCACGTCAATTCAACGATCCTGGTCGTTACTACTTTTTAGCCAGGGACCCGGCCAAAAACGCGGTATTCATTGCTCGGAAAGCAGGAGCATCCCCGATCACACCGCCAACATCCGAACACAGTCGCATGCTGTAAAAATTCGCATACCCCAGACACGCCAACGCGGGAGCAAGCTCCCGCGCGGCGACATCCTACCAGTCACCGCTTGATAGCGGTCAACCGGACGACCAACTTACTTCTTGTCGGTAACTTCTTCGAACTCGGCATCGACAACATCGTCTTTAGCTTCTGGCTCTGCCTGTTGAGCAGCACCGTCAGCCGGCTGAGCCTGTTCGGCGTACATTTTCTGAGCCACTGGCGCGGAAACTTTCGACAACTCTTCAACCTTGGCTTCAATGGCAGCCTTGTCGTCGCCTTTGACAGCGGCTTCCAGGGCAACTACAGCAGCTTCGATCGCGGCCTTCTCTTCAGCGGTCACTTTCTCGCCAGCATCAGCGATCATTTTGCGTGTCGAGTGAACCAGTGCGTCGCCCTGGTTACGGGCACCTGCCAACTCTTCGAACTTCTTGTCAGCTTCAGCATTGGTTTCAGCATCACGGATCATCTGTTGAATTTCTTCATCAGAAAGACCGGAGTTGGCCTTGATGGTGATCTTCTGCTCTTTGCCGGTAGCCTTGTCTTTCGCACCTACGTGCAGAATGCCGTTGGCGTCGATGTCGAAGGTCACTTCGATCTGTGGCACGCCACGTGGTGCTGGTGGAATCTCAGCCAGGTCGAACTTGCCCAGGGACTTGTTCTGAGCAGCCTGCTTACGCTCACCTTGCAGCACGTGAATGGTCACAGCACCCTGGTTGTCATCAGCCGTCGAGAACACCTGGGATTTCTTGGTAGGAATCGTGGTGTTTTTCTCGATCAGCGCAGTCATCACGCCACCCATGGTTTCGATACCCAGGGTCAGCGGGCTTACGTCCAGCAGCAACACGTCTTTCACGTCACCGGCCAATACCGCGCCCTGGATGGCAGCACCCATGGCAACCGCTTCGTCCGGGTTCACATCTTTACGTGCTTCTTTGCCGAAGAACTCGGTAACCAACTTCTGAACCAGTGGCATACGGGTCTGACCGCCTACCAGGATCACGTCGTTGATCGCACCAACATCAATACCGGAGTCTTTCAGCGCAATGCGGCATGGCTCGATAGTGCGTTGAACCAGGTCTTCGACCAGCGCTTCCAACTTGGCGCGAGAAATCTTCACGTTCAAGTGCTTAGGACCGGTGGCGTCTGCGGTGATGTACGGCAGGTTAACGTCGGTCGACTGAGCAGAAGACAGCTCGATCTTGGCTTTTTCAGCAGCCTCTTTCAGGCGCTGCATCGCCAGCGGGTCACCCTTGAGGTTCATGCCGCTTTCTTTCTTGAATTCGTCAACGAGGTAGTCGATCAGACGAATGTCAAAGTCCTCACCACCCAGGAAGGTGTCGCCGTTGGTGGCCAACACTTCGAACTGGTGCTCGCCGTCTACTTCAGCGATCTCGATCACGGAAACGTCGAACGTACCGCCACCCAGGTCATAAACGATCACGGTGTGATCGCCCTTGGCCTTGTCCATACCGTAAGCCAGAGCAGCTGCGGTCGGTTCGTTGATGATACGTTTTACATCCAGGCCCGCGATGCGGCCGGCGTCTTTGGTCGCCTGGCGCTGGCTGTCGTTGAAATAGGCTGGAACGGTGATCACCGCCTCAGTCACTGTCTCACCCAGGTAATCTTCGGCAGTCTTCTTCATCTTCTTCAAGATTTCAGCCGAGATTTGCGGTGGCGACATTTTCTGGCCATTTACTTCAACCCAGGCGTCACCGTTGTCAGCCTTGGCGATCTTGTAAGGGACCATTTTGATGTCTTTTTGTACGACTTCTTCGTCGAACTTACGACCGATCAGGCGCTTCACCGCGTACAGGGTGTTATGCGGGTTGGTCACAGCCTGGCGCTTGGCCGACTGGCCAACGAGGATTTCACCATCGTTGGCGTAAGCGATGATCGACGGCGTGGTACGCGCGCCTTCGGCGTTTTCGATTACTTTTGCAACGCCGTTTTCCAACACGGAGACGCAGGAGTTGGTGGTCCCCAGGTCAATACCGATAATTTTGCCCATGATTTACTCTCCCGAAACTTGAATTTGGTTGCCGCAGCAGTGGTGGCTAACTGCGGTAGCACTTAAACGCTTGACTTATAAATGGGGGCCTTGCGGCGGATTTCAAGCCTGCTCATCAATAGAAGGTGCAACGGGTGCAGGAGCCTTGCTCACCACCACCATTGCAGGGCGCAACAGGCGACCGTTGAGCTGATAGCCCTTCTGGAACACTTTCAACACACTATTGGGCTCGAGGTCGTGGCTTTCTTGCATGGCCATGGCCTGGTGAAGCTCAGCGCTGAACGGTTCGCCGCCTTGCGGATCAATGGCTTCCAGCTGATAACGCTTCAGGGTGTCCTGAAACATTTTCAGGGTCAGTTCGATCCCTTCGCGCATCGGGCGGATGTTTTCGTCATCCGGGTTGGACAACTCGAGGCCACGCTCCAGGCTGTCAATAATTGGCAGCAGGTCGCCCGCGAACTTCTCCAGCCCGAACTTGTGAGCTTTTTCTACGTCCTGCTCGGCACGGCGGCGGACGTTCTGCAGATCGGCGGCAACACGCAAAGACTGATCCTGCGCAGCGGCCAACTGCTCTTCGAGCACTTGCACACGAGTTGCCAGTTCATCACCGACAGCCGAATTGGCGTCCGGAGTTTGCGTATCCTGCGTCTGTTCGTCAGCCATAGATTTCTCCTTTCAAAATCATGCGCGAACTCAACTCGCGCTTCTGTTCCGGTATATGGGGCCACAATTTCCAGGTTCAAGGGTGCAGGCTCTACCAAAAGTCTTTCGCCTGCCCCAGATCAACTTCGGCCCGATCATTCTCCTTTGCACTAAAAAAGCTGAACGACCGAGCAAATTGAGCTAAGCATCAGGATTGTCAGCCCAGAACAAAACACTGTATAAATAACCAGACCTAAAGCCTGGGAGCGGCCGTCATGCTCGTGCACCTGTCTGTACACAACTACGCCATCGTTGAACATCTGGATCTCGAACTGGATCGCGGGATGAGCGTAATCACAGGCGAAACCGGCGCCGGCAAGTCGATCATGCTCGACGCCCTGGGCCTGACCCTGGGCGACCGCGCCGACAGTGGCGTGGTGCGCCCGGGCGCGGACAAGGCCGACATTCTGGCCACCTTCGACCTCGCGGACATCCCCGAAGCCGAAGCCTGGCTGGTCGAGCGCGACCTTAATAACGACGGCCCGTGCATCCTGCGCCGAGTCATCACCGCCGAGGGGCGCTCGCGCGGCTACATCAATGGAACCCCCTGCCCCCTTGGCGACCTGAAGGCCCTGGGTGAACTGCTGATTGACATCCATAGCCAGCATGAACACCAATCCCTGCTCAAAACCGACACCCATCGCCGCCTGCTTGACGAGTACGCTGGCGCCACCGACCTTGCCCGGCAGGTACAACTGGCTGCCCAGCGCTGGCGCCAGACCCGACAGGAGCTGGAGCGACTGTCCAATTCCGGTGACGAGCAACGCGCTCGCCATCAATTGCTCAGCTATCAGCTTGAAGAGCTGGAAAGCGTGGGTCTGGGCGAAACCGAGCTGGAACAACTGGAACAGGAACACAAGAACCTCACCAACGCCGAAACCCTGCTGTCTATCTGCCGCCAGGTGGTGGAGCAATGCAGCGAGAGCGATTCCGGCAATGTGCTCAACGCACTCACCGCCAGCCTCAACCGACTGTCCAGCGTTAACAGCGCTTCGGGCTCACTGAGTGAAGCCACCACCCTGCTGACCAGTGCGCAAATCCAGGTAGAAGAAGCCGTCGGCGAACTCAATCGCTTTCTCGATCATTTCGACGCCGACCCGGCGCGACTGCAGGAAATAGAAGAGCGCCTGGACACCATCTATACGCTGGCGCGCAAACATCGAATCCAGCCCACCGAAGTGGCAACCATGCAGCAGAAACTGCTGGATGAAATCGAGACCCTGAACGCGAATGACGAATCCATTGAGCGACTGGGCGAAGAGCTCGGCTCTTTTGCCCGCCACTATCAGGAGAAAGCCCGCGAACTGAGCGATCTGCGCAAACAGGCTGCGACCAGCCTCGCTGGCGCCGTCGAGCAGGAAATTCAGCGCCTGGGCATGCCGGGCGGGCGCTTTACCATCGAGTTGCGCACCAACGCCAGCAATGAGCTGCAGCCCTACGGCCTGGAGCAGGTAGAACTACTGGTCAGCGCCAACCCGGGGCAACCGCTCAAGGCACTGGCAAAAGTGGCGTCTGGTGGCGAGCTCTCGCGAATCAGCCTGGCGATCCAAGTGATTACCGCGCAAACCTCACGGGTACCGACACTGGTGTTCGATGAAGTAGACGTAGGTATCGGTGGCCCCACGGCGGAAATTGTGGGTCAGTTACTGCGCCGCCTGGGGGATCGCGGCCAGGTGCTGACCGTCACTCACTTGCCGCAAGTCGCGGCCCAAGGGCATCAACACTTGTTTGTGCACAAGGTCAGAGGCAGCGAAGCGACACACACGGCAGTATCCAAACTGAACAAGTCGGAGCGCGTGGAAGAAGTGGCACGGATGCTCGGCGGGATCGACCTGACCAAAGAGTCTTTGGCACACGCGAAGAAAATGGTCGTAGCCACCAAGGCCTGAGCCGAGCTTTTCCTTATTATAGAAAGCACGAAGGCGACCCTAGGGTCGCCTTCGATCGTTTCGCAGAGCAATTCTGCGTCGCTTTTTACTTTTTCTTACGGATGTACAACACAAGATTGTGGTCGACCAAATCGAAACCATGCTCCTCAGCAATTTCGTGCTGGAGCTTTTCGATTGCCGGGCTGGTGAACTCGATAACCTCATTGGTATCCAGGTCAACCATGTGGTCGTGATGACCACCGTCAGCCAATTCGAACACAGCATGACCGCCGTCGAAATTATGACGAACCACCAGCCCTGCGGCTTCAAACTGGGTCAGTACACGGTAAACCGTGGCCAGGCCGACGTCCTCGTTAGACTCCATCAGCGCCTTGTAAACATCCTCGGCACTCATGTGGCGCTGCTCAGCAGAATCGAGCATTTGTAGAATCTTGACTCGTGGCAGAGTCACTTTAAGACCGGCTTTGCGTAGTTCGCTATTTTCAACCATGGTTAGCTTTCTCGCGGATGCTGCTTCGCAGCTTCTCTTAATACGGGTATGATCGGCGTTTACGTTGTCCCAGCCAAGATAGTGGAAGTCGCCCACCGATGCAAAACACCAAGCTCTTGCTAACCAGTTTCACCTTTGTGGGACTGCTCGCACTCGCCGGTTGTTCATTCCCCGGGGTTTACAAAATCGACATCCAGCAGGGCAATGTCGTCACGCAGGACA
This sequence comes from Pseudomonas sp. NFX5, assembly GCF_049132125.1. Classification (NCBI taxonomy): domain Bacteria; kingdom Pseudomonadati; phylum Pseudomonadota; class Gammaproteobacteria; order Pseudomonadales; family Pseudomonadaceae; genus Pseudomonas; species Pseudomonas sp. NFX5. Next base: position 67,643 of record NZ_JAFMZG010000014.1, read on the forward strand.
TGATAGACCAGTTACGCCCGGGAATGACCCGACGGCAAGTACGGTTTATCATGGGCAACCCCCTGCTGACCGACACTTTCCACGCCGATCGCTGGGATTATCTCTACAGCCTGCAGCCTGGTGGCGGTGAACGCCAACAGGAGCGTGTCAGCGTCATTTTCAATGGCAATGACCAGCTTGTCAGCCTGTCGGGTGACTTCATGCCAGGCGTAAGCCGTGATCAAGCGCTGCTCGGCAACGATAACGGCACAAACGTGACTGCACCTGTGCAGGAAAGCGAGAAGCCGAAGTCCGAAGTACCGGCCAAGCCAGGCTCCTTGCTCGACAAGATCCAGAAAGACGTCGACGGGGTCGAAACGGTCCCGGTCCCGACGCCTCAGCCTCTGGACACCAGCCCGCAGTAACATTGCGGCGCATATAAAAAGCCCGGCATGCCGGGCTTTTTGCTGCCTGTCATTCAGCCAGCCTATGGATGCTGCCGCTTCGCCAACGCCGCCTTGGCAGCACGCAGCCTGCGCACTTCTTTAGGGTCCACAAGCAAGGGCCGATAGATTTCAATGCGATCGCCCGATTGTGCGGGGCGCACCTCCGCATCCGTGACGACCTTACCGAATACCCCCAAGGGGCAAGCAGCCAGATCCAGCTCAGGAAACTGCATAGCCATCCCTGACAATTGCACGGCTGCACGCAGACTGGTTCCCGAAGCCACCGTCAGCGCCAGCAGAACCTGGCGATCCTCGGCGGCATAAACCACCTCGACCTCAACCATGCAATTGCTTGGCTCGCTGACAGAATGCATCCACCAGGGTATTGGCCGCCTGATTGAACAACGGCCCCAATGTGGCCCGCACAATCGGCCCAGCGTAATCAAACGACAAATCCAGGCTGATCTTGCAGGCCTTGTCGGTAAGCGCCTTGAAAACCCATACACCATGCAGCTGGGTAAACGGCCCTTCCTGCAAATTCATTTCAATGGACTTGCCCGGCACCAGCGCATTCCGCGTAACAAAGTGCTGACTGAGCCCGCCTTTCGCCACCCCAACACTGGCAACCATATGTTCATCACTGCTTTCCAGCACCTCGGCAGTTGAGCACCAAGGCAGGAATTCCGGGTAACGCGCCACGTCGTTGACCAGGTCATAGAGCGCCTGCGCCGGATAGGGCAACAGGGCCGAACGTTGAATATGCGTCGTCATGTGTGCGTGATTTCCACAGCTGAGCGGCAAACATCGCGAAACAACAGTCCGATCCGCGAAAGAAAAAAACCAAAGAACTGCCGGTATTGTCCGGGATTCGACCAACACGCTCAAGCACGCAGGTTGACCGTAGCCGACACGCTCGCAACTCCCTATAATGCCGCCCCTATGGCTAAACAAAAGAAACACCCCACAGGGACCATCGCGCAAAATAAAAAAGCGCGACACGATTACTTCATCGAACATCGGTTCGAGGCTGGTCTGGTCCTGGCCGGCTGGGAAGTAAAGAGTCTGCGTGCCAGCAAGTTGCAACTGGTCGACAGCTACGTATTGCTCAAGGATGGCGAGGCATGGCTGCTTGGCAGTCATATCACCCCGCTGACAACCGCGAGCACCCACGTGATTGCCGACCCGGTGCGCACGCGCAAACTATTGCTCAATGCCCGCGAACTGGAAAAGCTCGCCGCAGCCGTACAGCAGAAAGGCTATGCCTGTGTCTGCCTGTCCTGGTATTGGAGCAAGCACCTGGTCAAGTGCGAGATCGCACTGGGCAAGGGCAAGAAGGAATACGATAAGCGTGATACTGAGCGCGAACGCGATTCCAACCGCGAACTGCATCGCGCGGTGCGCAACAAAGGCAAGGAAGAATAATCCTTGTAACGATGTAGCCTCGGGACTTCCCCCGGCTACATCCCCTTGCGCCGCTCCGCCCGCGCCACGCGCTGAACCTCCTGACGTACTTCCTCCAACACTTCCTGCACGTACTCCAGGTGACGTGTCGAGACTTCTCGCGCGTGTTCTGCCCGGCCCTCGATAATCGCCATGTACAGCTCTCGGTGCTGACTGATCAGCATGTCGCGCGTCTCCGTACGTTGCTGATACATGCCGCCAATATTGGTCACCACGTTACGCTTGAGCAGGTCGAACAAGCCGCGAATGGTGTGCAGCAACACCGCGTTATGGCTGGCCTCCGCAATGGCCAGGTGAAACTGTGCATCCGCAGCCCCCTCCTCGACCCGGCTCACGTCATCAACGCGGGCATAGCAATCCTGCAACGTCTCGAATGCAGCGGTCAGCCGCTCACGGTCGACCTCAGTCGCTCGCAATGCTGCGTAATAAGCACAGGACGCTTCAAGGGTCTGGCGAAACTCCAGCAGGTCACGCTGGGCCTCAGGATTGTTTTCCAGCAGATGCAGCAGCGGATCGCTGAACGTCGAGCCCAGTGACTCGGCAACATAATTGCCCCCTCCCTGACGGCTCACCAACAAGCCCTTGGCCGCCAGCTTCTGAATCGCCTCCCGCAACGACGGACGCGACACACCAAACTGTTCAGCCAAAGCGCGCTCGGCCGGCAAGCGTTCACCCGACTTCAACGTGCCCTCAAGGATCATCCCCTCAAGCTGCTCGACAATATCGTCAGACAAACGGCGCTGACGCACCTGATCAAACCCCATAACTCACTCTCCACCATCCCGACCACTCGCCGGGCCCTCTATTCTGGCCTATCGCCGCCCTTCCAGCACCTATCAGAACCGCTTCGATTCACCCGATCAAACCACCTCGCCTGCCGGGCTACGACCAAAGTTTCGCAAGCGGCAAATTGACACATACCCCGAAGACTTTTAACCTAGCCTCCGGCGATTGTAAATTGGTATTACCAATTATCCAAATCGACTATGAAGTGCCTGACCAACAACAATTAGGGGCCACCCCATATGCAAACCTGGCAACAGCTCTACAGCCCGCTCGGCAGCCTCGGCCTGTCCGCACTGGCCGCCGTTATTCCGATCGTGTTCTTCTTCCTGGCTCTGGCCGTGTTTCGCCTCAAAGGCCACGTGGCCGGCAGCATCACGCTGGCGTTGTCGATACTGGTAGCGATCTTTGCCTTCCACATGCCAGTGGACATGGCGCTGGCCGCCGCCGGTTACGGTTTTGCCTATGGCCTGTGGCCTATTGCCTGGATCATTGTCGCGGCGGTGTTTCTCTACAAACTCACCGTCAAGAGCGGCCAATTCGAGATCATCCGCAGCTCTGTCCTGTCGATCACCGATGACCAGCGTCTGCAGGTGCTGTTGATCGGCTTCTGCTTCGGCGCATTCCTGGAAGGTGCTGCCGGTTTCGGCGCCCCCGTGGCGATTACCGCCGCACTGCTGGTAGGCCTGGGCTTCAACCCTCTGTACGCGGCCGGCCTGTGCCTGATTGCCAACACCGCACCCGTCGCCTTTGGCGCCCTGGGAATTCCGATCATCGTTGCCGGGCAAGTGACCGGAATCGATGCATTCAAGATCGGCGCCATGACTGGCCGCCAACTGCCGCTGCTGTCGCTGTTCGTGCCGTTCTGGCTGGTCTTCATGATGGATGGCCTGCGCGGCGTTCGCGAAACCTGGCCAGCTGCGCTGGTCGCGGGCCTGAGCTTTGCCATTACGCAGTACTTCACGTCCAACTTCATCGGCCCGGAACTGCCGGACATCACCTCGGCCCTGGCCAGCCTGATCTCTCTGACCCTGTTCCTGAAAGTCTGGCAACCCAAACGCACTGCGGGCGCGCAGATTGCCGGCGCCACTTCCGACGCAGCGATTACCGCCAGCGCCGGCGGCTTCGGCCTGCCGCGCAGCACCGTCGCCTCACCTTACAGCCTGGGGCAGATCTTCAAGGCCTGGTCACCTTTCCTGATCCTCACCGTGCTGGTCACCATCTGGACCCTCAAACCGTTCAAGGCGATGTTCGCCGCAGGCGGTTCGATGTACAGCTGGGTATTCAACTTCGCGATCCCGCACCTGGATCAAATGGTGGTCAAGGTCGCACCCATCGTGACCAACCCGACTGCGATCCCAGCGATATTCAAGCTGGACCCGATTTCAGCGACCGGTACCGCGATTTTCTTCTCCGCACTGATCTCGATGCTGGTTCTGAAGATCAACATCAAGATTGGTCTTACCACTTTAAAAGAGACGTTCTACGAGTTGCGTTGGCCGATCCTGTCTATCGGCATGGTGCTGGCCTTCGCCTTTGTCACCAATTACTCCGGCATGTCTTCGACCATGGCGCTGGTATTGGCCGGCACCGGCGCAGCCTTCCCGTTCTTCTCGCCTTTCCTAGGCTGGCTGGGGGTTTTCCTGACAGGCTCCGACACATCGTCCAACGCCCTGTTCAGCTCGTTGCAAGCCACCACGGCGCACCAGATCGGCGTCAACGACACGCTTCTGGTCGCTGCCAACACCAGCGGCGGCGTGACCGGCAAAATGATTTCGCCGCAATCGATCGCCGTGGCCTGCGCCGCTACCGGACTGGTGGGTAAAGAATCCGACCTGTTCCGCTTCACCCTCAAGCACAGCCTGTTCTTCGCCACGATCGTCGGGCTGATCACCCTGGCCCAGGCTTACTGGTTTACCGGCATGCTGGTGCACTAAAGCCGTAGCAATAGGGTCATAACCGACGCCGGGCTATAACTTCGGCGTCGGCTTTGCGCAATCGTGTCAATACGGCGCCCAGGGGGTGCTGATCCTGGAGGACCAATGAGTCTGCCTGCCGCTTTCCTTGCTGACGTCGCACAGCTGATCCCACAAGATCGACGTTTCGACGATCCACTTTCCACCCTCGCATTCGGCACCGACGCCAGTTTTTACCGATTGATCCCACAACTGGTGATCCGCGTCGAATCGGAAGACGAAGTGGTGGCGCTGCTGCAACTGGCCCAGTGTGAACGTGTGCCGGTAACCTTCCGCGCAGCCGGCACCAGCCTGTCCGGACAAGCGATAAGCGACTCGGTACTGATCGTACTGGGGGACAATTGGAACGGCCGTGAGATTCGTGGGCAAGGCACTCAGATCCGCCTGCAACCCGGCGTCATCGGCGCACAGGCCAACGCCTGGCTGGCGCCATTCGGGCGCAAGATCGGCCCAGACCCGGCGTCGATCAATGCCTGCAAGATCGGCGGAATCGTCGCCAACAACGCCAGTGGCATGTGCTGCGGTACGGCGCAGAACACCTATCACACCCTGGCCGGAATTCGTCTGGTCCTGGCCGATGGCAGCCGCCTCGATACAGAAGACGCAAGCAGCGTTACGGCGTTTCGTGAACAGCACGGCGCACTGCTCGAGCGCCTGGCCACACTCGGCCGTGAAACGCGGGCAAACGCTGAATTGGCAGCAAAAATCCGCCACAAATACCGTCTGAAAAATACCACCGGCCTGTCACTCAACGCCCTGGTGGATTTTGATGAACCACTGGATATCCTCAGCCATTTATTGGTGGGCTCCGAGGGAACCCTAGGGTTTATCAGCGCAGTCACCTACGACACCGTGATCGACCACCCGAACAAGGCGTCGGCGTTGATCGTGTTTCCGGATGTGGAGACCTGCTGCAACGCAGTCACCGTCCTGAAGACCCAACCGGTGTCGGCCGTCGAGCTGCTGGACCGACGCAGCATGCGCTCGGTGCAGAACAAACCGGGCATGCCCGCATTCGTACAGCACTTGTCAGAAAGTGCCTGCGCCCTGCTGATTGAATCCCGCGCCGCATCGCCGTCATTGCTGCATGAACAATTGGCGCTGATCATGGCGTCGCTGGCCGGTTTCCCGGTGGAGAAACAGGTCGACTTCACCGAAGACCCTGTGGAAAACGCCCGCCTGTGGGCCATCCGCAAGGACACCTTCCCCGCCGTAGGAGCCGTACGCAAAACCGGCACCACGGTGATCATCGAAGACGTCACCTTCCCGGTCGAGCAACTGGCCATTGGCGTGAACCGTTTGATCGAACTGTTCGACAAGCATCACTACGACGAAGCCATCCTTTTCGGACATGCCCTGGAAGGCAATCTGCACTTTGTGTTCACCCAAGGCTTCAACAGCGCGGATGAAGTCACACGCTATCAAGCGTTCATGGATGACGTCGCGCAATTGGTGGCCGTGGAGTTCGGCGGTTCGCTGAAAGCCGAACACGGTACCGGCCGCAATATGGCACCCTTCGTGGAGCTGGAATGGGGCAGCGACGCCTATCAATTGATGTGGCAACTCAAACGCCTGCTCGACCCCAACGGCATCCTCAACCCGGACGTGGTGCTCAGCCAAGACCCGCAGATTCACCTCAAGCACCTCAAGCCGCTGCCTGCGGCCGACGAGCTTGTGGATAAGTGCATTGAGTGCGGTTTCTGTGAACCGGTGTGCCCATCGAAAGGCCTGACGTTGAGCCCGCGCCAGCGCATCGTGATCTGGCGAGATATACAGGCGAAAAAACGCGCCGGCGTCGACACCACCGAATTGGAGGCGGCCTACCACTACCAGGGCATCGACACGTGCGCCGCCACCGGCCTATGCGCCCAACGCTGTCCGGTAGGAATCAATACCGGCGACCTGGTGAAAAAACTGCGAAGCCGTGACGCCGACCGTACGAAAACCGCCGAATGGCTGGCCACCCATTTCGCCACGGCACTGCAAGGTGCACGCTTTACCCTGCATGTAGCCAATGGTGCACGCATGCTGCTGGGAGCGCCTCGCCTGGCGAAGCTGTCGGCCACCATGACCAAGTTGTCCAAGGGGCAGATTCCGCAGTGGACCAACGCCATGCCACAACCGGAAAAAGCCATTCGCTTCAGCCCGGCGGTGACGGATGAGCGGCCACGGGTGGTCTACCTGGCGGCCTGCGTCTCACGCGCCATGGGCCCGGCGGCCGGTGATAAAGAGCAGATGTCGTTGTACGAAAAAACCCAGGGCCTGCTGGAAAAAGCCGGTTACCAGGTCGTGTTTCCCGACAACCAGGACAACCTGTGCTGCGGCCAGCCTTTCGCTTCCAAAGGCTACGCCGAACAGGCAGAACACAAACGCCAGGAACTGATCGGCGCCCTGCTCCATGCCAGCCGCGGCGGCCTGGACCCGATCTATTGCGACACCAGCCCCTGCACCCTGCGCCTGGTGCAAGACCTTGGCGAAACGCGCCTGGACCTTTACGACCCCGTACGTTTCATCCGCACGCACCTGATGGACCGTCTCGACTTCACACCGCAGGAGGCGCCGATCGCCGTACACGTCACCTGCAGCACCCAACACCTGGGAGAAAGCCAGGCGCTGATCGACCTGGCCCGCCGTTGTGCCAAGACCGTGGTGATCCCGGAAGGCATTCACTGCTGCGGGTTTGCCGGCGACAAAGGTTTCACCACGCCGGAACTCAACGCCCACTCGCTGCGCTCCCTCAAGGATGCAGTGCAGTACTGCAGTGAAGGCATCTCCACCAGCCGCACCTGCGAGATCGGCCTGAGCCAGCATGGCGGCATCGACTATCACGGATTGGTGTACCTCGTGGATCGCGTGACCCAGGCCCGCGCCCATTGATCCCGCAAAAAAAACAGAACCCCTGCGCGCTGGCGTAGTCATCTGCATAGGCCTCGACGCACGAGGCCCATCAGTGATGTCGCTGGCAGCCCATGAACGCCAGCAGCGTCGAGCCTTTTTTGCGCAAGGAGATACCCTATGAAGCGTTCCGCTCTTGCTGGCTTGTTCATTACCGCTGCGATGTTGGCCTCCCCTGCTTTCGCTGCTGGCGAGCCCGACCTGTGCAAGATCAACCTGGACAAAATCAACAACGGTAAAGCGCTGCTCGCCACTGACACCAGTGGCAAAAGCGGCGAAATCGACACAGCCGTCTCCCAAGCCAAGGCCGCCCACGCCGCTGGTGATGACAAGAAGTGCATCGAAATCACCTCCAAGGCCCTGCAAGACCTGCAGAACCTCGACAAAGGCGGCCAGTAAACGAGAGGGTCAACCTTCGGGTTGGCCTTCCGTGACCGTTTGGCGTACACTGCACAGGCTTGTCACTCACTATGAAACAACGAGTTACAAGCACGGGGCCGTTTAGGATTCGACGCCGGTCGCGAAACTTTAGGTGCATGCCGAGTTGGTAACAGAACTCGTAAATCCACTGTTGCAACTACTTATAGTTGCCAATGACGAAAACTACGGCCAGGAATTCGCTATCGCTGCGTAAGCAGCCTTAGACCTGAGCTTCTGGTACCTTCGGGTCCAGCAATCACCAGGGGATGTCTGTAAACCCAAAGTGATTGTCATATAGAACAGAATCGCCGTGCAGTACGTTGTGGACGAAGCGGCTAAAACTTACACAACTCGCCCAAAGCACCCTGCCCTTCGGGTCGCTGAGGGTTAACTTAATAGAAACGGCTACGCATGTAGTACCGACAGCGGAGTACTGGCGGACGGGGGTTCAAATCCCCCCGGCTCCACCACTTCATCATCTAAAGACGTCCACGGACGTCTTTTTTTGTGCCTGGAATCCAGCAAATACGGGGGTTTCAGCGCTTATGGGAGCTTTTGAGAGTTTCGGAGTTCCAGCCGCTTTGGTATCCCAGGTGGTATCCCGAACTGCCAAATGCTATTTTCAGGATACCAAAACGGTGCTGGAGGTAGCCCCATGCCTACTAACGCAACCCGCCTCTCAGATCGCCAGCTCAAGGCGGTCAAGGCAACTGGTAAAGATTTCGTCCTCAGCGACGGCGATGGATTACAGCTTAGAGTCCGCGCGAGCGGCTCAATGATCTGGAATTTCAATTACCGCGAGCCCCTGACCAGACGCCGTATCAATATGGCGCTTGGTCCCTACCCCGACCTTTCGCTAGCCAACGCCCGGAAGAAAGCCGCAGAGGCGCGTGAGCTGCTCGCTTTGGGCACTGATCCCAAAACCCAGCGTGATGAGGTAAGGCAAGCCAAACTTGCTGAGACTGAACACACTTTCGAGAAGGTGGCCACCGCTTGGTTCGAGCTGAAGAAAGACTCCGTAACCAAAGCCTACGCCGAAGACATTTGGAGATCGCTGACGCTTCATGTATTCCCAAGCATGAAAACAACGCCGCTCTCTCAAATCACTGCTCCGATGGTTATCAAGATCCTTCGTCCAATCGAGGCTAAAGGGAGCCTCGAAACGGTGAAACGATTGAGCCAAAGACTCAACGAGATCATGACCTACGGGGTCAATTCCGGGCTGATATTCGCGAACCCCCTCAATGGAATTCGGGCGGTGTTCAAGAAACCCAAGAAAGAGAACATGGCTGCGCTACCACCTGAGGAGCTTCCCGAGCTCATGATGGAAATCGCGAACGCCAGCATCAAGCGCATCACCCGCTGCCTAATCGAATGGCAACTGCATACAATGACCCGCCCTTCCGAAGCAGCCACCACACGATGGGCAGATATCGACTTCGACAAGCGCATTTGGACCATTCCGCCAGAGCGCATGAAAAAGCGCCGGCCGCACACAATCCCTCTTACCGATCAGGCACTTTCGTTACTGGAGACGCTCAAGCAACTCAGCGGTAACAGAGAGTATGTGTTCCCCTCAGATAGAAATCCCCGCACCCATGCCAATAGCCAGACCGCCAACATGGCGTTGAAGCGCATGGGCTTTCAGGACCGTCTAGTCAGCCACGGCTTGCGCTCGATGGCGAGCACCATCTTGAATGAGCATGGCTGGGATCCGGAGCTGATCGAGGTCGCACTGGCGCATGTCGACAAGGACGAAGTTCGTAGCGCCTACAACCGGGCGGACTACATCGAACGCCGGCGTCCGATGATGGCTTGGTGGAGTGAGCATATCCAGAAGGCGGCCACCGGCAGCCTGTCAGCATCGGCTATCAATCAAACCAGAGATCGCAACGTCGTACCGATTCGCTGAACATCCAAAGATACGCGCCACCGGCTACGATCCGTGTCGTGTAGTAGGGCGAAAGGAGTGACGACAGTTGCCAGATCTCTGGTATGCCTACGCTTTTTCAGCCAAGCCCCTGAGTATGGGAAGGCTCCGCATTCCCATACTCAGGGGCTCACGCTTAAAGGTCTATCAGGCAACCACGATTTTTGCCTTTCTACGGCGGATCAACCCTGCTGTTAACTCGTAGTAATAGATGGTAGCCGGAGCTGAGCATCGCAAATAGTGCTCCAGAAACCATCTCACGTGCTTTTCTCTCCAGGACCAGGGAGTCGCGCACCCCCAGCGTTCACGAATCACCTCGTGCATCCTTTCTGCTTGCCTGATGTGCCGCTGCTGCGTGGCATGTGCACCTTTGAGCACGGGGCGCAGGAACAACGCTATGTCGAACTCGGCCGTCATCACCGGCCTCCGATGTAGGCACTCACCACATCGATGCGGTTATGTCCCAACTCGTGGCTGATCTGCTTACGGGCTCGCTGATCGAGTACTCGATCCTCTTGATGAACACGACCACCATTAACGGGTGCAGGAAAGCCGACTAGTTGCTCATAGCGCTCACAGGCGTAAGCCGCCCGCAGCTCATGAAAACCTTTCAATCCATGCTCATGCAGGATGTCCCGTGCCGGTCGCACAACTGCCCGCATAAAGTCTTTGTAGCTTTCCTCGGGCGTCAACAAATTCCGACTTCCATTGGGTGAGGTCGAGCTGGCCCAATCTAGGGCATCGCGAACTTGATCCGTTACCGTAATCCAGCGCGGTGCCGAGGCCCCTGATCGACCACCTTTAGTGCCATCCTGGATGTTGATCTTGCCCAGTTGCCTGGCCTCACGTTGCAGTCGGGGCAGATCGGCCAGGATCGCTTCGCGCAGGCGCATACCAGTCTCACGGGCGAGGAGCACAATGGCACTCACCCTCGATTGCTGACGATCTGACAGAGCCCGCGCGATCAACTCGACCTGCGCACGGTCTTGGCCTTGCGGAGCCTCACTACGCACGCTTGAGCGCTGCAAGCCCAGCGCCTTACTCGGACTCGGGATTTTGACGTACTGATCACCGCGCAGCGCGGCCATCGTTCGGTTCACGCTGGACAGTCGGTTCTGCGCGGTGGCGATGCCGACGTTGCCCTGATCAACCTGCTCCCGCACGTGGACGGCGTACCGCATGAGGATCTCGCGGTCTATCTGGCGCGCGTCGTTGACCCTCGGTCCTTCATCGGATCGACACCAATGCACGAACGCCTGCCAGCGATCACTATGGGCTTTGACGGTAGCAAAATGGCCGTCGCCAAACAGGTCTTTCAGTGCTTGCGGTCCAGCATAGCTAAGCTGGCGACCGAAGCCGAAATTGCGCCCCGCTCGCTTACCGACCCGAGCCATTTTTCTGTTCCTGATCGACTGTCGCGAGATCATGCAAAAGGGCTCGCCAGTGCGCACTTACAACCGCGAACTGATCCCAATCAGTCGGGCGAAAACACAGCGTGTTGTCGGTGACGTAAAGATGCGCACCCTCCTCTTTCAGCCATTGAATAATGGCTGTCGTAGAGGCGATAGCTTTATGGGTGGTGGCGACACTGGCGACAGCGGCGACAACCCTTGTCCTGCCTGGTTTTGAGCGTGGCGACAAAGTGGCGACAGTAGCGGCGACAAATCGCGCTTTGGGCTCCTTTTTACGCTGAGCCAGATGGTTGCGCAGCGCTTCATCAAGATTAAACATGGCGCACCTCGAAGGTGTGGCCATCGGTGATCAACCACTGATGATCAATCAACTCGACCAGCAGCTTGGCGGCATGACGACTGCTCTTGCGGGCAAAGCGGGGACCGTTGCGATTCAATTCACGAATACTGAAACGCTTCCAATCTTTGATCTGTAGCCATCGCAGCAACCGGTCCGCCTCTTCCTTTACCCGACACACTGGCTCCTGCTCAGTCAGGCGCTGGATCTCGGTGAGGTAGTAGCCGACTAAAGCGGAGGCCCGTTGGACATGGTCGACCTCCACGACGCTGCTCTCCTCCACAACTGCAAGAATGCCGGCGACGCGCAGCAGGTTATCGGCGGCCTTTGATCCGCTGGGCCGTACGCTGGCCAGCTCGCCAAACTCCCCCAACTGAGCTTCGATGGCATCATGCAAATCAATCCAGCGACGGCGGGCTAACGGACTCAGTGTCAGCGGTGATAGCCGCAAGGCACCGTCAGCGGAAAGTGACCAAGGCTGATGAAACAGGGCCGAAAGACGGTGGTGATATCGCTTTAGGGCGGGGTCTTTGGACAAGTCGACAGACTGGTAACTGCGTTGTCCGGCCAGGCTGGTGGGCCAGGTGATGAGGCAGCGACCGAGAATGCCTTGCCCCTGCAGCAATGGGTCACTGAGTAACTGCATGGCTAGATACGGTTGCAGCATCAGGTGCAGGCTTAAGCGTCGATCGTAAGCTCGCAAGCTTTCACCAACCATGGAGCGCGCGCGATCTATCGGGCTGCCATCCCAGAGTGACGACAAGGTCGTGACCGCTTTCAAACGGTTATCCCGACTCATGGTGCTGCTGCCGAGGAATTGTCCACCCTCATCACAGAACAGACCCATGCTAGGCAGGTCATGACAGAGCCCCTTGATCAGAGCCTCGATAGTCGGGTCCGTAGTGATGAGTCTAGGGGCTGAGGGCTCCGCTTCGAGCGACATTCCGTTTGCGGGCTCAGGATCGCCAGGCTTGATACGCTGCGCCTGTCGCTGTGCGGCACGGTACCGGGCAAGTTGTTCGCGATAGCGCTGCCACTGTTCACGCTCCCATTGCCGTGCCGGCAGCAATGCACATCGGTCTGCGGCGGTCTTGCGATCACCTGACGCGGCCACCGTGATCAGGTACAGCGACAGGGGATAATTTCTCCCGTCGAGCTGTAAGCCCGCATGACCTTGAGTGGCCAGCGCCGAGGCACCCAACACTGATTGCGCGGCCAGTGCCTGGGGCACGCCGATGACCTCGGCCATTCGCTCTACCGCAGGCCCAAGAATCCCACCCAGTGCCTGCACCGGATAAGGCTGGGCCACGGGATTCGACTCAATCAACGGTCGAGGTGGTCGTGGTAGTTCAAGCTTCGGATCTAACTGCTGCATGGGCCCTCTCCTCGATCATTGCTGGTTGTCCTCACGTAGTCCCGCCACGGCTGTTGAGTGTTATCAGGGATCAAGGCCCCTGCGGCCTGTGAGGTGTTCACTGACGCGGAACGAACGGCTCCTTACGACCGGGAGCGAGGGTATGCCCCATGAATCTAGCCTCCTTAGGCGCATCCGAAGATGCGGGCGGGTGGAGGCTGCGCCGACTGACGAGTTCAGCACCTGGAGATCCTGGGTGAGAGAAGGCAACAACATCGACACCTGGGGCATGCCTGACTGTCAGTCAGGTGCAGCCTTTCCATAGGCTGCGGCACCGGTGCCTGTGTCGTTGTGGATGGCGACGAATCGGACTTGTCACGCCGATTGTCACGAGGAGAATTGCGGCAATGCCATGTAAGACGTGGATTGCAGCAGTGATACGAGCGCCCGTCTCTTTCCAGGGAAAAGAGACGGGCGAAGTCTGGCGCAGCGAAGTGTGCCAAGAGGTGAGGTTGCTGCAATGCAGCGAGGTAGCTCCATCGTCTGCCGCAGTAGGCAGATTGGTCGAGTAGGCATCCATCACTCTTGGGGAGTGACCGTGCGAGCCGCCGGACGCTAATCGCACTTGGGGAAGAACCACCACGCGAGTGGCGTAGCCTTAAAGGTTCTGGCTACCTGGGCAGGTGCTGTCAACGACAGCGATCCGTGCGCCAATTTTTATACCCACTCGAAAAGGCGGTCAAGCGTCACGGCCAATGTGCTTAGAAAGTGGCGACAGTCGCCACTTTTGTCGCCATGCTCCAGGCCACATTCTACGTGGGCTGTCGCCAGCGTCGCCGCTGTCGCCCCCCTACATCCATGCCCAACGAAAAGATCCGCACATACACTGAATGGCTCGCTCAATAGAAATCGCGGGAAATTACTGACAGGTGAAAGCAAGCGTGGCGTTAATCAAATTTGAAAATGAGAGGGTGGATCGCGGCGGCTTCGAGAAAAAACGAGTGAACCCTCCGATCGGCGCGATCAAAGATCGCTTGATCGGAGGGTTTGGCCGGAAAAGCAAATCTCAAAGGTCAATTACAGACTCAGGCATCAAAGCGGGTTGATTGGGAAGTGACGGCCTCACGTCGCATGATCAGCGTCTGCTGCAACCGCAGCAGAAAACCTGCTTCAAATGCCTCTTGTGGATCACCTTGACGATGACGTTTTCGGTTCTGAGACAGCGCCCACCATAACGGTAATGATGAGCCTTCAAGCCAAGCCTCTGCGCAACGAACACCCTCCTTTATTACCGGAGCGAACTCATCGCCCCACGGAGTTTGGATCGCGGGAGCCCCTTCAGCGGATGGGACAGAGACATACTCATGGATCTGTTGATGAACGCTTTGAGCTGGAATACCAGTCAAATTTCGGAATGCCTTGTCGTACAAAACGGCGGCGTCATCCAACAGCTCTACTGCAAGCTCAACGTCTTGCGGAAAATGAAGCAGAATACTCTGGGCTCCATTCAGCCGAAGCGTGGCAGCTTGCCGCAGTTTAATCGCTGCATCTTCAGGGGTAAGCGATGACGTATCGATGCTGTTGGGTTTGGGGAGGCCGATTAGAAGCGAAAGATCAAACATCACGGAATCCTCCGAGATAGTTTGCTGCTTGAACCATTTGGCCGGGGTGGCGCACGAGCTTAAAAGGGGGACAGGTCATTTTCCTTATCTCCTCGGACAGTTAAGGAGCCGTTCACCCAGCCGTTCTGACACGAAATGGGTGGCGGACCGTACGGGGGTCAGAAACCGGCGTCCGAGGGAACCGGCCAGGCCGAAGCCTGCCCCGCACGGACCGCCATAGAAAAGCAGCGGCTAAGCCTCTGTAAGCACTTGATCGCTGGCTATGGCGCTATGCGCCTCGAACAATTCAGGTTCTGACACCCGGCCACGGGATGGACCGCGACGGAGCAGAGCGTAAATGTGAAACCGGAACAACACAAGCGTGCAACACCAATAAGCTCGGCATCCGAATGAAGACTGACGGCTAGACATAACCGTCCAAAGCCTCGATGCCTAACTGAAGCCAGTCCACTCCCCGCAGCCGAGGATAGCGTCGGGCAGAAACGGCCAAAAGCAGACCGTCGAATGGATATAGAAAATTAGCGACAACCCAGCGACTCGTTGATTGCAGTAGTTCTGGTTAAAAAATAGCGAGTCGCGCTATCGTCGGTTCCTACCGCTCTACGCCCCCTACGGGGCCTCCACCAAGTCCTTATTATCCGCGTCATATTCAAAGTTGGTCAGCTCAGACCTCAGGTAGTCGTCATTAAGAAGTTTCATGAAGAAATTCTGAGAAATTTTGGTCTCAATTATAATTCGAGTTTCAAGGTCGTTAATCTTGATTTTCTTGCTGAGGCTGTGATGCTGCTTAATGAACTGAATAATCTGATCATTACCAACAGTGTCAAGCACTCTGGAATGAGCGATTGCTCTTATCACCTTTTTGGCAAAAGTCACGTCACCTTGGATACTAATCCTTTCTCTTAGCAGGGAGATATCTTCAATGATATTGCGACCGGTAAGTGTTTCAAGCTTAACAATCGCATCAGCTTTCATAGCTTCCTTGTAACCAAAGAACTTTTCAAGAATTTTGAAGTTGGTAACGAATACCTCAGCACCGTCGTAAATAAAGTCGATCGTGTGACCCATTCGTACAATATCTTGATCCAGCTTTTCGAATCGATCCTGACCTATACCCACGCGTAACAAGCTGAAGCCATTCCGTCGGAAGGTATTTGTTGGGTAGTGATGCTTATAGATTGCCAAGGTATCGATGCCATTGCCGAGTACCACTACGATGGCCTTAAGGTCGGCAACCTGATCGTTAGCGTGATTAAAGTCAGGGATCGCGACGGCTGCGCCAAGCGTCTCAATGAGCCGTTCCAACTGTGGAGGATAGCTTTGAAGGTTGTAACGGTAAATGGCATCCTGACGCTGGTCAGCGGCGGTGAGGTCTCTCAATACGTAGCTGCCTTCAAAAAACTCTCCCAGTTCAAACTTCACTTCAGCGGTAAGTGCGGTTTGGGCGACGGCAGATAGTTCCACCTTCCGAGCAACAAACTGGTTTTGCTGCTTCAAAATGAAAAACATGACCCCCACAGTTTGAGGGTCGTTTGCTAAGGTTTGTGCGGTCAGACTCAGTGCGTCAATGCTCATGCTTTCCTTCCCGATACGAACTTCTCGTCAATTGTAGAAAAAACAATCTTGTCTGACTCGACGATTCGGTGAGTCGTAATCAATACCTTGCTGACACCGTCGACCTCAACCTTGTACAGCCTGAAGCCCAATATTGCCAATGTAGGATTGGCGTAAAATTTATCGGTTTTAACGTAAATCTGCCCGATCACAATAAGCAATATAAACAAAGCAATGATGTAACGAATATTATCTAGATTAAAACAAATCAGGGGGACAATATAGGTCGTCAGAAAAGTCAGATGTTCGTAACTCAAGTCCTCCACTTTCTTCGCAATAACTGGCAAGCCGACATTGGACTGCAGCCTGTATTTAAATCGAAAGTAGCAGACCACAACGACCGCAATCAATATAAAGGATATAATTGGAAGAACATTGGTACTGACCAACACCTTGGTACCAATATAATGACAATCCGCATCAAAGCAAATCGGAAAATTAATTTTCACGACGATCATTAATACAAATAGGAGCCAGAGCGATATTATATAAAGTTCAAACTTCATCACGGATTGGCGAAACCGTAGCTGTCGCTCGCGATTGTGCATCAGTGGCCGCTCCCTGGCTTGGCAGCGGATAATTCGCCGCAATCAGGCGCAGAGTAGCACAATGATGGCACGGTACACTCTAGCCAAACACAAGGCTGGGTCAATTTGACAGACCTACAGCTTTGGGCAGCTTGGCTCCCAGACTCCAAGGCAGCGTGTCAGTGCGGCAAGGTAGATGGTGGATGCAGTCAAACGCTGGGTTGCGCAGCTATACCTGAAGGAGAGCGTACTACTGATCGTCAGACGTCTGGGGAAAGTTGAGATGGCCTGTGCATGCAAAGGCAAATCTTCGCTTACTCGTTAAAGGTCCAGACCAGCACCACGCCCCCGCAACCACTCCTTCCGGTCGCGATAGTCGGGCAGCACCTTGTCGACCTCGTTCCAGAACGCATCAGAATGATCGCGATGATGTAAGTGACACAACTCATGAACGACTATGTAGTCAATGATTGTCAGCGGAGCCATCAGACACTTCCAGTGAAAATGCAAATCTCCGTTTTTCAGACAGGATGCCCAGCGGTAACCTATATCTTTGACCTGAACATTACCCGGCCTCACCCCCACCTTGCTGGCGAAGAGAGCGACCCGCTTGCTCAACCGGGCAAGGCCTTTTTCCTTATAGAAGGATTCAAAGGTCTGCTGCGCAAGTTCGTGCCCCCCCGTTTCTACAACGGACCGCAACAGGCAGAAGCGTCCATCCTTGAGTTTCAGGGACTCATCCTGCTCTTGCACCAGCTGCAAGCGATAGCTACTGCCCAGGTACAGAAAAGACTCGCCCCCAACCCACTCACGTGTCACGCGAGTGGCGTTGAGGTCACGCCAATCGGCAAGGTTTCGATAGATCCACATACGTTTGCTGAGTACGGTTTCATCCACCTGCTCAGGGGTCATACGCCTGGGTGGGCGCACTGTGATCAAACCATCTCGCTCAATCACGATATCTGTAGTCTGGCGGTCTGAGCCTGGCAGTAACTGATACTCAATGTCTCGAACCTGACGAAGTTGCATTTATGCGTCTCCACGGCGCAGGGCTCGGATTAGCTCATCATGACGGTTCTTGGCCAATTTCATGACTTCAATTGCCACGCGTTCACGATTTTGCTTGAGTTCCTCGATGCCCGTTTTAGTGATTTCAGCCTTGAGCAGTCCTCGAACACGCTTTTGTTTGTCCGGATTTTGCCAGAAATCAATGCTGGCAATGGTTTCCTGCAAAATTTCCACCGTAACGCCAATCAATGCTTTGAACTTGGGTTTATCCCCACCTTCAACCGTGCCGTTTAGAAAGCCAACCTGGACGATATGCTCGTAGAAGGTCGTCACCTCCTTACTCATCCCCTCTTCGCCCTGCTGACGGCCAGCGATAGCTTGGTTTCTAAGTTCGGCCAATTTTTCCGCTAACAAATCCCACTCCTCGTGGTGCTTCTCAATGAGGGCATCAACCTTTTCCGACAGGCTCTTGAAGAAAGATGGATCCTCATCATGATGGACAGTGCAATGCTTACGGATGGCATGCTCCATCTCACTGGCCTTGGCCTCACTGTTTTTACCAGCATGGGCATTGAGTTTCTCCAGGAAGTCTTCGGCTAATAACTCCACCGGTTCAATCTTGGGGTTAATGCCCAGGCTAATTAAGTGCTCGTTGATTAACGCCTTCACTTTTTCACCTGCGCTGCCCAAATCGAGGCTGGAATCTTTGTAGCGCTCCTTGGTGACTTGCAGGATATAACCAAACCGCTTGGCGGGGACGCGGTAGAGCTGTGCAGACGAGTGAGGCAAAATGATGTCCAGGCTCATCAAAAATTTCTTGAGGTAAACCTCGAAATCCGCCCGTTGCTTTTCATCCTTCAGGGCCTTGACGGCCTCATGCACCACAGCTGCATCCGCATCCAATGTGTGTAAAGCCCCCGTGACAAAGGCCTTGATGTTATTCACACCCAAGGTTGTGAAATGTTGCAGTAAACGCTGATAGCGCTCCTCTAACACCGGCAACTCGGAGGTGATGTTTTGCATACCGTCCTGCAGCTCTTGTAGCTCATCACTGGCTGCGTACAGCGTCAGCGCATCGGTCAGATGGTTGGCCAAGCCGATGTAATCTACGATATAGCCGCGCTGCTTGCCCCTCTTGACCCGGTTAGTACGGGCAATAGCTTGAAGCAAGGTGTGCTCGCGCAGTTTCTTGTCGATGTACATCACCTGCTCGATGGGCGCATCGAAGCCCGTCAGCAGCATGTCGCAGACGATCAGAAACGCGATGCCGGTGTGTTCTTTGTCCGGATCGTCAAAATCGAAACTACGGCAAAAATTATCAACCGCGTTCATCCGCACGGACTGTTTGCGCGCATCAGTGATGAACGCCGCTTCGTTAGTGCCGTCTGACGACACCACGACGGCTGTTTTCAAAAAACTCAGCCGTCGGATCAATTCTGCGTCAGGCAGTTCCCGGGCCTGTTCTTGTTTGATGCGGTCGGACAACGCCGCTTTGATACCTGCTTGATAGCGCACACAGGCCAGCTTGGAATGGCACACCACCTGCGCCTTAAAACCGTTGGGCAAGATGTTGTCGACGTAATGCTTAACTAGGTCGCGGGCAATCGCGTTGATGCGGTTCTCGGCCTCCAGGATGTCGCCGGTAGCGCCATACTTCTTTTTAATCGCCAGCAACTCTTCTTCGCTGCGGTCGCGGAACAGGTCTTCGAAGGCCTGATCAAATGCGTGCTTTTCATTAAGCGCACTATCGGCCGTTTTACCTTCGTACAAAATCTGCAAGGTGGCGCCATCCTTGACCGCATCCATCAGCCGGTAAGTGTCGATGTATTCACCAAAGCGTTTGCGGGTTTTGCGCTCACCGTGGCGCTCGGTCAGCAACGGAGTGCCGGTGAAGGCCAAGCGAGTGGCATTGGGAAAAGCCTCAAACAGGTTTTCCCCCAGGTCCGAGCTCTGAGTACGGTGCGCCTCGTCAATCATCAGGATGATCCGCTCCGAAGGGTTCACCACTCCAAAGGTCTTACCTGACGGTATGGCCAAGTAAGTGCCCAACGCCTCGGCCACGGTATTACTCAGGGTCTGTTTGTGTTCCTGAAACTTGTGCACCATGACCATATTGATGTCAGAACTTTCGGTAGCCAAGTGTTGGCGTAACGCTTGACGACTCTCGATCACATTGACCCGACCACCAATCAACGTGGCGGTTTTGCCTAGCTGCTCTTCCAGATCTTGCCGATCATTGACCAACACAATCTTGTAGTCAGCAAGATCACGGCTGGCCCGCAGCATCCGCGCCAAAAATACCATCGTCAGCGATTTCCCCGAGCCTTGGGTGTGCCATACCACACCACTGCGCTCCATGGCCGTGGAGCCATTACGCAAGCGCTCCATGACTTTGTTCGCTGCGCGGAATTGCTGGTAGCGGCATACCACCTTCACCCGAGGGCCGCCATCTGTATCCATCACAACTGAACTAGTCCGCAGAATCTGCAGCAGGTTGGCTCGACTCAACATCCCGGCGACTAGTTGCTGCTGCGGGTTTAATCCTTCGAGGGCGGCATCGTTCTGCGGATAGAGCGTTTTCCAGGTATAGAAATGCTCCGCCTCTGATGTAATGGTGCCGTAGTCCGCTTGCAGACCACTGCTACGGATCAGTAGCAGGTTGCTATGGAACAGGCTCGGTTCACCCTCCTTTAGTCCAGCATTTTGGGATTCCGGACGTTTGCGCATATAACGCTGTAGCTGCACAAAGGCTTCCTGCATCGGATTGGCGCAGGTTTGAGAGGCTTTCTTGCACTCAACCACTCCGAGGGGGATGCCATTCACGAACAGAACAATGTCCGGAACAATGAAGTCCTTTACGCACCCAGGTGTATCAATACGGAACTGATTGATAGCATGGAACTGGTTATTCTCAGGCGTTTTGAAATCGATCAGTCGCACCACGGGATCGGCTTCGCCGGTCAGTTCATTGACATCTACCTGCGCTTTAAACAGCAAAGCCTGGATCGTTTCATTCGCCTCCAGTAGGGTGCGGTTGGGCTGGCGCAGCAATTGACTGCGTAAATCTTCTAACTGGCGGTCCGTCAACCACTGCTGGCCTTCATCCGTGCGGTTGTTCTCCCGTACGGCGCTATTGAATACTTCGGGCAGCAACCATTGGCGAAAGTTAGTGCGCAAGCTTCCATGTGCGCTCTGCGGAATACCTGTTCCTTGATCTATCACCGTCCAACCCTGTTCGGCCAACTGCTGCAAAAAGGGTTGTTCGACTTCGCTGTACTCACTCATCGTGTGCTTCTTTGGCTATTGGCCTGCAACCAGTGCTGGCCTGTGGCGGTCAGGCGGTAGCGTTGCAACCGACTGCTGGGTAGCTCGGATAATGTCATTTCCATAGTAGTACCAGCTTTTCTGCTTCGCGATCACCGACGCCGGAACCTTATATCGGCGCCCATAGCACGATCAGCTTGCGGCCCTCGACCAGTTCCACACTTAGCACCGGAAAGTAGGCCGGCTGAATCGACTGACAGGCCGCCAGTGATTCTTGCTGAACTTTATCCAGCTGATTGTGAGCCAGGCCCATCGGAGGAAATAGCGGCTGACCGTTGGTCATCACAATTCTACCCAATCACCACATAACCGCCGCCCAGGTTTTCAAAGTCATTGGCGAAGGCGCAAAGCGTGTGAAGAATGGCGTCCGGATTCATGCCCGTCTTGTATTCAATACGTCGGCCTTCCACCGTGCGCTGACGCAGCAGATAATTGAGATTAATGAACAGTTTTTCAGGCATAGGCGGCCTCCGGTGCATCGACCTTAATTTGGACTTTTCCTGTTAGGAGATCTTGCATTAGACCGAGCTTTTGTCTTCTAAGTTTTTCCAGAAAAACTCGATCAATCGCTAGTTTACTCGCGACGGCATTGATCTTACTCCTGATTTTAATTTGCTCGTCTAGATCCGGAAGAGCAACGAGTAACTCTCGCATTTCCCCAACATTAAAGTGCTGCTGGGCCATGCCACCTTGTTGACGAAGAACCTGACCTTTTCCAAAGGATGAATTTATCCAGTCGCAAAGATATTCCGAGTTGATCCGTTCACCCGGTGTTGATATAAGGATATCGATACAGTTAGCGCCTTGGAATTCTGGAGGAATGACCGCGCTAGTCCCAGGATAGCCAGTGCGAACAGAAACGATATCGCCAGCTTTCACTTGGCTTTTTGCAAGAAGCTGGTTAGATGCTGCAGATATATAAACGAAGTTAATCGGATCAATGCCATCTTCACGTACGTTAGCCGATCTGAGAGCAGGAACACCTTCATCTACATAGTACTGCGTTGGTTGAATGACTATTCCGACGCAAATTCGCTTACACAAATCAGCGCAGCGCTTTAGATCCCACTCTCTAGGAATCCACCCAATCTTCGTTTCCTGATACAGCTCTGGTGCTTGCTCGCGCGATGGGCGCAGTTGCCCGTTGGACAAGACGCCACGAGTGAACACATCATGCATCAACCCCGCCTTAATCTGCTGGTATTTGGTGATGAGGGCTTCGGTTTTTTCGATGACTTTGTCAATGCCAGACAGAATTTCCGCAATTTTTCTTTGTGTACTTTTGGATACTGGGAACCGGACAATGTGTTCTTCAAGATCAGAACGAATAATCCCATTGATACTCGTACCTTGGTTCAGCTTCTTCAACTCATCAAGTTCGCGAAGCAACAGATAATAGACAAAACTCGTCTCAGCACGGTCTGTATTGATGTAAACACCAGAAATATCTTGGCTGATTGCAATATCACAAGGCGCAATCGCTAATTTGCCAACCCCTGTACGAGTTACGACCAAGAGATTCCCTTGCTTGACCACTGATGTAGCACTACCTCGAATGCCCGCGTCAGACACAAAACGCCGAAACTCACCTATACCATTGGCAATGAAGTCAGCTCCGGTTATCCAAGGTGTCTCGCCGTTCCAATAGGCCGGATTGCCAGTCTCAGGTGTTCCACCGTTCACTATGCGGAGGCAGAGAGAGCCAAAGCTCGAAGAGCGCCACCCGCTTACGGCATGCTCATTCATATCCCAACTCCATCATAAACTTCTTCAACACCTGCGTAGCATCATCGCGCTCGGCCTCAATCTGCTTGGCTGTCACAGCATACTTGCTCCAAAGATTCTCAATCACAGCAATACAGGCACGTTGATCGGCTCGCAGATATTGGCGGTAACTGTCGAACAGCACCTTACCCAGCCGTTCGACGATCACCACTCGGGCCTCGTCGCTACTGATCTTCTCTCGGGCTTTTTCCACCAACTCATCGCGGCTTTGCTCGGTCGTCTTGATCAAAGCCCTGAGACCTTTCGCTTCGTCTTCCAGCGCTTTATGACAAGCCAACAGTCCCTCAATACGTTCCGCATCGCTCTGGTAACTTTGCCAGTTGCCAAAGCTGGTATCGCGCTTAGCCAGTTTCATCAACCCACGGACTTCTTTCAGGGTGGTCTTGAGAGTTTTCACCTTATCGGCTGGCAGCACACCACTGTCATCAGTGTCTTCAAAATCCTCTTCGCCCGCTGCAGCGAACAGCGCTTGCAGCTCGGCCAGTCGGCTGTGCTGTTGTTCCAATTCGGCCAATACTTCGGGAAACTGGCTTTGCAAAATATCCTCGTTGGGAATCAACTCCGGGCCCCAGCCGCTGGCAGCGATGGATTTAAAGTCGGCAGCCAGCAACTTGTAATAATTGGCGAAAGCACCGCGTACTTGAAAGCGGTTCAGCAAGCACTGACCGGCAAAAGTACGCTCGATGCTATCCAGCAGGGTAGCGCGCATCTGATAGACGTTATTGGCCCGCGCTTGCTGATTGGTGGTATCCGGTGCCAGCGCTTCGACAATGGGCAAGTGCTGCTGCCACCAGCTATGCAACTCAGCCATAAACTGGCCCTGGCGTTGGATAACGCTAGAGTGTGAGCTGACGTACTCGGCAATCGCATGTTTTTGGTGGAGCTCAGCCGAGAAATCGGCGTATGGCAAACCGCCGGCGGATGCGTTACGAGGCACAAAGCAGCTTTCACGCAGCCCGACATAATTTTCCCAAAAGCGCCCAAACGCATCGATCTCGCTGACGGGCACACCGCCGTGCAGATGGGCTCGCACGTCATGGGGTTCGGGCGGCGGAGCATTATCCACGTAGCGTCGAATATTGCAGTTGAAGTCTTCCGCACGAATGTCAGCAACAGGAATCCGCTGTGCATAGCCAGGAATATCTTCTCCGGCCCGATAAGCATGGACGATCTTGTCGATATCTTCGGGCCGTAGATGGTTCTGGGCCTTGCCTTCTCGGTACTCACGGTCGGCGTTGATAAACAACACATGGTCACGCTCAGCCGCCCCTGCCTTATTCAGCACCAGAATGCAGGCAGGAATACCAGTGCCATAGAACAGATTACTAGGCAAGCCAACTACTGCTTCGAGATAGCCCTTTTCAATGAAATATTTACGCGCCTCACGCTCTTCTCCTCCGCGGAACAGCACGCCATGGGGCATTACCGTCGCCATCCGACCGTCGCTTTTAAGCACGGCTAGCATATGTTGCACGAACATCAGGTCGGCTTTTTTGCCTTTTTCGGGCATCCACACCGGGAAGCGACCCGGGAACTTGATGTCTTTCTTGATGTAGTTCTGGCTGAACGGCGGGTTGGCCAGCACGCGATCGAAACGCTTGAGATGGTCATGTTCACGCTCATCTCGGTGTTGCGGCTCGCGCAAGGTGTCTTGCTGGCGAATCACCGCGTGAGAGATGCCGTGCAACAGCATGTTCATTTTGCAGATAGACCAGGTGGTGCCCATCTTTTCCTGACCGAACAACGCCAGTTCGGAGGCATCGGCACCACACTCGCGCAGGTAATCGCGCGCCTGGATTAGCATGCCGCCCGACCCTACAGTGGGATCGTACACGCTCATGTCTTCCTGAGGGTCACAGATCTCAACGCAGATACGCACCACTTCGGCCGGAGTGTAGAACTCGCCAGCCTTCTTGCCTGCAGAGTCGGCAAAGTGTTTGATCAGCCATTCATAGGCGGTGCCCAGTAGATCTGGGAATTCGAAGTCTTCGTCGCGCAGCGGAATTTTTTCAAAGTTCTGAATAAAGTTGACCAGTGTGTCGTCATCCAGCGTGTTCTGGCCTATTTTTTTGTTGAAGTTGATGTGTTTAAGCACATCCTGCAAAGCCTCGGGGTTGGCCTCTTCCAATGCTTCAAGCGCTTTATTGAGGGCCGTGCCAACGTTTTCTTTGACGTGTTTGAGAGCAGGATGCAGATTCCAGGTGCTATCGACCCAGCCCTGATTCCATCGAGCCCGCTCCGGCACGAAGAAGTACTTGCCGGAATACTGATCAGGGTCCTCAAGGTGAGCCTTGATGTCATTCTCGCTCAGACCATTGGCCTCGCCTTCTGCGGCAATCTCTTCGCGCCGCTGATCGAACAAATCGCTGGCACGCTTGAGGAACAGCATGCCGAAAATGTATTCCTTGTACTCGCTGGCATCCATGTTGCCACGTAGGTCATCACAGGCAGTCAGCAACAGATTTTCTAGCCGTGCGAGTGTTAATTTGGCGCTTGCCATAGGTATTCTGGTTCCTGTCACAACGTCGAACGGAGGACTAATTGGGTGCAACGAAGCACCTGAAAGATGTTCGTGCAAAAAATGCCATAGGATACCCCACTACGTTCATCGAGACTGCTCAACTGGCCTGACGAGATTTCACTTACTCCTGCAGATTGCTCAGGTGACTCGCCACAACGTCAAAGGTAGGCAAAATGCCCGTTCCCACTTACGACCAATTCATCGAACCGGTGCTGCGTTTTTTAGCTACCAAGCCAGACGGCGCGCCTACGCGGGATGCCCAGGAAGCAGCGGCGAAAACGCTGCACCTGACCGAAGAGCAACGGCAGGAACTGATCGCCAGCGGTCAGGCGACCTACAAAAGCCGCGCAGGTTGGGCGCATGACCGACTAAAACGTGCAGGTCTATCTAGCAGCGCGAAGCGCGGTTATTGGAAACTGACTGACTCTGGAATCAGCTACGCAAAAGAGAACGCAGCGCCACTCCCTCACAATGAAGTGGAGCATTTGGCTATCAGCTATATGAATGTGAAGCTGAAAGTCGCAACCGATGCCACCCCATTAGATGATCAGGCTCAAATTGAGCCTGACGTCTCTTCAGCCACCGCTAGCCCCGATGACCGTCTTGAGCAGGCGTTGCAAGAATTGCGCGAAGCTACCGCCGCCGATTTGCTGGATAACCTGTTGCAAGTGACTCCCAACCACTTTGAAGTGATTGTGCTGGATGTACTGCACCGCCTGGGTTACGGCGCCAGTCGCAATGATCTGCAGCGCGTTGGTGGCTCAGGCGACGCTAGTATCGACGGTATTATCTCTCTCGATAAACTGGGGATTGAGAAGGTCTACGTCCAAGCCAAGCGCTGGCAAAACACGGTCGGCCGTCCTGAGCTGCAAGCGTTCTATGGAGCCCTCGCAGGGCAGAAAGCGAAGCGCGGCGTATTCATCACCACTTCTGGCTTCACCGCCCACGCTATTGATTTTGCCAAGTCTGTTGAAGGAATCGTACTGGTGGACGGTAACCGCCTAGTGAATCTGATGATGGATCATGACGTCGGGGTTACCTCACGACTGCTGAGGCTTCCGGCATTGGACCGTGATTATTTCGACGATGAGTGAGCGAAGAATCTGTATCGAGTGCAATTTGGTCAGCAGGCTGCTGACCAAACTGGCCACCACATCGCTGAACCAGCCAAGCTGACTGCCTAGGATCTGAGCTTCCCAACTGACATAAGAGAACCTACGACATACTTTCAAGTGGCAGGTCCCGGTCAGATCGAATGCAAACGGGTGGTCAAGTGGCGTGCAGTATTCCAATTGGTATTCCAGCGAAAAATTAAAATCATTATTAATATGATAAATCAATAACTTACTTAGCCAATTCAAATTACCCCGGCCCACCACCTCAACATCTAAAGACGTCCACGGACGTCTTTTTTTGTGCCTGAAATCTAGTAAATACGGGGGTTTCAGGGCCACGAGAGGCTTTCTAGGCTTTTTGAGTTCCAGGCAGTTTGGTATTCCAATGGTATTCACGGCTGCCCAGCACCAGTCTTGGGAAAGCCCCCCTGCCCTTGTGAAGACGACGTTCTCCGAATTTATCTCCAGCAGAGGCCCAACCGGGATACAGCGCTAAAAAGGTACAGACGCAATTCACTCTGATGCAGGAACTCTACGCAACATCAACATTGCAATGAAAACCGCACCGACTGTCCCCACCGAGATCATCAGCCCATGCTCGCTGACATAGGACACTGTGGCGCCCGTGGCAATGGGACCCAATACGCTACCCAAGGTGTAGAACATCGCAATCGCCGTCATGGCGGTGGACACTTGATGTTCGCCCACCCGGTCTCCCGCCTCGATCACTGCCAGGGTGTTCATGCCGCCAATGGCGCCCCCCCAGAGGAACACGGTAATCGTCGCCAACCAAGGGAGCGGCTGGCTGAACGGAATAGCGAGGGTGCCCAGCAACAGTATCAAGCCGCAGATTAATTGACCGACCTTGTAGGAACTGCGGTCGGCCATCCAGCCGATCGGCAGTTGCAGGACGGTGCCTCCAATGCCGAACACCGATATCAGCAGGGTGGCGGCGGTCAATAGATAACCGGCCGAGAGGCTGTAGCCGGCAAGGAACGATACGGATGAGGTTTCCGAAAAGCCTGCGATAAACGCACCACACAGCGCCGTGGGGATGACGCTGAATAACTTGCCATGGCGTTTTTCCGCCGGGGTTTGCGGTCGCGTATCGTAGCCCTTGAGGGTTAAGGCCAGCGCGCCGGATAACAACACGATCACGGCACAGGCGTAGTAAGGCGCGGTACTCCCGACGCCGAATACCACCAACAGCAGCGGGCCAACGGCAATACCCAGGCCCATCAAGGTCTCATGTACGCCGATCGTCCGGCCGCGCTCGTCTTTCGAGGCGACCGCGAGGATCCACGTATCGCAGGCAATCCAGCGCAGGATCAAGCCAATACCGAGTACGAAGTTCAGCGAAAAAATCAGTACCAAATGGGTAGTCAAGGTCATACCGATCAGCGCGGCAATCGTCAGCGCTGCGCTGAGGATATTCGTCCTGACGAGCCCCAAATGGGCCAGCAAGCGCGGAACCCATTTGTAGAGCAGCAGGATCGCCAACCACGACGCACTGACAATCACCCCGATCTTTGCCGGCTCGACCCCATGCTGATCCAGCGAAAGCGACAGCAGCGGAGTGACGGTACCTATCTGCACGATCTGTGACAGGGCCGAGAGCGTGTTTATCTTGGTGAGCGCAAACCAGCGTTGTTTGTCGGTGTACTCAATACCGGTATTTTCCATTCGTGACCGACCTTGGCTAGACAGCGCTAAAGTGTTCGAACAACCACGGGCAGAGCTCACCTTCGGGCTTGTGGAACAGCGCACTGATGGTGCCCAGAGGCGTCCAGTCGGCCTGGATGCCTTAGAGACTTTCGAGGAAGGGTAGAGCAATTTCCAGCACCCGACGATGATCCATCTGTTCCGGCTCGACTATCCCGCGGTGAAGCATGTATTACGCACCGGTCCCCCGAGCCCCTGCTGATTCAAGCAAGCGAAACCCTCGCCTCACTCAACGCCATGACCACCGACCAGACCTTCGGGTTCGAAGGTGCCAACCGTCACAAGCTACTGGCCACCTAACAATTGATCGTGCCAGGTGAACTGATGCTCGAACGAGTGCTGGTACTCACCCAAGACGCGCGCGCATTCCAGTAACAAGAAAGGCCGAGTCGCATTCAGCGTCTCGGCCTTTTGTTGTCATACATCCACCCTGCCATTTTCCAATCTTAATCATTATCAACTCCCAAACCAGCAAGTTAGCCAACTAACTATTTTCAAACATCCGCCTGAATAGCTAATCATCCGCGTCGCTGTTGCTTTAACGATAAACCCCTCGATTATTTTTATTTCACATATATTTTACATTCCCCCACATATGCTAATGTCATTACGACATCAACGCTGTTCCAACCAGAATCAAGGGGTGTGTATGGCAGGTGTAATGGCATCCGTTAACAGCCGTACACAACTGGTCGGTCAGAACAGGCTGGAATTATTGCTATTCCGCTTCAACGACCAACAGCTGTACGGAATCAACGTCTTTAAAGTTCGGGAAGTTATCCGCTGCCCCAAGTTATCTCTACTACCAAAGTCTAATAACAACATTTGTGGCGTTGCCAATATACGCGGCGCTTGCATTCCTATTCTAGACCTCGCGATGGCAACGGGGCTGCCTGGCATCACGGATAAAGAAAGCGCCTTTATTATACTTACGGAGTACAACAACCGCGTTCAGGGCTTCCTGGTGTATGCGGTTGAACACATCGTCAATTTGAACTGGGAAGACATTCATCCGCCCCCCAAGGGCAGCGGCGACAACAATTACCTGACGGCCGTTACCCGTGCCGATGATCGTCTGGTCGAAATCATCGACGTGGAAAAGGTGCTGACGGAAATCTCGCCCTCGTCCGAGGAAATATCCGTCGGCGTGGTGGATGACGCGGTCACCCAACAGGCCAGGCATCTGCGTGTGCTGACCGTGGACGACTCGATGGTGGCGCGTAAACAGGTGACCCGCTGCCTGGAGACGGTAGGCGTCGAGGTGGTCGCCTTGAACGATGGGCGCCAGGCGCTGGATTACCTTCGGGCCATGCTTGACGAGGGGCGCAACCCGCATGAGGAATTCCTGATGATGATTTCGGACATCGAAATGCCGGAAATGGACGGTTACACCCTGACCGCCGAAATCCGCGGTGACCCGCGCATGGCCAAGTTGCATATCGTGCTGCACACCTCCCTGTCGGGCGGTTTCAACCAGGCCATGGTCAAGAAAGTCGGAGCCGATGACTTCCTGGCGAAGTTTCGCCCGGATGACCTGGCAGGCCGCGTAGTCGCGCGTATCAAAGCCGCGAGCCCGATCTGAAAGGTAAGACAACACTGCTCAAGCCAGGGAGGCTGATGAGATACATATAAGAAGAACATCAACAGAGGGCATACCATGTTGAAGTGCAATGAACTTAATCTGCAGTCGCCTGACGGCGAGGCAAAGCCCTTCTGGCGGGGCGGTGCACCTTCAGAGGGGCCGTGCGCCCTGGGCTGCGGCGCTCCGCCAGCCACCCAGCCCCCAACAGCTGCTCCGGTCATCGCCGTCGTCCCCACCTCCATGCAGGACGAGTTGGTCGCCGCACAGGAAATCTGTAGCCGCGCCAAGACCGCCGTTGTCGAAATGTTCGGCCATGCCCGCATGGGCCGGGCCCTGGAGCTTGAAGACGTCAGTGCACTGGTGGACGACATTTCGAGCTCGATCGCCCGCCATCCCAATGCCTTTATCAGCCTGGCACGCCTTAAAAGCATCGACGACTACACCTACATGCATTCGGTCGCCGTGTGTGCGTTGATGATTGCCCTGGGCAATCAATTGGGCCTGTCCTCCGCACTGATTCGTCGGGTCGGGATGGCCGGGTTGCTGCACGACATCGGCAAAATGGCCATACCAGGTGCCATCCTCAACAAGCCTGGCCGGTTGAGCAGTGACGAATTGCAGTTGGTGCGCACCCATCCACTGGAGGGGGAGAAAACCCTGCTGGCGGCCTCGCAGATGTGCGAAATGGTCGTGGATGTGTGCCTGCATCACCACGAAAAAGTCGACGGTACCGGCTACCCCCATCAGTTGGCGGGTGACCAGATCAGCCTGGTGGCCCGGATGGCGGCGGTATGCGATGTCTACGATGCAATCACCTCGGACCGTTCCTACAACCAGGGCTGGGACCCTGCCGTCGCCATCCAGCAGATGTCCACATGGGACGGACACTTTGATGACGAGGTATTTCGTGCGTTTTTAAAGTCCGTGGGTATTTACCCGATCGGTTCTATCGTTCAATTGAAAAGTGGCAGTATCGGCGTAGTCATAGAACAACATCCTGATTCTTTATTGACGCCAAAAATAAAAGTGTTTTTCCTGCCCGTTCTGAATATCTATGTAACGCCGAAAATAATAGACCTGAGTGATCCCGCACAACCCGACCGGATTGTCGCGAGGGTGCCGCACCAGCGTTACGGTTTTAAAAACACCGACCGTTTATGGCTCGATGAAGATACGCCCAAAGAGCACTAAGCAACACCCAGCGCTGTACCGCATGTATATGCCTAAGCAGCCAATGATAAAACACTATGCCTTGTGCAAAGAAAGTACCGGAATGTCGACATTCGATGATGTTGGCGACTATTAGCATGGGCAGGAAATATCATGAAATTCAACTCACTGCAGACTCGAATTTGCTTCACCGCCGGACTCTGCCTGTTTATCTCCTGTGCGAGCCTGGTGCTGTATGGCCTCTATTCCTCGAACGCCAACCAGGCCTATGTAGGTGCTGAAGTTTCAACCCTGATTGAAAGCGCCACTATCCGCGAAGTGCAAAACCTGGCTGAGGCGCGTGCCAATGCCATCCAGGCAAAACTGCAAAACGCCTTGGATTCGGCCCGCACAATGGCCAATACCCTGGGAGCGAGTAAAAGTGCCCAGAGCCCGCTGAGCCTGGGCCGCGAGCAGATCAATGCGATGCTGCTCAGCGTGCTCAAGGACAACCCTGACTTCAACGGCACGTATTCATGTTGGGAGCCCGATGCGCTGGACGGCCAGGATCAAGCCTTTCGTATCAATGAGGGCGGTAACAACCCGCTGACGGGCCGCTTCACGCCTTACTGGACACGCAGTTCAGACGGCCATATCGCCGTGCAACCGCTGGTTGAGTACGATTCCGATGCCCGCCACCCCAACGGTGTATTGAAGGGCGGCTGGTATTCCGGCCCGCGGGACACCCAGAAAGAAAGCGTGCTCGACCCGCTTCCGTACGTGGTGCAGGGCAAAAATGTATGGCTGACCACGCTGTCGGTACCGATCATCGCCAATGGCAAGTTCTACGGCGTGGTCGGTGCAGACTTCGACATTTCGTTTATCCAGAAACTCAGCGAACAAATGTCCGCCGACCTGTATGGCGGCAAAGGCTCGGTGTCGATCCTGAGCAATCAAGGGTTGGTGGTGGCCGATAGTAAACGCCCGGAGCTCATCGGCCAGTCGCTGAAAGCCTTGCTGCCCGGCACATGGGAAAAAGTGTTGGCCAATGTACAGAAGGGCCAGGGAGACAGTCGGCTCAACCCGGACTCACAGGAAATCGAAGTGCAGATGCCGATCAACCTGGGCCGCACCGGCAAGCCCTGGGCGATCGTGATCCATCTGCCCAAGGCGGTGGTCATGAGCCAGGCCATTGCCCTGGAGCAGGAACTGCAGTCACGCGGCGTCAAGAGCAGCATCTGGCAGGTCTCGGTCGGCGTGGGTATCTCCTTGCTGGCATTGCTGGCGCTGTGGTTCGCCACGGCGAAAATCGTCGGTCCGATTCGTGAAGCCGCAGCCCTGGCCGCCAACATCAGCCTGGGGGATTTCTCGCGCCGGCTGGTGCAAAAATCTGAAGATGAAGTGGGCCAGTTGTCCTTTGCCTTGAACGATATGTCGGAAAGCCTGCAACGCCAGGTGCGCGTAGCCGAGCGAATTTCCGAAGGGGACCTGGATCTGGAAGTGCGCCTGTCCTCGCCCAATGACACCCTGGGCAAGTCGTTGGAAAAAATGGTCGGCAACCTGAACACCTTGATTTCCCAGGTGCAGGCCAGCGCCACGCAAATCACCGGCAGTTCCGCGCAGGTCACCGAGTTGAGCCAGTCGCTGTCCGACGGCGCGTCCAATTCTGCCTCGTCCATCACGGAAATCAGTGCGGTGATGACCCAGATGGCAGCGCAAACCACCGACAACGCCGCCAATGCGAAAAAGGCCGACGAGCAATCCCAGGCCTCCCGCGCCGACGCCGGGGAAAGTGACAAGTTGATGAGTGAATTGATCGCCGCCATGGCGGAAATCGACAACTCGGGCAAAGACATCACGGCCATTATCACCACCATCGACAACATCGCCGCTCAAACCAATCTGCTGGCGCTGAACGCGGCCATCGAGGCCGCCCGTGCCGGCGAACTGGGCCGTGGCTTTGCGGTGGTCGCCGATGAGGTCAGGAGCCTCGCCGCCCGCAGCGCCGAAGCCGCCCAGCAAACCGCCGCGCTGATTGCCGACTCCTCGACCAAGACCCAGCGCGGCATGATCATCGCCGGCCGCACAGCCGACTCGTTGAGAAATATCGTCAGCGGCACCAGCACGGTGTCCAGCCTGGTGTCGTTGATCTACCAAGCCTCCAGTGAACAGGCTTCCGGCCTGCAGCAGGCGAGCATCGGCCTGGAGCAGATCGATGAAGTCACCCAGCAGAATCAGGTCAACTCCCAACAATGCGCGGTGGCGGCCAAGAACCTGTCGGAACGGGCCAGTTCCATGCAACAGGGCCTGAGCCGCTTCAAAGTCAAAGCCTCGTAATGCCTCACGCGAAGCCAGGAGGGAACATCAACCTCCTGGCCCAGCGATATAAACCCACTCCCATTCATGAAATATTAAGAATCGCCTACCTATACTCACCGATTGCGAGCCGTTCTCCCGAACGGCCTTCTGCCTCGGTAGCCAGACTCCATGACGCGCCCCGCTCCCCTGCTGCTCCTGCTTGCTGCTCTGTTGTTCTTCTTTGCCCTGGGAAACCACGAACTGCAAGGCTCCACCGAGGCCCGCGTCGCGGGGATCGCCATGGCCATGCACCTGGACAATGACTGGGTCGTGCCGCAACTGTTTCGTGAACCCTTCCTGGAAAAACCACCCCTGAGCCTGTGGCTGGACGCCGGAGCGATTCGCCTGTTCGGCGGAACGCCTGGGGCGGTCCGCCTGGCGTCGGCATTTGCCGGTCTGTTCAGCGTGATGCTGTTCTATGGAATGCTGCGCCGGTTCGGGCGCCCGAAAACATTGGCCTTCAGTGCGGCGCTGATCCTGGCGACCATGGCCAGCTACTGGAGCAATGTGCGCGGCGTGGGGGAAGACTCACTGCTCAGCCTCGGCGTGACCACCGCGCTGCTGGCGTTCTACCAGGCGATGCGGCCTGAGTCCGAGCGCCAAAGCTCGACGACCTGGGCCTGGGCGCTGTTTACCGCCGGCATGGTGATCGCCACCTTGAGCAAAGGCGTACTGGGCCTGGCGATGCCGGGCATCGTGATTTTCGTGTACCTGGCCAGCACCAGCCTGATGGACAGGCGCCTGCGCCTCGCCGACTGGCTCAAGCCGGCGCTGTTCACCCTGCTGGCATTGGTGCCGCTGATGATCTGGTTGTGCTTCCTGTTCCAGCGCGGCGGGATGCAGGCCGTGGGCGAAGTGCTGTGGACCAACAGCGTCGGGCGCTTCAGCGGCTCGTTCGTGGAGGCCGGGCATTACGAACCGTTCTATTACTACATCGCCAAGCTGCCCGAGGCCTTCCTGCCGTGGAACATCCTGGTGTACCTGGGCCTGTGGCATTTTCGTAAAAGCCTGGTGCACAACCGCTACCGCCTGTTTTTCAGCGTATGGCTGGTGGCGCAATTCACCCTGCTGACGCTGGCCTCAAGCAAGCGCACGGTTTACCTGATGGCCCTGACACCGGCCGCCGCTGTACTGGCTGCGGAATATGTGCGGGTGCTGCTGAAATGGCTGAAGGATCACAAGCCGGCGTTGTACGCCTATCACCGCCGCGTGATTGGCGGCGTGTTCACCCTGGCCGTCGCATGCTACCTGATAGCCGCCTTCTGGTTCGCGCCCAAAGCCGACGTGCGCCAGTCGTTCGTGCCGTTGATCAGTCAGATCCAGGCACTGCAAGCCGAAGGCAAGGAGGTGGTGTTGTTTCAGCCCAATGAGCGGATTGCCGGCGCCAGCGTGTTCTACACCCAGGCCTACCTCCCGATCCTGCAGACCGAAGCCGAGCTTCAGCGCTTTTTGACCGCCAAACCCGGCAACGTCGCGCTGCTGGACCATACCAACGACTTGACCACCAAGGTCACGGTGATCAAGGAGATGGCCATCAACCGCCAGCCCTACTACTTCATCGAGCAGTAAGGCCAGCGCGGGGCATCAGTGCTTGGTGACCTTGTCCAGGTAACCCATGGCGAACGCCGAGATCACGAAGGTCATGTGAATGATCACGTACCACATCAGGTGTTGCGGATCGACGTTCTTGGCGTCCATGAAGATGCGCAGCAAATGGATGGAGGAAATCGCCACGATGGAGGCCGCCACTTTCATCTTCAGCGACGAAGAGTCCATGGTGCCCAGCCAATTGAGCTTTTCCTTGTTTTCATCGATGTCCAGCTGCGAGACGAAGTTCTCGTAGCCGGAAATCATCACCATCACCAGCAAGCCGCCGACCAGGGCCATGTCGATCAACGACAGCAGCACCAGGATCAGCTCGGACTCGGCCATCGAGAACACGCTCGGCAGCAGGTGAATCACTTCCTGGAAGAATTTCAGCGCCAGCGCCAGCAACCCGAGGGACAGGCCGAAATAGATAGGCGCCAGCAGCCAGCGCGAGGCGTACATAGCATTTTCGATAAAGCGTTCCATTGGATCTCACACAGCATGGCTAGAAATGGCGGCGAGTATACCAGCCGCTATAAGACACCTGTAACCACGAGAAAACTGACCTGGGCGGCATCTGTAAGAGAATTTTTCTGCTAGTGTCGAGCCCAATAACTCGGCTCGATGACGTCGGACAGGAAAAAACTCAGATGATGGATGTGCGATCCCCTTTGGCCAGCGTTGGCCTGTGCGCCGCCTTGTTGCTGGCCGGCGGCTGTTCCCCAAGCGATGAGCAGAAACAGGCCACCCTCGAAGAGAAAACCGCGAAGTTCGAGCAGTCCCTCGACAGCATCCAGGATCCGAAACTGCGCGACGCCATTGCCGACCTCGGCGGCTCGCTGCTGCTGCTGGAACGGGCGCGGGTCAAGCTCGCCACCAAGCCCATCGAGGCCGAATACGGCGAGGACAGCCTCGCGCTGCTCAAGCACTACCCCACGCCGCAAGGGCTGGTGGACACCTACATCAATGGCTTGTTCGTACTGCGCAAAGCCTCACATTCCGACTACCTGACCGATCTGCAGCCGGTCTTCCCGTTCAACTTCAATGTGCCGGACCAGTTCCCCTTCCCCCACGGCCTGGAATGGCAGTCCGTCACCTTGAGCAACAACAAGGTCGTGCCGTTCCAGCCGGAATGGTCGGAAACCGATCCCGGTATCCAGTTGAGCCCCAGCAGCTCCAACCTGACCAACCCGGATGACCTGACGGTCACCTACCCGTTCATCGATGGCATCGAGACGGAAAACAAAAGCCAGCCGCAACCCGTTCGCCTCAAAGGCGCAGTGGAAGTGATCGCACCGGGCAAAGTGCTGACCTTCGACTTGTCGAAAAAGGACGTCGGCCACAAACGCACCGAAGGCAATATCACCGTCAACCTGCTGCTCCTGGAAAAGAACTACGCCGAAATCGAACTGACCAACAGCCAACCTCTGGCCCCCGAAGTGG
The DNA here is from genome assembly GCF_049132125.1 of Pseudomonas sp. NFX5. NCBI lineage: Bacteria > Pseudomonadati > Pseudomonadota > Gammaproteobacteria > Pseudomonadales > Pseudomonadaceae > Pseudomonas > Pseudomonas sp. NFX5. The sequence continues at coordinate 103,993 of NZ_JAFMZG010000014.1, forward strand.
GTGACGAATCGCCCAACCCCTTGCTGGTACAGGCACGGGACGGCACCGGACAATTCCTCACACGCTCGGGTTCGATCAACGAAAGCAGCGCGCAAGTCGAGTTCTACCAGAAACAGTTGGCCGAGATGCAAAAACAGAAGGCCTGGTCCGATGGGTTTGAAAAGCAACTGGTCGATGAGCAGAAAGCCTTCGAACACAAGCAGAGCAGCCATTACGCCAAGGTCTATTTCAATGGCCTGATCGACACCCTGCAGATCAATGTGCTGGATTTCTCCACGGCCACGGTCACGCGCAAGGACCTCGACCTGCCGGTCCTGCGCTTCGACAAGAACAGCCTGGAAAAAACCGTACAAGCCTTGCCCATGCCGGTCACCGTGTACGACGACGGCGCCGCCAGCTGGCTCAAGGACGCCTCGTTGACCGAGGAACAACTGAAGAACAGCGTCACCATCAGCCAGTCCGTCGAAGACGCCAGCGCCGCCCATATCGTGTTCGACCACCCATTCACCTTCAATGACGACCTGGTGGGCAGCGAGCGCAACAGCAGCGAATCACCGGTGACGTTTTTCACTGCCGATGAGAAAGGTGAACGCGGCGAGCCCATCGAGTTACCGACCGAGGCGTATGAATTGAACCCGGCCCGCGGCACCCTCACCTACGACCTCAACCTGTTCCCGGAAAACCCGGCGTTTGTGGTGGGTTCGATCCCGCTGTTCCTGGCGACTATCGAGAAAGGTGACATCGATGCGGCCAAGCTGCCCAAGGGTTTATCACTCAAGGACAACGCACTGATCGTCGACCAAAAGGAGTTCCCGGCCGACAGCTGGCGCTTCTATGCCAAGGACGCCAGCGGCAACTACCTCAAGGAAATCCTCGGCGTCAGCCACCGCGCCGAGGAATACGGCACGGCCTTGTTTGACGTGCATTACTTCTACGGCCAGCCGACCGCACTGGAAAGCTACCAGCGCACCGACCTCAGTACCGTGCAATACGGCTTTGAGGTCAAGCTGGACAAACCCGAGAGCAAATAACCGCGCCTACAGCGCCAGTTGCGCATGGCTGCCATTGAGCTGCCGCAGATGGGCCTGCATGTGCAGGCACCAGATCTGCGGGTCACCCGCCAGCTCATAGCCGTGCAGGGTCAGGCTGTCGACGATCGATTGCAGCATGCTTTCTGCCACGAAGGGCCCATGAAACGGGCCCTGGGACTTGATTGTGGAAGGCTGTTCACCCGTCATTCCGGCGGCAAACAACAAGGTCCACATCCCGTTATCCCCCGCGAGCGGGCGAACGGAACATTCGATTCGGGTAACCAGGCCGAAGCACTGGCGGGTAAGGCAAAGGTTGCGCGGCATGGCGGCGACCCTCGGTAGATCGGTGTTCAGCCTCAACCTATGGCGAGGCTGTTTCTATCCAGCGACTCCTGTGGATATCCCTAAGGCTCAGAATAGAATAAAAACATGACAAACCAAGGCTGTAGGGACCAACGGGCGTTGGCTCCTCAGAAGGACGTCAATTTAGTGACGTAACCAGATCCAAATGTGGGAGGGGGCTTGCTCCCGATTGCGATGGGTCAGTCATGTAGATGTCGACTGACACACTGCAGTGTGTCAGTCGACATCTACATGACTGACCCATCGCAATCGGGAGCAAGCCCCCTCCCACATGTTTGATCCGGCCTGGCCTCAGAACTCAGGTGGGCTTGGCTTCGGCCAGCGCCTGCTGCGCCAGTTCCTTCTCCGCGTCCTTCAGGTCTTCCTCGCTGATCATCTCGGCAATCGCGCGCAAGCGCTCGACCACGCGGGCATTGACCGTGCCTTCCGGGAACTGCCCCTCGGCGTCCGGCTCACCGGCATCCTCGCCCACCAGCAGGCTCAATGCCTCGTCGGCCTGACGCACCGCATAGATGTGGAATTGCCCGGCGCGCACGGCCTGCAACACCTTTTCATCCAGCATCAACGTGGCCACGTTCGCCTGGGGAATGATCGCCCCTTGCTCGCCGGTCAAACCGCGGGCTTCGCACAGGCGGAAGAAGCCTTCGATCTTCTCGTTGACCCCGCCCACGGCCTGCACTTCACCAAACTGGTTGATCGAACCGGTGATCGCAAAGCACTGCTTGAGCGGCGTCTTCGACAAGGCCGAGATCAACGTGCAGGCCTCGCCCAGGGACGCGCTGTCACCGTCCACGTAACCGTAGGACTGCTCCAGCGCGATACTCGCCGAGATCGCCAGCGGAAATTCCTGGGCATAGCGGCTGCCCAGGTAACCGGTGAGGATCATCACGCCCTTGGAGTGGATCGGCTGCCCGAGGTTAACTTCACGCTCGATGTCGACGATGCCGCTGCCGCCCGGGTACACCGTGGCGGAAATCCGCGCCGGCACCCCGAACGCCGAGTCACCGACCTCCAGCACCGTCAGCCCATTGCACTTGCCGACCGCCGCGCCGGCGGTGTCGATCAGGATCACCCCGGCGAGCATATCGTCGAGAATCCGCGCCGACACCCGCCCGGTACGCGTGGCCTTGGCCTTCAGCGCACGCTCGATATGGCCCGCATCGGTCATCTCATCGCCCGCCAGGTGCCGGATAAAGTCCGCTTCGCTGACCAGCTGGAACAAATCCCCAATACGTGCCGACAAACGGCCCTGGTGCTCCGCCAGCCGTGCGCTGTAGGTGGCCAGGCGCGCCACCGCGTCCGAAGTCAGCGGCGCCATGCCTTCTTCCGAAGTGCGGGTCTTGAGCAACTGGGCGAACTGCTCCAGGCTCTCGTCCACCATCGGGATGTCTTCGTCGAAATCCACCAGCACCCGGAACATCTCCTGGAAGTCCGGATCGGCGTCCTGCAGCGCGTAATACAACTGGCGCGAACCGATGATGATGACCTTGACCTGCAACGGGATCATCTGCGGGTTAAGGGTCACGGTGGCCAGGCGGCCCAGTTCGCCCAGGGGCGATTCCATCTTCAGCTTGCGCGACTGCAGGGAACGCTTGAGGGCGTCCCACACAAACGGCTCGCTGAGCATCTTCTCGGCTTCAAGAATCAGAAAACCGCCGTTGGCACGGTGCAACGCACCCGGGCGTAACTGCCGATAAGTGGTGTACAGCGCGCCCTGGTCGGTGCTGTATTCGATACGGCCGAACAGGTTGTCGTAGGTCGGGTGCGGTTCAAACACCACCGGCGCGCCACCGTTGACCGCATGGCCCACCACCAGGCTCGGGCAGTATTGCTCTTCGAGCAGCTTGCGGGCCTGGGCGTCGGTCTTGGCGTCGTCCACCAGTTGCTCGACCACGGTTTTCAGCAGGTACACCTGCATGGCCTGCAGATAACCGCAGACACCGGCGTTCTCCGCGTACTTTTCCGACAGCGGTGCGAGCAAAGGCTGCAAGGCCAGGGTGATGGTTTCTTCGTTGAACTGACGCAGTTGGTTGTTGGACTCGCGCTTCCACTGGGGCAGGCTGGCCAACTCCTCGTTGAGGCGTTCTTCCAGCTCGGAAATATCCGTGTGGAAACGCTCGCGATCCACTTCCGGCAGCTGCGAGAACTCGGCCTCATCCAGGGCCTTGCCGTCGAGCATCGGGGTGAAGGCGATATTTGAGCTGTCGCGGTACAGCGCCACGTCCTTTTCCAGGGCCAGGCGCTCGATCACGTCCAGGGCCTTGTCATAGCGCTGGTTGAAGGCACGGTCGATGGCACTCTTGCGCTGTTGATAAGTCGGGTGTTCGAACACCGCCGGGAAGGTCGCGACGAGGTTGTCGACCAGGCCATTGATATCGGCAATGAACGCGGCCGCACCGCCGCCTGGCAATTCCAGGGCGCGGGGTTCGCGAGGCTCGTCAAAATTGTTCACATAGACCCAGTCCGCCGGGGTCTGCAGGCGCTTGCCCTCGGCTTTCAGGTAGCGTTTGACGAACGAAAAGCGGCCGGTGCCCGGCTCGCCCATGACAAATACGTTGTAACCGGGGCGCGGCATGGCCACACCGAACTGCAACGCTTCAACCGCACGTTCCTGGCCAAGCACACCGCGAAAGGGCTCCAAATCATTGGTGGTCGAGAAGCTGAACTGTTCAGCGGAGAAAGGGCGAGTCAGCGCTTCGGGCGCTAGACGCAAGCTGGCAGCAACAGGATCAGGCATCGGGCTTCCTTACATCAGGCGGGGCAGATGACGGCATTCTGGCTCCCTGTTACGCGCTCTGGCAAGGCGCGCCGTTGGGAAACCCTGGACACGGGAGGCGCCCTGCAAAAAAAATCGCGACATTGCTGATTGTTTTATAAAAACACACGGAACCCTTGGAACGTGCCTAAACTCCAAACTGCGCGGGTTGGACTAATAACCGATCCCTAGGGCGCTATGAAGTGCCTGAACCCTTGTCCATTGGTTTGCACACAAAGAGAACAAAGCTATGAAACGGATCCTTCTCGGTACTCTCTTCACCGTCGTCTCCCTCAATGCAATGGCTGAAGCACCAGGTGGCCCGAACTGCGGTTGGGGCAACATGTTGTTCGAAGGCCAGCGCGGTACTCCAGCTCACTTCCTGGCTTCCACCACCAACGGTACTTCGGGTAACGCCACCTTCGGCATGACCTCGGGCACCAACGGTTGCAGCACCAACAGCGCGCTGACCTACGGCGGCAAGTCCTGGATTGCCATGAATGGCATGATGAACGAGCTGTCCGAAGACATGGCCAAGGGTAATGGCGAAGCACTGACCACCTACGCCGTGGTACTGGGTGTTGCTCCGGAAGATCGCGAGCACTTCGCTGCCGTGGCTCACGAACACTTCCAGCAAATCTTCAGCAAGGCCGATGTGACCGCTGAAGACGTGCACAACAACACCCTGGCTGTACTGAAAGGCGATGCCCGTCTGGCGAAATACGCTACCCAGGCTTAAGCTCGTCCTGCCCGCGCCTACCCAGGCGCGGGTTTTATTTTTGGACCCGCCTCTCCTTGGGTCTCTCTAATTTCCGACTTAAGTTGCCCCTATGCTCAAACGCTTTGCCTGGATGGCACTCTTTGCCTGCGCCCCGCTGTACGCGGCACCGCATCTTGATGATCAACGTTTGCAGCAACTGGCCAATGATCCGTTCTGGCTTTCTCTGGGCCATTACGAAGCCGGCAAAGTCAGTGGCTGGCGCAGCTATGTCAGTGAAAAGAAATTCTTCCTCGCCGCCGATGGCGCCCACCACCCGGATGCAGAACTCAAGGCCACCGTTGAAGCGCTTTACGCTCCGGCCAGCCTGGGTGAAAAACACGCCCAATGCGTTTACCCCGCACGTACCCGCTGGCTCAAGGATCAGTTGCACCTCACTGACCTGCCCGCCGTGGACTGCAAGGAATTCAAGCAATGGTTCAAGGACGTCGCCCCCCATAGCGCGGTGATGATCTTCCCGGCGGCCTACCTCAACAGTCCGTCGTCGATGTTCGGTCACACCCTGCTGCGTATCGACCAGGCCGACGTGCAGAGCAACAAGACCGCACTGCTCAGCTACGCGATCAACTTCGGCGCCTATATCGAAGGCTCGGACAACAGCATCCTGTACGCCTGGAAAGGCCTGATGGGCGGCTACCCCGGCCTGTTCGCCCTGGTGCCCTACCAGGAAAAACTCTCCGAATACCGCAGCCTCGAAAACCGCGACCTGTGGGAATACCGCCTCAACCTCACCCAGGTCGAGACCGAGCGCATGGTCGAGCACGTGTGGGAGCTCAAGCAGATCCAGTTCGACTACTTCTTCTTCGATGAAAACTGCTCCTATCGCCTGCTGGAACTGCTGCAAGTGGCGCGCCCCGGCCTGCGCCTGACCGAGCAATTCCCGCTCACCGCGATCCCCACCGACACGGTCAAGGCCGTGAAGGACGCGGGCCTGGTGGAAAAGATCGACTACCGTCCCTCCCGCGAGCGCGAGTTGCTGGAGCGTGCCAAGCCGCTCGACAGCGACGAGCAACAATGGGTACTGAAAGTCAGCGACGACCAGCAGCAATTGCAGGCGCCAGCCTTCAAAGCATTGCCTCGCGACCGCCAGGCGCTGATCATCGACGCCGCCTACCGCCTGGGCCGCTACCGTGCCAATGGCCTCGAGCGCGACACCGCGCGCTCCCAACGCAGCTTCGAACTGCTGCGCGCGATCAACCAGAACCCCGCGCCCGACCTGGCGATCACGCCCCCCGGCCTGCCCGAAAACGGCCATGAATCGCGCACCTGGCAAGCCGGCCTCGGCACCCGTGGCGACAAGGCCTTCGGCGAATACGGCCTGCGCATGGCCTATCACGACCTCAACGACAACGCCGAAGGCTTCCCCCTCGGCGCCCAGATCGAAATCCTGCAGATGAAACTGCGCCAGTACGAAGGCAACCACTGGCAACTGCAGCAACTGGACCTGGCCACCATCCGCTCCCTGACCCCGCGCAACGCCTTGCTGCAGCCGTGGTCCTGGCAAGTTACCGGCGGCCTGGAGCGGGTGCCCGGTAAACACGACGACGAAACCCTGGTCGCCCACGTCAACGGCGGCGCCGGCGGCACCTGGCAACTGCGCGACGATATGCTCGGCTTCGCCCTCGGCACCGTGCGCGTGGAACACAACAACGACTTCAACGAAGCCATCTCTCCCGCGGCCGGGTTCAATACCGGCGTGCTGTGGAAAAACCCGCTGGGCAATTTGAGCCTGGAAGCGAAAGGGGATTTCTTCACCAATGGTGAAGTGCGGCGCAGCATCAGCCTGAACCAGCAGTGGGAACTGTCCCGCAACCTCGGCCTGCGCCTGAGTGCACAGCGCGAGTACAGCCACTTGTCGACGCCGGTGAATGAAGTGATGCTTGAGGTGAAGTGGTATCACTACTGACTAACACCTTTTGCCAGCATTGCCCGCACCATCAGGAGTTCACTCGACATGGCCGTTACCTGCACCACCCTTGAAGAAGTTCGAAACAACATCGACCGCCTCGACCAGCAAATCGTCACCCTGCTGGCCGAACGCGGCCACTACGTCTCCCAGGCGGCACGCTTCAAAAAAGACACCGATGGCGTCAAGGCCCCGCAGCGGGTCGAGCAGGTGATCGCCAAGGTGCGGGATCTGGCGCAGACCGTGGGCGCCAACCCCGAGGTGACCGAGCAGGTCTATCGCGCAATGATCGCGGCGTTTATCCAGCAGGAATTGGCGGATCATGCGGCTCTGGCGACCAACCAGGCAACCTAGGCCCTTGTGGGGAGGGCGCCAACGGCTTCGGTGCCCACCGCCCGACCTCATCGTGCTCCACACCTTTCTCACACCCCTTTCACACCTCCCCGACAAATCCCTATCTAGACTTCTCCTATCAGCCGTGAAACGGCCAGGGAGCAAGCAATGTGGCGGTATGCAGTAATGCTGTGTGCGGTGGTGTGGCTATCGGGTTGCCAGTCAACCCATCAGGAATTGCTGGCTCGGGGCTATCCGCCCGCCTTTGCCGATGGTTTTGACGATGGGTGCAGCAGCGGCCGCCAGGCGGCGGGGGTGATCACTGGGGTGTTTCGCAAAAACGTGCCGCGTTACCTGAAAGACCGGGTCTACGCCGAAGGCTGGGAGGATGGCTTTCGCCAGTGCAAGGCCATGCGCGAGAACGAGGAGCTGCGCGACTACAAGGACAATCACTGGGATGACCGTGAACGCGCCTGGCAACAGGAGAAGAACCGGGATGCTGCGCGGGCCTATCGCTCGCAATAGGTCGCTTTCAGACATTCATCGAAACTAAAGTGCGGCGAACATGGCCCAAGCTCCATAGAGGGAGAACGTCATGAGCCGAGCTTTTGTAAATGAGGACAACGCCGCCGCCCAGGCCGATCAGCCGGTGGAGCGCCAGGTCAGTGAGCAGCCCAATCGCCTGACCGCCCAGGGGTTGGCGCAATTGCAGGCCAAGGTTGCGCAGCTACAGGCCGCCCACAGCGCCGAGTCCGCCAAGGGCGAACAGGCCGATAAGCAGCGCCAGGCCGACCTTGAGCGGGATTTGCGCTACTTCAACCAGCGCGTGCAGAGCGCCCAGGTGGTGGCACCCGCTACGTCTACCGACAAGGTGCAGATCGGCAGCTGGGTGACGTTCGCCAATGAGCATGACGAACAGCAGCGCATTCAATTGGTCGGGGAAGACCAGGCCGATGCCGGCGCCGGCCTGATCAACTGGGGCTCGCCCCTGGGCCGTGCCTTGCTGGGCGCCCAGGTGGGTGACGAGGTGCTGTGGAAGCGCCCCGTCGGTGACCAGTTGATCGAGGTGCTGCGCATCGAGGCCGAGGCTTAGACGATGCCCTGGGCCAGCATCGCGTCGGCAACCTTGACAAAGCCCGCAATGTTCGCGCCCTTCACGTAGTTGATCCGACCGTTCTCTTCGCCGTAGTGCACACAGGCATGGTGGATCGACTGCATGATGTTGTGCAGCTTGCTGTCCACTTCACCGGCGGTCCACAGCAGGCGCATGGCGTTCTGCGACATCTCCAGGCCACTCACGGCGACGCCGCCGGCATTCGATGCCTTGCCCGGCGCAAACAGGATGCCCGCCTCGATAAAGATATCCACAGCCTCAAGGGTGGTCGGCATGTTGGCGCCTTCGGCCACGCAGATGCAGCCGTTGCGCAGCAGCGTGCGGGCCGCTTCGGCGTCGAGTTCGTTCTGGGTAGCGCATGGCAGGGCAATGTCGCAGGCCAGTTCCCAAGGGGTCTTACCGGCGCGGAATTCCAGGCCGTAACGGCCGGCCAGTTCGCTGATGCGCCCGCGCTGCACGTTTTTCAGCTCCAGCAGCGCCGCCCATTGTTCCTCGGTCAAGCCGCTTTCGGCGTAGAGCGTGCCTTCGGAGTCGGACAGGGAAATCACCTTGCCGCCCAGGTCCATGACCTTGCGCGCCGCGTATTGGGCGACGTTGCCGGAGCCGGAGACCGCGACACGCTTGCCTTCCACTCGCAGGCCGTCGCGCTTGAGCATTTCTTCGGCGAAGTACACACACCCGAACCCGGTGGCTTCCGGGCGGATCAGGCTGCCGCCGTAGGTCATGCCCTTGCCGGTGAGCACGGAGGTGAATTGGTTGCTCAGGCGCTTGTACTGGCCGAACAGGAAGCCAATCTCACGGGCGCCCACGCCGATGTCGCCGGCCGGCACGTCCACGTCTGCGCCAATATGGCGGTACAGCTCGCTCATGAACGCCTGGCAGAAGCGCATGACTTCGGCATCGCTCTTGCCTTTGGGATCAAAATCCGAGCCGCCCTTGCCGCCGCCCATGGGCAGCGAGGTCAGGGAGTTCTTGAAGGTCTGCTCGAAGGCGAGGAACTTCAGCACCCCCAGGTTTACCGACGGATGGAAACGCAAGCCGCCCTTGTAGGGGCCGATGGCGCTGTTCATCTGGATACGAAAGCCGCGGTTGACCTGGACCTTGCCGTGATCATCCACCCACGACACCCGAAAGGTAATCGCACGCTCCGGCTCGCAGATGCGCTCCAGGATGCCCGAGGCCAGGTAATGGGGATTGGCTTCAAGAAACGGCCACAGGCTGCGTAGGACTTCTTCTACGGCCTGGTGGAATTCCGGCTGGTCGGGGTCGCGTTTTTTCAGGCGGGCGAGGAAGGATTCGACGGATTCGATCATGAAAAGTCTCGGCAAATTGATTGTTTTTAAATGAGATTGAGCCGGACTTTATCAATTCATGTCGCACCGCGACAGGGCAAAATGTCGCTTTTGTGAATTTAAATGGTGCATTAGATATAAATAAACCCAGGAAACAGGGATTTATCGCACTTAAAAGGGGATTGCCAAGGCAGGTTATGCACCAGCAGGGAAAAAGCTATCGGGGGCAAGCCCCCTCCCACATTTGATCGGTGTGGGTCAGGAAAAATGTACAAAAAAAACGGAGTCCGAGGACTCCGCTTTTTTCACACCAGCCGGATCAGGCCAGTTTTTTGTGGCGCACACGGTGCGGCTGGGCAGCCGCTTCGCCCAGGCGTTTTTTACGGTCCGCTTCGTACTCGGTGTAGTTGCCTTCGAAGAACACCGCTTGCGAGTCGTCTTCGTACGCCAGAATGTGGGTCGCGACCCGGTCAAGGAACCACCGATCGTGAGAGATCACAATGGCGGCGCCCGGGAAGTCCAGCAGGGCTTCTTCCAGGGAACGCAGGGTTTCAACGTCGAGGTCGTTGGACGGTTCGTCGAGCAGCAGGACGTTGCCACCCTCTTTCAGGGTCAGGGCCAGGTGCAAGCGACCGCGCTCACCACCGGACAGGTCCTTGACGAACTTCTGCTGGTCGCCGCCCTTGAAGTTGAAACGGCCGACGTAGGTGCGCGACGGGATTTCATAGTTGCCGATGCGGATCTGGTCGGAACCGTCGGAAATTTGCTGGAACACAGTCTTGCTGCCATCCAGGTCTTCGCGGCTCTGGTCCACGCAGGCCAGTTGCACGGTTTCGCCGATTTCGATGCTGCCCGAATCCGGCGTTTCCTTGCCCATCAGCATGCGGAACAGGGTGGATTTACCCGCACCGTTACCACCAATGACGCCGACGATCGCGCCTTTTGGCATGGAGAACGACAGGTTGTCGATCAGCACGCGGTCGCCATAGCCTTTGCACACGTTCTTGAACTCGATGACCTTGTCACCCAGGCGCGGGCCGGCCGGGATGTAGATCTCGTTGGTTTCGCTGCGCTTCTGGAATTCCTGCGACTGCATTTCTTCGAAGCGTTGCAGACGTGCCTTGGATTTGGACTGGCGGGCCTTGGCGCCTTTGCGCACCCACTCCAGTTCTTCCTTCATGGCTTTTTCGTGGGCCGATTGCTGCTTGGATTCGGCGGCCAGACGGTCGGACTTGGCTTCCAGCCAACCGGAGTAGTTGCCCTCGTAAGGGATACCGGCGCCACGGTCGAGTTCGAGGATCCAGCCGGCAACGTTGTCGAGGAAGTAGCGGTCGTGCGTGATCGCAACCACAGTGCCCGGGAAATCGTGCAGGAAGTGCTCCAGCCAGGCGACGGAGTCGGCGTCCAGGTGGTTGGTCGGTTCGTCGAGCAGCAGCATGTCGGGCGCCGACAGCAGCAGGCGGCACAAGGCCACGCGACGTTTTTCACCACCGGACAGATGTTCGACCTTGGCGTCCCACGCCGGCAGGCGCAGTGCATCGGCGGCGACTTCCAGCTGGCGCTCCAGGTTGTGACCGTCGCCGGCCTGCAGGATGGCTTCGAGCTTGGCTTGTTCAGCGGCCAGCTTGTCGAAGTCGGCGTCCGGTTCGGCGTAGGCGGCGTAGACCTCGTCCAGGCGGGCCTGGGCGTCCTTGATCACGCTGACGGCTTCTTCGACCACTTCACGCACGGTCTTGGTCGGGTCCAGGATCGGCTCCTGGGGCAGGTAACCGATGTTCAGTTCCGGCATCGGGCGGGCTTCGCCTTCGAACTCGGTGTCGACGCCGGCCATGATTTTCAGCAGCGTGGACTTACCCGAACCGTTGAGGCCGAGCACGCCGATCTTGGCGCCGGGGAAGAAGGACAGCGAAATATTTTTCAGGATTTCCCGCTTCGGAGGGACAACTTTTCCCAGCCGATGCATGGTGAAGACGTATTGAGCCATGGTGAACCTAGCGTCAGTGACTGATGAATTAAGCGGGCGAAGCCCGTGCCAGGCCATGCGCCGCGCGGGCCGTTGACTATCATCAATGCCAGCGAGCGGAAAAAGCCTGAATGTCTGGGGCTGGAACGCCCCCGCGTAACCGGCAAAGCTACCTGAATGCGCTTGGTCAGTCCAGCCAAGCGGGGCTGGCACTTTGCCACAAGTCAAGGCATGCTAGCCGCCCTTCGGGCGTCCGGCTTATAGTGCACGTCGCGCGCCAGTCCAGCCAAACCGCAGGATCACAGCTTGTCCAAAGTCACGCCGCCAACGCCCTTGCGCGCCGCTCATGTAGCGCCGGGAACGCCCCTGCACGGCACCCTCAAAGGCGCATTGGCGACGCTTGTCCTCCTGCTGCTCGCATTATTGTTCTGGCAACTGCTGGACCAGTTGCAGCAAAACCAGAAAAACCAACAGCAATACACCATCGACTACAGTGCCGACCTGGCTGAACAGATCAGCCTGAACATGGCCCTGAGCGCAAAAATTGCCCTGAACCTGCTACCGATGGTCGAGCCGCCGCGCGACATCGAACAGCAGCAGGCCTTGACGCGCACGTTGCAGCGCTCGCTGCCGGAACTGCGCAGTATCGCCCTGCTGGCGCCCAGCGGCGCGATGATCAGCGACAGCGCCAATGACAGCCAGGACAGCGCCTGGCTGGAAGAATTGGTGCAGCGCAGCCACGGCCAACCCTACTACCTGAGCAATAACAACGACGGCACCCTCATCTATCTGCTGCTGCACCAGCCCAGCGGCGGCTCAAGGATGTACTGGGCGCTGCGCCTGGCACCCGAGTACCTGGTCAACCTGACCCGCCAGGACAGCCAGGGCCAACGGCCGATGTGGGCCATCGAGAACCGCCTGAACCACCGCGTGGTCAGCCGTGACAGCGGCATGCCGGCGCAATGGGGCGACGCCCTGACCCCGGATGACCTGAATAAAAGCGTGCTGGTCACGCCCCTGAGCAAAAGCGACTGGCAATTGCGTGGGATGTTCGACCGCGCAGCCGTGCTGGAACAACTGCTGCCGGCGTTTATCGGTAAATGCCTGCTGGGCCTGGCCTTCTCGCTGATCCCCGTGATCGTGCTGCTGAATATGCGTCGCCGCCAGCGCCAGGTGCATGAAGGCCGGCGTCGGTATCAGGATATTTTCGAAGGCACCGGCGTCGCCCTGTGCGTACTTGACCTGTCGGGCCTGAATGCATTTTTTGGCAAGGTGCACTTGCAGACCCGCGAGCAACTGCACGCCTGGCTGCAAACCTCCCCCGAGGAATGCCGGCAGTTGCTCACCGAACTGCGCATCACCGAGATCAACCAGGTGGCGGTGAGCCTGCTCAGAGTGGGCTCCTGCGAGGAAGCGTGGGAGCGGCTGATCGATGATTGCCCGCGCAATACCACGTCCATCGGGCATCAGATACTCGAAGCGGTCCTGACCCAACAGAATCAGCTTGAGTTGGAAATCCAGCTCAAGGATGTGGCCGGCAACGAACAGTACCTTTGGATGGTGATGCGCCTGCCGGAGCAGCAGGACGACTTCAAGGCGGTGATCCTCAGCATCAGCGACATCACCAGCCGCAAGCTGATCGAACTGTCGCTGGTGGAACGCGAAAGCTTCTGGTCGGACGTGGTGCGTACCGTGCCCGACCACTTGTATGTGCAGGACGTGATCAGCCAGCGCATGATCTTCAGCAACCACCATCTGGGCCACACCCTCGGCTATACCAAGGCCGAACTGCAGCAAATGGGCGAGTATTTCTGGGAAATCCTGCTGCACCCCGAAGACGCCGAGCATTACCACGATTTGCGCCAACAGCAACGCCAGGCCGGCTACGCGACGCAGTTGCACTGCCAGTTGCGCTTTCGCCATCGCAACAATCAATGGCGGCGCTTTGATATCCGCGAGCAGGCCCTGGCGCGGGACAAATCGGCGCAAGTCACGCGTATCATCGGTGTGGCCAAGGACATCACCGACCAGATCGAAGCCAGCGAGTCCCTGCGCGACAGCGAAAAGCGCTACCGCATGCTGGCCGAAAGCATCAGCGACGTGATCTGCTCCACCGACAGCCAACTGGCCCTCAACTACATCAGCCCGTCGGTCAACGCCGTGCTGGGTTACGACGTGGACTGGGTATTCAAGAACGGCTGGCAGTCGATCATCGCCAACCCCCAGCAACTGACCGGCATCTATAGCTTGCTGGAACAGGTCAGCCGGGCGCTGGGCGATCCCGACGCGCTGAACAGACTCCGTGATCAAGTGCAGACCCAATTGTTCCTGTTCGACTGCCTGCGCGCCGACGGCCGCAAGGTGCCGATCGAGCTGCGCCTGGTGCTGGTGTGGGATGAGCACGGCGCCTTCGAAGGCGTCCTCGGCGTGGGCCGCGATATCAGCCAGCAACGCCGCGCGGAAAAAGACCTGCGCATGGCCGCCACCGTATTCGAACACTCCACGTCGGCGATCCTGATCACCGACCCGGCCGGTTATATCGTGCAGGCCAACGAGGCGTTCAGCCGGGTCAGCGGTTATGCAGTGAGTGACGTACTCGACCAGTTGCCGAACATGCTCACCGTCGACGAACAACAGGAAGCCCACCTGCGCTATGTGCTCAAGCAATTGCACCAGCACAGCACCTGGGAAGGCGAAGTGTGGCTCAAGCGCCGTAACGGCGAGCACTACCCGGCCTGGGTCGGCATTACGGCGGTGTTCGACGACGAAGGCGACCTGGCCAGTTATGTGTGTTTCTTCAGTGATATCAGCGAACGCAAGGCCAGCGAACAGCGCATCCACCGCCTGGCCTACTACGACGCCCTGACCCACCTGCCCAACCGCACGCTGTTCCAGGACCGCCTGCACACCGCGCTGCAATCAGCCGAACGGCAGAAGTCGTGGGTGGTGCTGATGTTCCTCGACCTCGACCGCTTCAAGCCGATCAACGACTCCCTGGGCCACGCGGCCGGCGACCGCATGCTCAAGGAAATGGCGACCCGCCTGCTCGGCTGCGTGGCCGAAGACGACACCGTGGCACGCATGGGCGGCGACGAGTTCACGTTGCTGCTGCAACCGCGGGTCAACCGCGAGATGGCGCTGAACCGCGCGATCCATGTGGCCGAGCAGATCCTCGCCAGCCTGGTGAAGCCCTTCGTGCTGGAAGGTCGCGAGTTCTTTGTGACCGCCAGTATCGGCATCGCACTCAGCCCCCAGGACGGCAACGAGCTGAGCCAGTTGATGAAAAACGCCGACACCGCGATGTATCACGCCAAGGAACGCGGCAAGAACAACTTCCAGTTCTACCAGGCCGATATGAACGCCAGCGCCCTGGAACGCCTGGAACTGGAGAGCGACCTGCGCCACGCCCTGGAGCAGGACGAATTCGTGCTCTATTACCAGCCGCAGTTCAGCGGCGACGGCAAACGCCTGACCGGTGCCGAGGCGCTGCTGCGCTGGCGCCACCCACGCCGTGGACTGGTGCCGCCGGGGGACTTCATTCCGGTGCTCGAAGAGCTGGGCCTGGTGGTGGACGTGGGCGACTGGGTGATCAGCGAAGCCTGTCGCCAGCTCAAGACCTGGCACCAGAACAAGGTGCGGGTGCCGAAAGTCTCGGTGAACATCTCTGCGCGGCAGTTCTCCGACGGCCAACTGGGCACGCGCATCGCCACCATCCTCAAGGACACCGGCCTGCCGCCGGCGTGCCTGGAGCTGGAGCTGACCGAAAGTATCCTGATGCGCGAAGTCAACGAAGCCATGCACATCCTCGACAGCCTGAAAAACCTGGGCCTGAGCATCGCGGTGGATGACTTCGGTACCGGTTATTCGTCCCTCAACTATCTCAAGCAATTCCCCATCGACGTGCTGAAAATCGACCGCACCTTCGTCGATGGCCTGCCCTCCGGCGAACAGGATGCGCAAATCGCCCGCGCCATTATCGCCATGGCCCACAGCCTCAACCTGGCGGTGATTGCCGAAGGTGTGGAAACCCATGAGCAGCTGGACTTCCTGCGCGAGCATGGTTGCGACGAGGTACAGGGGTATCTGTTCGGGCGGCCGATGCCGGCGAATCGGTTCGAGGCGCAGTTCAGCAATGATGCGCTGTTCATGTTCGATTGAGCGGTGTGATGAGGCCGGCACAGTCACCGCCCATCCCGAGATGAGCCCCGCTTGTCCG
Organism: Pseudomonas sp. NFX5; assembly: GCF_049132125.1. NCBI lineage: Bacteria > Pseudomonadati > Pseudomonadota > Gammaproteobacteria > Pseudomonadales > Pseudomonadaceae > Pseudomonas > Pseudomonas sp. NFX5. Next base: position 119,744 of record NZ_JAFMZG010000014.1, read on the forward strand.
CGACATGATGTCCTTTCATATGCCATCTAAAACCCATTGGGTTAGAATGCCCTCCTTTTCTGCCCCCGATCCTTGAGGACCGCCATGTTCAGCCGTGATTTGACTATTGCCAAGTACGACGCCGATCTCTTCGCCGCCATGGAGCAAGAAGCCGTGCGCCAGGAAGAGCACATTGAGCTGATCGCTTCGGAAAACTACACCAGCCCTGCGGTGATGGAGGCTCAAGGTTCGGTTCTGACCAACAAGTACGCCGAAGGCTACCCAGGCAAGCGCTACTACGGTGGCTGCGAGTACGTCGACGTGGTTGAGCAACTGGCCATCGACCGTGCAAAAGAACTGTTCGGCGCCGATTACGCCAACGTCCAGCCACACGCCGGCTCCCAAGCCAACAGCGCCGTGTACCTGGCCCTGCTGCAGGGCGGCGACACCATCCTGGGCATGAGCCTGGCCCACGGTGGTCACCTGACCCACGGCGCCAGCGTTTCCTCCTCCGGCAAGCTGTACAACGCCGTTCAGTACGGTATCGATGCCAACGGCCTGATCGACTACGACGAAGTCGAGCGCCTGGCGGTCGAGCACAAGCCAAAAATGATCGTGGCCGGTTTCTCTGCCTACTCGCAGATCCTCGACTTCCCACGCTTCCGCGCCATCGCCGACAAGGTGGGCGCCTACCTGTTCGTCGACATGGCTCACGTAGCCGGTCTGGTCGCCGCTGGCGTCTACCCGAACCCTGTGCCTTTCGCTGACGTGGTGACCACCACCACCCACAAGACCCTGCGCGGTCCACGTGGCGGCCTGATCCTGGCGCGCGCCAACGCCGAGATCGAGAAAAAGCTGAACTCCGCCGTATTCCCGGGCGCCCAGGGCGGCCCACTGGAGCACGTGATCGCCGCCAAGGCGATCTGCTTCAAGGAAGCCCTGCAACCTGAGTTCAAGACCTACCAGCAACAAGTGGTGAAAAACGCCCAGGCCATGGCCGGCGTGTTCATCGAGCGCGGTTTTGACGTGGTGTCCGGCGGTACTGAAAACCACCTGTTCCTGCTGTCCCTGATCAAGCAGGACATTTCCGGTAAAGATGCTGACGCTGCCCTGGGCAAAGCCTTCATCACCGTGAACAAAAACTCCGTGCCGAACGACCCACGTTCGCCGTTCGTGACTTCCGGCCTGCGCTTCGGCACCCCGGCTGTGACCACTCGTGGCTTCAAGGAAGCAGAGTGCAAGGAACTGGCCGGCTGGATCTGCGACATCCTGGCGGACCTGAACAACGAAGCCGTGATCGACGCGGTACGTGAGAAGGTCAAGGCCATCTGCAAGAAGCTGCCGGTATACGGCGCTTGATTGCAGTTGCTTGACTAAGAAGCCCGGCTCTTGAGCCGGGCTTTTTTATGCCGGTCTCCAACTTGAAATGAGATCAACTGTGGGAGGGGGCTTGCCCCCGATAGCAGTGTGTCAGTCACATATAGGTTTACTGACCCACCGCCATCGGGGGCAAGCCCCCTCCCACATTTGACTGCATTACACGTCAAGGTTGGTAGACCTTGGCAAAGCCTTCGCGGATTTTGTCTTCGGGCAATTCATCGGCAATAAACACGATCACACTCTCCCGCGCCTCACCCTCGGCCCATTCGGTATCCCAGTCGAAACCATAGAGCTTGAGCACGCCCTGGAACACCATGCGACGGTCTTCGCCGGCAATATTGAGTACGCCCTTGTAGCGCAGCAGCTGCTTGCCATGGTCTTCCAGCAGTTCGTTCATGAACTCACTGAGACGGTCGATATCCAGCGGCTGGTCGGTGCGCAGCACCAGGCTGGAAATACGGTCGATGGACGGCGCCTTGCTCACCGGGCGCAGACTCATGCCCGCATTAAGGTTGAAGCCGCGCACATCGAGCAGTTCGGCCAGATCAATCTTGCCGTGCTCGACCACGCGAATCGGCGCGCGGCGGTTGATGCGTGTGAGGCGCTCACTGAGTGCCTCGAAGGCAGCGTCGTCCACCAGGTCACGCTTGCTCACCAGCAGCCGGTCGGCGAAACCGATCTGCGCCTGGGCGATGGTCTGGGTCAGGTGATGCTCGGCGTGGGCGGCGTCCACCAGGGTGATGATGCCGTCGAGGATGTAGCGCTCGCGCAGTTCTTCATCGATGAAAAAGGTCTGGGCCACCGGCGCCGGGTCGGCCAGGCCGGTGCACTCGATCACCAGGCGGTCAAAGGCGATCTCACCGCTGTCCAAGCGCTCGAGCAACAGATACAAGGCTTTGGTCAGGTCGGTGTGGATGGTGCAGCACACGCAGCCGTTGGACAGGGTCATGACTTGCACCGGTTCTTCGCCCAGCAATTGGGTGTCGATACCGGCATCGCTGAATTCGTTTTCGATCACGGCAATTTTCAGCCCGTGCTCGGCCTTGAGCAGATGGCGCAGCAAGGTGGTCTTGCCCGCGCCGAGAAAGCCGCTGAGGACGGTGACTGGAATGGGAGAGGACAAAAGAAATTCTCCTTAAAGGAACACAGAAACAAATGTGGGAGGGGGCTTGCCCCCGATAGCAGTGTGTCAGGCACTGATCTGTCACTGACACACCGCTATCGGGGGCAAGCCCCCTCCCACAGGGCGTTGCGTTAAATCAACAGCACTTGGGCCCACCCTTGCCGCCGTAACGGGCCTCCTGGCGTTCCCGGAAGAACGCCTTGTAGTCCATCATCGGCTTGTCCGGGTGCTTGGTTTGCATATGCTCGACGTACGTGTCGTAGTCGGGCATGCCGACCATCAGGCGCGCGGCCTGACCGAGGTATTTACCGAGGCGACTGATGTCATTGAACATGCTTGCAATCCTCGGTTAGGCGTCCGGTACTGCCTGGAACGGGGCTTCTTTATCCGTACGCTCTTTGTTCCCCCAGGCGGCGACACCGACCTTGAGCGCATAGAACAGGATGCTGAACACCACGAACAGGAACAGCACAGTCAGCGTTGCGTTGGTGTAGGCATTCCAGATCACGTGCTGCATCTGGTCCACGCTCTTGGCCGGGGCCAGGATCTGGCCGTTTGCCAGGGCATCACTGTACTTCTTCGCCAGCGACAGGAAGCCGATCGCCGGGTTGGCGTCGAACAGCTTGATGAAGCCCGCGGTGGTGGTGCAGATCAGCAGCCAGACCGCCGGCAGCATGGTCACCCAGATGTAGCGCTGGCGCTTCATTTTGATCAGCACAACGGTGGCGAGCATCAGCGCGATACCGGCCAGCATCTGGTTGGAGATACCGAACAGCGGCCACAAGGTGTTGATGCCGCCCAGCGGGTCGATCACGCCCTGGTACAGCAGGTAACCCCACATGGCGACGCAACCGGCGGTCGCGATCAGGTTGGCGGTCCAGGACTCGGTGCGCTTGAGCGCCGGTACGAAGGAGCCAAGCAAGTCCTGAAGCATGAAGCGACCGGCACGGGTGCCCGCATCGACGGCAGTCAGGATAAACAGCGCTTCGAACAGGATCGCAAAGTGGTACCAGAACGCCATGGTGTTTTCACCCGGCAGCACACTGTGCAGGATCTGCGCGATACCCACCGCCAACGTCGGCGCACCACCGGCACGCGCGAGGATGGTGGTTTCACCGATGTCATGGGCCACCGCCGACAGCGCCTCGGGGGTAATTGCAAAACCCCAGCTGCTGACGGTTTGTGCCACGGTCACCACGTCGGTGCCGACGATTGCCGCCGGGCTGTTCATGGCGAAGTACACGCCTGGCTCGATCACCGAAGCGGCAACCATCGCCATGATCGCCACGAAGGACTCCATCAGCATGCCGCCGTAACCGATGTAACGGGCGTGGCTTTCATTGGCCAGCAGCTTGGGCGTGGTGCCCGAGGAAATCAGCGCGTGGAAGCCCGAGACCGCGCCACAGGCAATGGTGATGAAAAGGAACGGGAACAGGCCGCCCTTCCATACCGGGCCGGTACCGTCGATGAACTGGGTCAGCGCCGGCATTTTCAGGTCGGGCATGGTCACCAGGATGCCGATCGCCAGGGCGATGATGGTGCCGATCTTCAAGAAGGTAGAAAGGTAGTCACGTGGCGCGAGGATCAGCCACACCGGCAGTACCGCCGCCACGAAACCGTAGCCGATCAGCATCCAGGTGATCTGGATCCCGGTGAAGGTGAAGGCCTTGGCCCAGACCGGATCAGCGGCGATCTGCCCGCCCAGCCAGATCGAACCGAGCAGCAACAGCACGCCGATGATGGAGATTTCACCGATACGGCCCGGGCGGATGTAGCGCATGTAGATGCCCATGAACATCGCAATCGGGATGGTCGCCATCACCGTGAAGATGCCCCATGGGCTCTCGGCCAGGGCCTTGACCACGATCAGCGCCAGCACCGCGAGGATGATGATCATGATCAGGAAGCAGCCGAACAGCGCGATGGTCCCCGGGATACGCCCCATCTCTTCGCGAACCATGTCGCCCAGGGAACGGCCATTACGACGGGTGGACAGGAACAGGACCATGAAGTCCTGCACCGCACCGGCCAGCACCACGCCGGCAATCAGCCAGAGCGTGCCGGGCAGGTAGCCCATTTGCGCCGCCAGTACCGGGCCGACCAGGGGACCTGCACCGGCAATCGCCGCAAAGTGGTGACCGAAAAGGATGTGTTTGTTGGTCGGCACATAGTCCAGACCGTCATTGTTGAGCACTGCGGGGGTGGCCCGCCGTGGATCGAGTTGCATCACATTATTAGCGATGAACAGGCTGTAGTAGCGATAAGCAACCAGATAGATGGCCACGGCAGCGACCACGATCCACAAGGCGTTGATCGCCTCGCCTCGGCGCAGGGCTACTACGCCCAGGGCGCACGCTCCTACGATTGCCAGCACCAGCCAGGGTAGGTGGCGTAGCAGGCTATTATTATTTTTCATTTTTATATTCCAGCCAGGGTGGACAGAAAGGACAGCCATCCGGAGTTTAGCGCTACTGGCCTTAAAGGCCACCCCCCTACGTTGGTCTAGAGCCTTGCAGAGGCAAAAAAAGCAGAAAAAACCACCCGATGATGGCGCAGGGCTACAATCCTTTTATCCACAGAGGGTTTCACCATGACCGAGCAAGCGTCTGATCGCCGTCGTTTTCGCCGGATCGCCTTTGATGCCAAGACCGAACTTCGGCAAAACGGCAACGAATGGCCGGTGCAATTGGTGGATTTGTCGCTCAAGGGCCTGTTGGCGCAACGGCCTGAAGAGTGGAAGGGAAATAAGGCGCTGCCGTTTGCGGTCGACATACGCCTGGATCCCAAGGCGCATATAAAGATGCAAGTACGGCTGACCCACGAAGCTGATGGCCAACTGGGATTTGTGTGCACAGACATCGATCTGGACTCGATCAGTCACTTGCGGCGGCTGATCGAGTTGAACCTGGGCGACCAGGAAGAGCTGGAGCGGGAGCTGGGCGCGTTGCTGGAGGTGTAACGGCTCAGGGAAACGCCGTACGTGCGGGAAATTCGCTTTCCATGTCCCAGTAGCCCTTCTGCTGACTTGAGGCGCCGCGCCACTGCCCGTCGACAAACCGATAAGTCTGATAACGGGTGGCAAAGTCATCCTCACCGTCGCCGTCCATAAATGACGACACCTGCAGCAGTTCATCCGCGCCGCCACTGACTGGCGTTGCGATCGTCCACGCAGCCTTGCCGGTATGAGCCAGGGTCAGCACCTGGACTTTGCCGTCGGCGCCCTGGTAACCCAGCGGTTTGAGTTGCTGCTTGCCAGGCAGCAACAGCTGCGTGGCAGGCCCGCTGTAGCTGCCCATGGGGGCGGTCTGGTCGATGGTCAAAAAATACACAGGTTCGGGCAGCCCTTTGAGCGGGGCTTTCTCGACCTCGGCCAACGGGTAGCCGAGGTCTTCGTGGGCGATCACCTCGCCCGAGGCCGATACCCACCGCACCTGGGCTTCGAGCAGCGGGTTGTCGACCAAATCGCCGGGCTCGTCGAACGAGTCTTCATCCAGCCCACTGCCCCAACTGTCCTTGTGCAGTTGGGGGCTGATGCGCTGGTCTTCGAGCACCTGCAGCACACTGCCGTCTGGCGTCACCAGCGTTTGCGCCAGGCGATAGCCCGTTGGCAGCTCAGCCCAGGCCATGGCGGGCAAGCCGGCCAAGGCGACAAACAGGGCGACTACACCCCAGCGATTCGATCGTTGCATGGCGTCCATCCCTGAGTTATTCGAAAAGTGCATCCAACGCCTGTTCCAGGCGCGTGACCCCAATTACCTGCAATCCTGGCGGCATTTCCTTCGGCGCATTGCCCTTGGGCACGATCGCGCGTTTGAAGCCGTGCTTGGCCGCCTCCTTCAAGCGTTCCTGACCGCTCGGCACCGGGCGCACTTCGCCGGACAGCCCCACTTCACCGAATACCAGCAGGTCGTGGGGCAATGGCCGGTTACGCAGGCTGGACATCACCGCCGCCATCAACGCCAGGTCGGACGCGGTTTCCAGCACCTTGACCCCGCCGACCACGTTGAGGAACACGTCCTGGTCGTGGGTCGGGATCCCCCCATGACGGTGCAGCACCGCCAACAGCATCGCCAGGCGGTTTTGATCCAGGCCCAGCGTGACGCGGCGTGGGTTGGCCAGATGGCTGTCATCCACCAGCGCCTGGACTTCCACCAGCATCGGCCGGGTGCCTTCCCACGTCGCCATGACCACGCTGCCTGGGACTTCTTCCTGGGCACGGGTCAGGAAAATCGCCGAGGGATTGGAGACTTCCTTCAGCCCCCGGTCGGTCATGGCGAACACACCCAGTTCGTTCACCGCGCCGAAGCGGTTCTTCACCGCCCGCAGCAAACGCAAGCGGCCATCGGACTCGCCTTCGAAATACAGCACGGTATCGACCATATGCTCCAGCACCCGTGGCCCGGCCAGCGCGCCTTCTTTGGTCACATGGCCGACCAGGAAGATCGCCGTGCCGCTCTGCTTGGCGTAGCGCACCAGCAACGCGGCACTTTCGCGCACCTGGGACACGCCGCCCGGCGCCGATTGCAGCTGCTCGGTGAAAATCGTCTGGATCGAGTCGATCACCATGACCTTGGGCTTTTCGATCCGGGCCGTGGCGATGATGCTTTCGATGCAGGTTTCGGTCATGACCCGCAGTTGGTCCTGGGGCAGGCCCAGGCGGCGGGCGCGCATGGCCACCTGTTGCTGGGATTCTTCGCCGGTGACGTACAGCGCCGGCATGCGGCTGGCGATGCTGCACAGGGTTTGCAGCAGGATCGTCGACTTGCCGATGCCGGGGTCGCCGCCGATCAACACCACCGAACCATCCACCAGGCCGCCTCCCAGGACCCGATCCAGCTCACCGGAGGCCGTCGAGAAACGCGGGATCTCTTCAACGCTGACTTCCGCCAGGGTCTTGATCTGCGCCTGCTGCCCGGTCCAGCCGGCGCGGCCGGTGGGGGCCGAGGCGCCGCCACTTTCGATCATGGTTTCAGTCAGGGTATTCCACGCACCACACTCGGTGCATTGGCCGGCCCACTTGGGAAAGGTCGCGCCGCACTCCGTGCAGCCGTACATGCGCTTGGCCTTTGCCATTTGAGAACCTCCAACCGAAAAACCGCGATGATAGCTCAGCGCGACGCCGGGGTCCGGATTTCACCGCTGGCCAATCGTGAAGCACTGTTGCCGACCGGGTCTTGGGCGTTGAGATCGGCGCCCTTGGCCTTGAGTTCGTCGAGCAACTCGAGGCGCTTGAACAGGCCGGCGTACATGGCGGCCGTCTGACCGGCGCCATTACGTTGGTCGGGGTTGCAGTCGGTGGCCAGCAGGCGCTGGGCAATGTTCAACTCACCCTTGAAGATCGCGCCCATCAACGCGGTGTTGCCGCGTTTGTCCTGCACACAGGCGTCGGCACCGGCGGCGAGCAAACGCTCCACATAAGCGCTTTCGCCGTGGTAGGCGGCGAGGATCAGCGCGGTGTAGCCCTTGTCGTCCTGGGTGTTGAGGGGGAAGCCGGCGTCGATGAAGGTGTTGAGCATGTCGAGGTCGCCACGGCGGGCGGCGTCGAAGTAATAGTCCTGGAGCTGCGCCTTGAGCGCGACCGGGTCGGGCGACTCGGCATGGGCGACAAAGGCCAGCATGGTCATCAGTAAACCGATAGAAATACGCATGGGTGCTCTCCTGCCAGAGGTCGACGCCCGGGAGGGGCGTCGACCGAAACCAACGTCAGTCAGTGAGTTTTTCGGCCAGCGCCTTCACGCGTGCCAGATCACCCTTGGCGACCTTGGCCACGCCGGTGCCGTATTCCGGATCGGCCTTGTAGAGGAACGACAGGATGATGTGCTTGCTCTCGTCATCGGTAGTGGCCAGGGAGCCGCCGAAATTGTCGATCAAGTCCTGGCGTTCTTTCGGGCTGTAGGAGCGATACAGATCACCGGCCTGCTTGAAGTTCTGCTCACGCTGGATCTTCGCCTGCTGGGTACTGCCCGACAGCGCCGTCTGGCTATAGCGCGCGGTTTGCGGCTCTTCACGGTTTTCCAGGCGGCTTGGCTGGTAGTTCACGCCGCTGGTGGTCTTGCCGAAGTTCAGCGCGCCGTCCTGGTTACCGTTGTTGACGGTGACCCGAGGGGCGTTGATCGGCAGTTGCAGGGCATTGGCGCCCAGGCGATACATCTGCGTGTCGGCATACGAGAACACCCGGCCTTGCAGCAGGCGGTCTTCCGACGGCTCGATGCCCGGTACCAGGTTGGCCGGGGCCATGGCCACTTGTTCGGTTTCCTGGAAGACATTCGCCGGGTTGCGGTTCAGTACCATCTGCCCGACTTTGCGTTCGGGCACATTCGGCCAGATCTTGGTGGCGTCCAGCGGGTCGAAATCAAACTTGGCCAAGTCTTCCGGCTTGAGTACCTGCACATACAGGTCCCACTTGGGGAAGTCGCCCTTGTTGATATGGGTGACCAAGTCATTGGTCATATGGCTGTAGTCACGCCCCTGCACTTCGGTAACTTGCTTGGGATCGAGATTCTTGATGCCTTGCAGACTCTTCCAGTGGAACTTGACGTAATGCACTTCACCCTTGGCGTTGATCAACTTGTAGGCATGTACGCCATTGCCGTCCATTTCCCGATAACTGGCCGGAGTACCGGAGTCGGAATACAACTCGGTAAGTGTGCGAGTGGCCTCGGGAACATGGGAGAAGAAGTCGAAGCGACGGGAGTCATCATCCAGGTTGGTGCGCGGGTCCGGCTTGAAGGCGTGGACCATGTCGGGGAACTTGATGGCATCGCGGATAAAGAACGTCGGGAAGTTGTTACCCACCAGGTCCCAGTTGCCATCGGCGGTATAGAACTTGGTGGCGAAGCCGCGCGGGTCACGCAGGGTTTCAGGGGAATGATTGCCGTGCACCACGGCCGAGAAGCGCACGAACACCGGGGTCGTTTCGCCAGCAGCGAAGACCTTGGCCTTGGTCAGGTCACTGAGGTTATCGGTGACGGTGAAGGTGCCATGGGCGCCGGTACCGCGGGCATGCACCACGCGCTCAGGGATGCGTTCACGGTCGAAGCGCTGCAGTTTCTGGATCAGTTGCACGTCCTGCAGCAGCACCGGGCCGTTGGCGCCGGCGGTTTGCGAGTTCTGGTTGTCGCCGACGGCGGCACCGTTGTCACGGGTCAGGTTGGCGGCTTGTACGGAGAGGGAAAGCAGGCTGGCGGTCGCCAGTACCAGCACATGACGCGCCAATACCGGGCCGCGATTCATTGGATTCTTCATCAAGGTTTCCTCTGGTTTTTTTAATGCACATTCAGTTGTGCTTGCCAGAGGCTAGTGACCCACGAGTCAGAAGATAAATAGAAAAACACCACCAGGTCGATTAAGAAAATAATGTGGTAAGCCGCTGAAATAGCGGGTATTTCGCGCGCGATTGGTGGCACTTTGCAAACTATTTGCGATTTAATGTGTCGATAAAAACTGACAGTGTTAACGGTTGTGTCGGGCATGCCCGCTGCGACTGATTTACACTGAGCGGCACCCTTCTCATCTGTAACAAGGAATAACCTATGGGCGTGATCAGTGAGTTCAAGGCCTTCGCGGTCAAAGGTAATGTGGTCGACATGGCCGTCGGTATCATCATCGGCGCCGCCTTCGGCAAAATTGTTTCCTCGTTTGTAGGCGACGTAGTGATGCCGCCCATTGGTCTATTGATCGGTGGCGTGGACTTTGGTGACCTGGCGATTACGCTCAAGGCGGCACAGGGCGATGTGCCTGCCGTGGTGCTGGCGTACGGCAAGTTCATCCAGAGCGTGATCGACTTTGTGATCGTCGCGTTTGCGATCTTCATGGGCGTCAAGGCCATCAACCGCCTCAAGCGCGAAGAAGCCGTGGCGCCTAGCCTGCCACCGACACCGAGCAAGGAAGAAGTGCTGCTGGGCGAGATTCGCGACCTGCTCAAGGCACAGAACGACAAGCCGCTTTAACCCGTACCGGCTTGGAAAAAAGGCGCCTCCTTAAGGCGCCTTTTCATTACCAGTAGTTTTCCACTGCCACCTGCCCTGGCCGGCGGCTAAGGCTCAGTTGCATGTCGCGCTGCTTGAGCAACTGGCGAGTGTCATCCACCATCTGCGGGTTGCCGCAAATCAGCACACGGGAATGTTCCGGGGTCAGATCGACGCCGGCAGCACGCTCCAATTCTCCGTTTTCGATCGAGGTGGTAATACGCCCACTCAACGCCCCCGGATAATCCTCTCGGGTCACGATGGGGATGTAGGTCAGTTTGTGCGCATATTCTGCCAGGTACTCCCGCTCGCCCAACCCCTTGATCAGCGACTGGTACGCCAGCTCCCGGGCTTCCCGCGCGCTGTACACCAGGATGATGCGCTCGAATTTCTCCCAGACTTCGAAGTCCTGCAGGATCGACAAAAACGGTGCCACCCCGGTGCCGGTGCCTAACATCCACAAGTCCCGGCCATCGACGAAACGGTTCAGGGTCAGGAACCCGGTAGCCTGGCGCTCCACCATCAAGGTATCGCCCACCCTCAGGCGGCTGAGTTCACTGGTGAATTCGCCGCCTGGGACAACAATCGAGAAGAAGTCCAAGTATTCATCAAACGGCGAGGACACCACGGAATACGCGCGCCATACCGTGCTGCCATCCGCCTTGCTGACCCCCAGGCGCACGAACTGGCCGGCGGTAAACCGGAACCCTGGGTCACGGGTGGTTCGCAGGGTAAACAGGCTGGGGGTCAGGGATTGCACATCGAGCAAGGTTTGGCGGGTAAATTTCTCAGCACTGGCCGTCATGGGGGACTCCGTTCTACAGGTGCCCTAGTGTCCCTCAAACTCGAGCCCGGAAACACCTCTGGTTGGTAGTGGCATTATATAGGCACAACATAATGGCAACCTAATATCAACTCTGATCAATTTGCTATTAGCCCCTTTATCCGCGCTACAAGCGCGCTCTAAGTTGAGCTGCTACAGGTGCTTCAACTGACTAAAAAATCGAAAAAACAACTAAGCCCCTTAGCTAAGCCCGCCGCGACCTTAGAGAAAGTTTCTTAAACGCTGCCCTGCAAGAGCGAAAATTTTTTCTCGCGATGTAGCTCATGTCCTACACTAATTTCCGTGCAGTGGGAGTTCAGGACGTATCCCATGTCATGCGGAAACCCATGGAGAGTTACCAATGGTCAACTGGCGCAATACCCGACTTCCCAAACTGGAAGGCGAGAGCGAGGTTACGACTCTTTTCGAGATGGCTGTCAACCACACCTACGCACTCGGCTTCCAATACTGTTCTTTCACGATGAGCTCTCAACTACCTAACAACCAAACGAAACCTGTTCGCCTCAACAACTATCCAGATGAATGGAACAAACTGTATAACCAGGCCCACTTCTTTGACGCTGACCCCGTGGTGGAACATTGCAAACGTTGTGTACTGCCCCTTGTCTGGGAAGAAAAAATCTTTAAAGACTCACCCAACCTGTGGTCTTTAGCCCGATCCTTTGGTGTGCATTTGGGATGGACCCAAGCCGTGCATGATTTCCAGGGTGTGTTCAGCATGCTGACCCTGGGTCGCAGTGCGGGTGAAGTGACCCCGCAGGAGCTTTATGAAAAAGCCGGCCAGGTCCTGTGGCTGTGCCATGCGATGCATGCGGTAGTCGCGAAGACTTACGCACACAAGCCCAGCATTAACCCTGCAAACAAATTGACCCCGCGCGAAACCGAAATCCTCAAGTGGTCAGCCATGGGCAAGACCGCTGCGGACATTGCCGCCATCCTGTGCCTGTCCGAGCGTACGGTGGGCTTTCATATCTGCAGTTGCTTCAAAAAGCTGGGAGTCAACAACAAGATCGCTGCCGTGCTCTGCGCCTCGAAAGCGGGGTTGTTTTAATCAGCGTTGAAACACCGCATGTAATCCCTTAGGAAAAAAAGTAACATTTACGACCCATTCTGAGTGCTGGGCTGTTCCCACGGGGTGCCGCCCGCTGTTCACTCAGACGGTTCCGCAGCCGACTGCCGAACACCCATCGATGACCCAGAGCCTCCCTCGCCATGCCCCTGCTCGACAGCCCCTTCGCCCAGCTCGATCTGATCCGCCAGCCAGAGCAACATAACGATCCGCTGCAAGCCTTCGACGCCGCCGACGAGTACCTGCTCAGCTACCTGGCTGAACAGCAACCGAGCGCTGCGACCCGCGTGCTGGTGCTCAATGACAGCTTCGGCGCCCTGGCTGCGAGCCTGGAAGGCCGGGTGCAGGTGACCTCCAGCGGCGACTCGTTCCTGGCCGCCCTGGGCCTGGATAAAAACCTGGTGCGCAATGGCAAGGCCTTTGACGCCGTGCCGTTCATCCCCGCCAGCGAGGTGCCCAGCGGGCCGTTCGACCGGGTGCTGATCCGCGTCCCCAAGACCCTGGCATTGCTGGAAGAACAACTGATCCGCCTGCAAGGCCAACTGGCGCCGGGCGCCGAAGTGATTGCCGCAGCGATGGTCAAGCACCTGCCCCGGGCGGCCGGTGAGTTGCTGGAGCGCTATATCGGGCCGATGCACGCCTCCCTGGCGGTGAAGAAGGCGCGGTTGCTGATCGCGACACTGGCCGACCGCCCCACGGCGGTCTCGCCCTACCCGACGCGCTACACCCTGGACGCGCCGGCTATCGAACTGCTCAACCATGCCAACGTGTTCTGCCGTGAAGGCCTGGACATCGGCACCCGCGCCTTCCTGCCGCACCTGCCCAATAACCTGGGCAGTGCCCGCGTGGCGGACCTGGGTTGCGGCAACGGCGTATTGGCGATTGCCAGCGCACTGCAAAACCCCGACGCCCGGTACACCTTGGTGGACGAGTCCTATATGGCCGTGCAATCGGCCCTTGAGAACTGGCAAGCCGCCCTCGGTGATCGGGAGGTGACAGTACGCGCCGGGGACGGCCTCGCAGGCCAGGAGCCGGACTCCCTCGACGTGGTGCTGTGCAACCCGCCGTTCCACCAGCAGCAGGTGGTCGGCGACTTCCTGGCCTGGCGTATGTTCCAGCAGGCGCGGGAGGCGTTGGTGGTCGGCGGCGCGCTGTATATCGTCGGCAACCGTCACCTGGGTTATCACAGCAAGTTGGCGCGCTTGTTCCGTGGCGTAGAGCAGGTCGCTGCCACGCCCAAGTTCGTGATTCTCAAAGCACGCAAATAAAAAAAAACCCTGCCCTTCCAAAAGAAGAGCAGGGCTGAAAACCGGGCGCGAAGCCCGGATCGGGATGTCAGTGGGTGGTCAGGCCGGCCGCATTCATGAACATGCGCATCAGGCTGGCCACCACGAACAGGGCCAGCACACTGCCGGTCCAGATCATCGCCAGCCAGCCGAGGCGCCGCCACAGCGGCTGTTTCTCGGCCTGTTCGATCTCGTGCAACGTAGGTTTGCCGGACATGCAACGACCCTCCTAGTGATAGCCGTCTTCGTGGGTGACCTTGCCGCGGAACACGTAGTAGCTCCAGAAGGTGTAGCCCAGGATGAACGGGATGATGAACAAGGTGCCCACCAGCATGAATCCCTGGCTCTGGGGCGGCGCAGCGGCATCCCAGATCGACACGGATGGCGGGATGATGTTCGGCCACAGGCTGATCCCCAGGCCGCTGTAGCCGAGGAAGATCAGCACCAGCGTCAGCAGGAACGGTGTGTAGTGGGCATTCCGCGCCACGGCGCGGATCAACCCGTACATGGTCACCAGCACCAGGATCGGTACCGGCAGGAACCAGAACAGGTTCGGCAGGGTGAACCAGCGCGAGGCGATTTCCGGGTGCGACAGTGGCGTCCAGAGACTCACGATGCCGATCACGGCCAGCACCACGAAGGCCAATGGCCGCGCCAGGTTGTGCATTTTCTCCTGCAACGGGCCTTCGGTTTTCATGATCAGCCAGGTGCAGCCGAGCAATGCATAGGCCACGATCAGCGCCACGCCGCAGAACATCGTGAACGGCGTGAGCCAGTCCAGCGAGCCGCCGGCAAACTGGCGATTGACCACCGGGATCCCGTCGATAAACGCCCCCAGCGCGACGCCCTGGAAGAACGTGGCCGCCAGCGAACCGCCGATAAACGCCTTGTCCCACAGGTGACGCTTGTGGTCCTTGGCCTTGAAGCGGAACTCGAAGGCCACGCCACGAAAGATCAGCCCCACCAGCATCAGGATCAACGGCAGGTACAGTGCCGACAACACCACCGAATAGGCCAGCGGGAACGCGCCGAACAACGCCGCGCCGCCCAGCACCAGCCAGGTTTCGTTACCGTCCCAGACCGGGGCCACGGTGTTCATCATCACGTCACGGTCGGTCTTGCCCGGGATAAACGGGAAGAGGATGCCGATGCCCAGGTCGAAGCCGTCCATGACCACGTACATCATGATGCCGAAGATGATGATCACGGCCCAGATCAGCGGAAGATCAATACCCATCTCAATTCCCCTTGTGCTGGATGTGGGCGTGGTCGTCATCGCTGCCATCATCGGCGGCGGACAACGGACGGGCCGGTGTGCGTTTCTGGCCAGGGCCACCGTGGGTCGGTTCCGTGCCTTCGTGGGTCACCGGGCCTTTGCGCACCAGGCGCATCATGTAGCCCAGGCCGGCGCCGAACAGCGCGAAGTACACCACCACGAACAACACCAGGGTGATCGTCATCTGCGCCAGACTATGCCCGGAAGAAGCATCCGCAGTGCGCATCAACCCGTAGACCACCCACGGCTGGCGGCCGATCTCGGTGGTGAACCAACCGGCGAGAATCGCGATCAGGCCGGACGGCCCCATCCACAGCGCCAGGTACAGGAACGGCCTGGACGTGTACATCTTGTCGCCCCGGCGCAGCCAGAGGCTGAACAGGCCGGTGAAGATCATCAAGAACCCCAGGCCGACCATGACCCGGAACGACCAGAATACGATGGTCGAATTCGGCCGGTCTTCCGGCGGGAATTCCTTGAGCGCCGGCACCTGTTTGTCCAGGGAGTGGGTCAGGATCAGGCTGCCCAGGTACGGAATCTCCACGGCGTATTTGGTTTTTTCCGCTTTCATGTCCGGCCAGCCAAACAGGATCAGCGGCGTTGGCTCATTGCCTTTGTTTTCCCAGTGGCCTTCAATCGCGGCGATTTTCGCCGGCTGGTGCTCGAGGGTGTTGAGGCCATGGAAGTCGCCGATCACCGCCTGGATAGGCGCCACGATCAGGGCCATCCACATCGCCATCGACAACATCTTGCGGATCGCCGGGTTGTCCTTGCCGCGTAGCAAGTGCCAGGCCGCCGAGGAACCGACGAAGAACGCGGTGGCCACGAACGCCGCCGTCGCCATGTGCATCAGGCGGTAAGGGAACGACGGGTTGAAGATCACCGCCAGCCAATCGGTAGGAATCACGCGGCCGTCGATGATTTCAAAGCCTTGCGGCGTCTGCATCCAGCTGTTGGACGCCAGGATCCAGAAGGTCGAGATCAACGTACCGACGGCCACCATCAGGGTGGAGAAAAAGTGCAGCTTGCGCCCCACCTTGTTCCAGCCGAACAGCATCACGCCGAGGAAACCGGCTTCGAGGAAGAAGGCCGTAAGCACTTCGTACGTCAGGAGCGGCCCGGTCACGGCGCCGGCGAAGTCCGAGAAGCGGCTCCAGTTGGTGCCGAACTGGTAGGCCATGACCAGACCGGAGACCACGCCCATGCCGAAGTTGACGGCAAAGATCTTCGACCAGAAATGGTAGAGGTCACGGTAGGTATCGTTATGGGTCTTGAGCCACAAGCCTTCCAGCACCGCGAGGTAACTGGCCAGGCCGATGGTGATCGCCGGGAACAGGATGTGGAATGAGATGGTGAACGCGAACTGAATTCGGGCGAGATCTAGCGCCTCCAAACCGAACATAAGTCTTCCTCTGTCAGGTAATACCGGCTGCTGGCGGGAGCCTGCACCCACTGCCCCCACGGATATGGAGTCTGGCGAATTTCAATTCGTTTCTTTTTTTAACCAGCCACGCAGGGAATCGGGCCTTGCGGCCACCAGAACAAATTCTGAAATGACTTTGATCTGGGTCAATAACAGTGAAAAGAGTAGTCCCATTTTCGCAGCTGGCCTGTGTGGTCTTTTGCCGCGTGACAGCTTGCCTCAGCCTTCTTCTCGCAACTAATTGTTACAGCTTGATGCTAATCTGCCTCTTCCCTCCGGCCTTGACCTGAACTCCCGATGCCCAGTGAACCCACGTTGCTGTTACGTCACCACCGCCCTTTCATCGCGTTCTGGCTGGCACGGATCTTCACCGCCAGCGGCTTCCAGATGCTTACCGTGGCCATTGGCTGGAACCTCTACCAACTCACCGGCAACGTGCTCGACCTGGGGCTGGTCGGCCTGGTGGAGTTCGTGCCGCGCGTGCTGTTCATGCTGCACACCGGGCATGTGGCCGACCGCTATGACCGACGCAAAGTCGCGGCCATCTGCCAGACCGTGCAGGCGCTGATTGCCCTTTCCCTGGCCATTGGCGGCCTCACCGGCAACGTGACCCGCGAGATGATCTTTATCCTCGCCTTCCTGCTCGGCGCCGCGCGCTCGTTTGAAATGCCCACCACCCAGGCCCTGCTGCCAAGCATCGTGCCCAGTGCGCTGTTCCCGCGTGCGGTGGCCTCGTCGCAGTCGGCCCAGCAACTGGCAACCATCGTCGCCCCGGCGCTCGGTGGTTTGCTATACGCCTTCGGCAGCGTCTGGGTGTATGGGCCCACGGTGGCGCTGTACCTGATTGCCTGTGTACTGACCCTCAACCTGCCCGCCCGCCAGACCCCGCTCAACAAAGGCAAGGCCACCCTCGATTCACTGCTGGCCGGCATCCGCTTTATCCGCAGCCGCCCGGACATCCTCGGGGCGATTTCCCTCGACCTGTTCGCCGTGCTGCTGGGCGGCGCCACCGCGTTGCTGCCGGTATTCGCCAAGGACATCCTGCTGACCGGCGCATGGGGCCTGGGCCTGTTGCGCTCGGCGCCGGCGGTGGGCGCGCTGTTGATGTCGTTGTGGCTGGCGCGCTTTTCGGTAGATCGGCAGGTGGGCCGGGTGATGTTCACCGCCGTCGGCGTATTCGGCGTAGCGACCATCGCCTTCGGCCTGTCCACCTCGTTCTGGTTTTCCCTGGCGGTGCTGGTGGTGCTGGGCGCGGCGGACATGATCAGCATGGTGATCCGTGCGTCCTTCGTGCAGTTGGAGACGCCGGATGAAATGCGCGGGCGGGTCAGTGCGGTCAATGGTCTGTTTATCGGCGCCTCCAACCAATTGGGCGAGTTCGAATCGGGGATTACCGCCCATTGGTTCGGCACCGTGCCGGCCGTGGTGATGGGCGGCATCGGTACGCTGGTGGTGACCGGGGTGTGGATCAAACTGTTCCCGACCCTGGCGAATCGGGATCGTATGCATGTGCCGATAGATGAAAGCATCAAGCCCGCGGCATGATCCAATGTGGGAGGAGGCTTGTTCCCTCCCACATTTGGACCTTCAGTGTTTGCTGGACCGCGTCAGAGCACCTTATCCAGGGTGATCGGAAACTCTCGCACCCGCTTGCCGGTGGCATGGTAGACCGCATTCGCCACCGCCGCCGCCACCCCGACAATGCCGATCTCTCCCACGCCCTTGGACCCAAGGGCGTTGACGATCTCGTCATGTTCCTCGACAAACACCACGTCAATCTCGCCGATATCGGCATTTACCGGGATGTGGTACTCGGCCAGGCTGTGGTTCATGTAGCGGCCCAACTGATGGTCGATCTGGGTCTCTTCATGCAGGGCCATGCCGATGCCCCACACCACCCCGCCGAGGATCTGGCTGCGGGCCATCTTCGGGTTGACCACCCGCCCGGCCGCAATGGCGCTGACCACGCGGCTGACCTTGATCGTGCCCAAGTCTTCATCCACCCGCACTTCGACGAACACCGCCGAATGGGTGGCGGTGGCGTAACCCTCGCGTTTCTTGTCCGGCTCGCTGTCGACCTGGACTTCCACGCTCTCTTCACCGCTGTCCTTGACCAGTTGTGCCAACGACACACTCACATCGCCGGTGTGCAGTTGGCCGTCTTCAAAACGCACGGACTCGGCATCCTTGAACACCGGGTAAGTCTGCCGGGCGATGGTCAGCAGCCTCGCGCTCAACGCTTCGCAGGCTTGCTGCACGGCGGTGCCGACGGACGACACGGTGAACGAGCCGCCTTGCAGCGGCGCGGTGGGCAATGAAGAGTCGCCGAGCAGGAACACCACGTCCTCAACCGCCACGCCACTGGCCTGCGCCGCGATCTGGGTCATCACCGTGTAGGTGCCGGTGCCGATGTCCGTGGTCGCACTGCTGACGGTCAGCTTGCCCTCGGCGTCGATGCGCGCCTTGGCGCTGGCCTTCATCTGCATGGCCTCCCACACGCCACCGGCCATGCCCCAGCCGATCAACTGGCAGCCGTCGCGCATGCTGCGCGGTTCCGGGTTGCGCTGGCTCCAGCCGAAGCGCTCGGCACCTTCGCTGTAACACTCGCGCAGGGCCTTGCTCGACCAGGGTTTGTCTTCGTTCTGGTTGCGCTCGGCGTAGTTGACCAGGCGCAGTTGCACCGGGTCCATGCCCAAGGCGCTGGCCAACTCGTCCATGGCGCACTCCAGGCCGATCACGCCCAAGGCAGCGCCGGGCGCGCGCATGTCCAGGGGCGTGAATACATCCAGCGGCACCAGTTTGTAGGTCAGTTGCACGTTGTCGCAGTGATAGAGCATGCCGCTCCACTCCACCACGTGCTCGCTGAAGTCTTCGAAGCGCGAGGTCTGGCCAATCGCCGTATGCCCCAATGCCAGCAGGCGACCATTGGCGGCGGCGCCCATCTGCAAACGCTGCAAGGTGCGCGGGCGGTAGCCGAAGGTGAACATCTGCTGGCGGGTCAGGGTGACGCGCACCGAGCGCTTGAGCGCCAGGGACGCCATCACCGCCAGCGGCAATTGATACTGCGGGCGCAAGCCCGAGCCGAACGCACCACCGACGAACGCGGCGAAGATCCGCACCTGGCTTTTATCCAGGCCGAACACGTCTTGCACATAGGCCTGGCAGTTCTGCGGGCCCTGGGTCTTGTCATGGATATGCAGGGTGCCATCCGGCTGATACAGCACGGTGCTGGCGTGGGGTTCCATGGGGTTGTGGTGTTCGATGGGGGTGCTGTAGTGCAGGTCGAGGCTGACGGCGGCAGCGGCCCACTCGGCCTGGAAGTTGCCACGCGGCTTGGGCGGCGCCTGCGGTGAAGCATGGGCCTGTTCCTGCTGGGCGAGCAGGTCGGTCTCGAAGTCTTCCCGTGCGTAGTCGATCGCTACCAGCGAGCCGGCATGCCGCGCCAGTTCCAGGTTGTCGGCGATCACCAGGGCCAGGGGTTGGCCGCTGTACAGCACCCGGTCGTTATACAGCGGGCGAAACGGTGAGCCGTCCGCCGCATCGTCATCCTGGAAGGCATCGTCGTAACGGGCGATTTTCGGCCGGTTGAGGTGATGAATAACCGCCACCACGCCCGGCAGGGCCAGTGCCCTGGACGCATCGATCGCCAGCACACGGCCCTTGGCGATGGTGCTGGACACCACACTGCCGTGGAGCAGGCCGTCCTCGGGAAACTCACCGGCATAACGCGCCTGGCCGGTGACCTTGAGCAGACCGTCGACACGGTCCAGGGGTTTGCCAATAGCGGTCATGGGCGATCTCCTGCGACGGCGGCGTCGCTCAGGGCACGGATGATTGCGCGGCGCGCCAGCTTGATCTTGAAGCCGTTGTGTTCCAGCGGCTCGGCGTCTTGCAGCACCGCGTCGGCGGCATTGCTGAAGGTTTCGCGGCTGACCGCCTGGCCGATCAGCGAGGCTTCCACCGCACGGTCGCGCCAGGGTTTATGGGCCACGCCGCCGAGGACCAGGCGCGCGTCGACGATTCGATCGCCGTCCAACTCGAGAGCGGCGGCCACCGACACCAAGGCAAACGCATAAGACGCGCGGTCGCGGATTTTCAGGTAATGGCTGTGACGGGCCAGGTGGTCAGCGGGCAATTCGATGGCGGTGATCAGCTCATCGTCGGCCAGCTGGTTGTCGCGTTGCGGCGCATAACCGGGCAGGCGGTGGAAGTCGGCAAATTCGATAACCCGCGCGCCGCCACGCCCCTGCACATGCACCCGCGCCTCCAGCGCCGCCAGGGCCACGCACATGTCCGAAGGGTGAGTGGCCACGCACTGTTCGCTGGCGCCGAGGATCGCATGGATACGGTTCAACCCAGTGCGCGCCGGGCAGCCGCTGCCGGGTTCACGCTTATTGCAGGGCACGCTGGCGTCATAGAAGTAGTAGCACCGGGTGCGTTGCAACAGGTTGCCGCCGGTGCTGGCCATATTGCGCAGTTGCGGCGAAGCACCGGCAAGGATCGCCTGGGACAGCAACGGGTAACGCTGTTCGATCAGCGGGTGCCAGGCCAGGTCGGCATTGCTCACCAGCGCGCCGATGCGCAGGCCGCCCTCGGCGGTTTGTTCAATCTCATTGAGCGGCAGGCCGGTGATATCGATCAGGTGCTCGGGGCGGCTGATGTTTTCTTTCATCAAGTCCAGCAGGTTGGTGCCCCCGGCAATAAAGCGCGACGCGGCGCTGCTCAGGTGCACGGCTGCGTGGACATCCGCCGGTTTGCTGTACTGGAAGGGATTCATCGCTCACCTCCCTGGGCCCGGCACGCCGGCAAAGCCTCTTCGATGGCATCGCGGATATTGCTGTAGGCGCCGCAGCGGCACAGGTTGCCGCTCATCAGCTCCTGGATCTGTGCACTGTCGTGGGCACGGCCTTCATTGACCAGGCCAACGGCGGAGCAAATCTGACCCGGCGTGCAGTAACCGCACTGGAAGGCATCGTGCTTGATAAAGGCTTGCTGCATCGGGTGCAGTTGGTCACCGTCGGCCAGGCCTTCGATGGTGGTCAGTTCGGCGCCGTCGCACATCACCGCCAGGGTCAGGCAGGCGTTGATGCGTTTACCGTCGCGCAATACTGTGCACGCACCGCATTGGCCGTGGTCGCAGCCTTTTTTGCTGCCGACCAGGTCCAGTTGCTCGCGCAGCAAATCCAGCAACGTGGTCCAGGGCAATACGTCGAGTTGACGGTCCTGACCATTGAGGGTCAAGCGTATGGAGTGGGCGACGAACGGTTGGGCCGCCGCGCCATTGGGGATCGCGCTCATAAACACCTCACGGGTTGGTGTACATCCGCGGCGTTCAGGAAAGTCGCCGTCTCAGGGGTACGACTTCCCGGGGTATTGAGCGTTCAAGGTGATTGATCAGCGGATATTGAGGAGGGTCTTCAAGGTGTTCCGCGGGCCGTTGATCGACGAGTTGCTGTATTCGAACCAGCCTTGGGCCTGGACATTCAGGTCAAATACATAGATGTAGCCCATCAGCGTGCCTGCCCCGCTGCAGGCCTCGCTGACGCTGCCGACCTGGCACACGGGCGTGCGTTGCCCGCTCAGTTCGGCACCATTGAAGCGCCCCATCGGGTTGTTACCCAGGCCGACTTCCATCACCGACACTTGGGTGGGCCCACGGTGCGTGCACATCTGGGTGCTTTGCGCGCGTTCCGGGATGGTTTCCGTGCAGTGCGCCGATTCGACCTTGAATACGCGCACCTCGCTCAAGGGCGGTGCAGTCGCGCCCCACACCGGTGCCGCGCCCAACCACAGGCCGAGACAGGGGATCAGGGCTAGACTCCACGCGTTGGCTTTTTTCATGCTGTCGATGACCCGCTGTTGAACGTCGCCGCAGTATGCCTCAAGGCCATGCGCCACACAGCCTCGGCTGCTGGTATGATGCGCCGCTTTTTCCGATCCTCTCTGGAACCACAGGCGCTTGGCGCAGTTTGTGCTTTGACTTAGAGGTCAACAAATAACGACGCAACATAGCGTCACAGGGAGCAGGCATGCTGGAAAAGCTGTTTCAACTCAAGGCACACAACACCAACGTGCGCACCGAGATCCTCGCGGGCATCACGACATTCCTGGCCATGGCCTACATCCTGTTCGTGAACCCGAGCATCCTCGGCGAGACCGGCATGGACAAGGGCGCGGTATTTGTCGCGACGTGCCTGGCGGCGGCCATCGGTTCGACCGTGATGGGCCTGATCGCCAACTACCCGATCGCGCTGGCACCGGGCATGGGCCTCAACGCCTTCTTTACCTACACCGTGGTGTTGCACATGGGCCACACCTGGCAGGTTGCGCTGGGTGCGGTATTCATTTCGGCGGTGCTGTTCTTCCTGCTGTCGATCTTCCGTATCCGTGAGTGGATCATCAATAGCATTCCCCTGCCCCTGCGTTCGGCGATTGCCGCCGGTATCGGCCTGTTCCTGGCACTGATCGCCCTGCACAACGCCGGGATCGTGGTCGGCAACCCCAACACCCTGGTGGGCATGGGCGACCTGACCAAGCCGGCGCCTATCCTGGCCATCCTCGGCTTCATGCTGATCGTTGCGCTGGAAGCCCTGGCCGTACGCGGCGCGGTGCTGATCGGCATCCTGGCGGTGACCATCGTCTCCATTCTGCTGGGCGTCACCGCGTTTGGCGGCGTGATGTCGATGCCGCCGTCCCTGGCCCCGACCTTCCTGCAGCTGGATATCAAGGGAGCGCTGGACATCGGCCTGGTCAGCGTGATCTTCGCCTTCCTGTTCGTCGACCTGTTCGACAACTCCGGCACCCTGATCGGCGTGGCCAAGCGCGCCGGGCTGATGGGCAAGGACGGCCACATGCCGAAAATGGGCCGTGCGCTGATCGCCGACAGTACCGCCGCCATGGCCGGTTCGCTGCTGGGTACGTCGACCACCACCAGCTACATCGAATCCGCTGCGGGCGTGAGCGCCGGTGGCCGTACCGGCTTGACCGCCATCGTGGTGGCGATCCTGTTCCTGCTGGCGCTGTTCTTCTCGCCGCTGGCCGCCAGCGTACCGGCCTTTGCTACCGCGCCGGCGCTGCTGTTCGTCGCCGTATTGATGACCTCAGGCCTGGCCGAAATCGACTGGGATGACATTACCGTTGCAGCGCCGGTGGTGATCACCGCCCTGGCGATGCCCTTCACTTACTCCATCGCCAACGGCATTGCCTTCGGTTTCATCGCCTGGACCGCCATCAAGCTGCTTTCGGGCCGCTACCGTGAGCTCAACCCGGCACTGGTGATTCTGTCGATTCTGTTTGTGATCAAGCTGGGCTGGTTCAACGCATGACTTTTGACGCCACACGCTACACCGCTCAACTGCAAGACAAGGTCACGCGCTTGCGTGACCTGTTGGCACCGTTCGACGCACCCGAGCCGCAGGTCTTCGAGTCGCCGCTGCAGAACTTCCGCCTGCGGGCGGAGTTCCGCCTGTGGCGCGAAGGCGGTGAACGCCACTACGCGATGTTTTCCCAGGACGACAAGCGCACGCCGATCCTGATCGAAGCGTTCCCCATCGCCAGCCAGCGCATCAACCAGTTGATGCCCCAGCTCAAGGCCGCCTGGCAAGCCAGCGCTGCCCTGAGCCACAAGCTGTTCCAGGTGGAGTTCCTCACCACCCTGGCCGGCGACGCGATGATCACCCTGTGTTATCACCGCCCGCTGGACGAGCACTGGCACACGGCGGCGAATAAGCTGGCGACTGAATTGAATGTGAGCATCATCGGCCGCTCCAAGGGCAAGCGCGATGTGATCGGCCACGACTACGTGGTGGAAAAACTCGACGTCGGCGGCCGCACTTTCAGTTACCGCCAACCCGAAGGCGCCTTCACCCAGCCCAACGGCACGGTGAACCAGAAGATGCTCAACTGGGCATACGAAGCCTTGGGCGATCGCCCGGATGACTTGCTGGAGCTGTATTGCGGCAACGGCAACTTCACCCTGCCCCTGGCCACCCGTGTGCGTAAAGTGCTCGCTACCGAGATCAGCAAGACCTCGGTGAATGCGGCCCTGAGCAACCTCGATGAAAACGCGGTGGGTAACGTCACCCTGGTGCGCCTCTCCGCCGAAGAGCTCACCGAAGCGCTGAATGAAGTACGCCCTTTCCGCCGCCTGCACGGCATCGACCTGAAGAGCTATGAATTCGGTAGCGTATTCGTCGACCCGCCCCGCGCCGGCATGGACCCGGACACCTGCGAACTGACCCGGCGCTTCGACAACATCCTGTACATCTCCTGCAACCCGGAGACGCTGGCGGCGAACATTGCGCAACTGCATGACAGCCACCGCATTACCCGGTGTGCGATGTTTGACCAGTTCCCCTGGACGCACCATATGGAATCCGGGGTGTTATTGACCCGGCGGTAATTCAGCGTCCTCAGGTTCCTTCTTGCGTGGCCGGCCGCCCTTCTTGCCATTGGCGCGGGCGGCGGCGGATTTGGCTGCGCTGCTCTTGCGACCGTTGCGTGACGCTACCAGGCTGGTGGCCAGGTCCATCAGCGGCTGGCTTGTGGCGATCAGGCCCGTGATCGAAACATCCAGATCCCGGGCCTCACAGCTAATAGCCTTGCCACCGAAACTGACTTCCAACTGCTGGAAATCTTCCTCTGAAAACCCTTCGAACTCCGGCAGGCCGGCCACCGGCAACATGACGCGGCTGCCGTCGCTGAAGCCGATGGAGATGCAGTCGTTTTCATAACGCACATTGCTGGCGTTGGCGTACAGGCGCTTTAGCCTACGGCCACGGGCGATTGCCTTGTCGATGTCGGCGTCAGTGAGAGGTACATAAGGTATGACTTTGGCTTTTACGATTTTCATAAATTAATCCCCACGCAATCTGGCGCTCTTACCAGATTCAAAATAGTCCGTTGCGCTACAGCGTCGTGCCAGGCGCTTGCGATGACGTAGACACCACGTCGAATGACTAACCCTGGAACCAATTCACTGGTGTCCCAGTTCCAGGAATGATTCTCCAGGCAAACCGTTTGCAGTTTTTCCCACCAAATCCTGCGTGCCCGTGCCAGATAATGTCGCTGCATGATTACCTCGCGTATGTCCTTCAGAACCGCCGTGGGTGGCCGCCTCCGTTCAGGCTCTACGTCCCACAATTCAACGTCCCCATCCAAAAAACTGAAACGAAACCGCGCATCCCATTCCCTGCCCCTGACATGTACATGAGGCGGACAATGCTCGTCCCTGATAAACACCGAGATGACATATCCCTTATAAACACCTAATTTCATCGCAACCCATCCGTTAGGTTATTTTCCGCCAGGTAACAATTTCCCTCTGCCACCCGACAACCGGCTCCCTATTCCCGAAGCTGTTTCACAGATTAGTAACCACAAAAAACCCGACGAATGCCGGGTTGTAACCACTCATGCCGAAGGCTGGAAGTACCCCGCCAACGCCCGCAAGTCCTGCTCGCTCAGCAACCCCGCGTAATACTTCAACTGAATCCTGGCCAGCAGATACGCATGCCGCGCATTGGCCAGGTCGCGGCGGGCGGTGAAGAGTTGTTGTTCGGCGTCGAGTACGTCGAGGTTGACCCGCTCACCGCCGCTGACGCTCTTTCTGGTCGCAGTAACCAGTGCGGTGGCTGAGCTGACGGCCATCTCGTAGGCACGCACTTTCGCCGCACCACTGGTGTTGAGGTTGAACTGCTTGCGCAGCTCCACCAGCGTCGCCGAGGTGTGTGCGTCCAGCTCGTATTGGGCCTGGGACAGTTGATTGGCCGCCTGGCGCGTAGAGGCCGACACCGAGCCGCCGGCAAACAACGGCAGGCTGACCTGGATGCCGACGCTGTTGGTGTCGTACTTCTGGTTGTAGCTGCTTTCCGAATCGGAGCTGGTCTGGCGGCTGCTGGCGTACAGGCTGACCTTGGGCATGTGCCCGGCGCGTTTGCGCTCCACTTCGTAGGACGCCACGTCCAGCGCGTGGTGCTGGGACTTGAGTTCGGGGTTGTTGGCCATGGCCAGTTCGCGCCAGGTTTCGAAGCGGTTGGGCTCCAGGGGCGGGATGTCGAATGGGCGGGCCAGGGGTGCCAGCGCTTCGATCTGCAACGGTTGGCCGACAATCGCTTCCAGCTCGCGCAAGGCGCTGTCCTGGGCGTCCAGCGACTCGATTTCCTCCGCCTGGGCCAAGCTCAAGCGTGCCTGGGTTTCGAGTACATCGGTGCGCGTGCCTTCGCCACCTTTGAGCAGGCGATCATTGAGTTGCAGGCGTTCGGCATACGCACGTTTCTGCGCACGGCTCAACTCGATGCGTTCCTGCGCCAGCAGCGCCTGGCTGTAGGCACTGAGCACGCGCACGGCCAACTCCTGACTCTTACTGCGAAAACGCTCATCGGCCATAAGCGCCTGGGCGGTGCCTTGGCGAAAGCGCGCGTAGGCTTCGTAGTCCAGCAACGGTTGCTGCAAAGTCAGGGTCGAGGCATAGCTGCGGTAATCACGGTCGCTGGTGACATCGCCGACGGCGGTGCTTTGGGTAACTTCGGATTCGTTGCGCGAGTTGTTATAGCTCCAGGACAGGTTCGGCAATAACGCCGCTCGGCCGATCACGCGGTTCTCTTCACCGGCCTCGCGCTCCTGGATGGCGGCCTGGAAGGTCGGGTCATTGCGCAGGGCGAGGTCGTAGGCGTCGAGCAAACCCAAGGCATGTGCCGCCGGTGTAACGCTCAGGCACAGGGTCAAAAACAGCGCCTTCATTCTTCCACCAGGGCCATGTGGGTACGGTCCAGCAAGGGTTTGAACAGGTAGTTGAGCATCGAACGCTCACCGGTCTTGATGAAGGTTTCCACCGGCATGCCCGGACGAATCCGCACGCCGTCCAGTTGTTGCATGCCCCCCGCACTGACCTGGGCGCGCACGGTGTAATAAGGCTCATCGGTGCGCTCATCGACCTGGCGGTCGGCGGAGACCAGCGTCACCTCACCGGCCACCCGTGGGGTGGTGGCCTGGTTGAACGCCGAGAACAGCAACTCCACCGGTAGGCCCGGATGCACCTTGTCGATCATTTGCACCGGCACCCGCGCTTCCACCCACAGCGGTTCGCCCTGGGGCACGATGTCCATCAGGGCCTGGCCGGGCTTGATCACGCCGCCTTCGGTGTACACCTCCAATCCGACCACCACCCCCGAGGCCGGCGCCCGCACCAGGCTGTTGGCCAGTTCGAACTCGGCCGACGCCAGGCGGTTACGCAGGTCATCGCTGCGGGTACGGGTCTCGGCCAACTGGCCGCGCAGGTCTTTCTGGAACTCTTCGCCGAGCTGGCGGATGCGCAGGCGCAGTTCCACAACCTGGCGCTGCAACTGGCCGATGCGTCCGTAGTCTTCGGCAATCGCGCCGTCGACCTGGGCGTACAGGCGCTCGCTGTCGAGCAGGCGATTGCGCGGGATATAGCCATCGCGCGCCAACTCGCGCAGCCCTTGCAGTTGCTCGTTCAATGCCGCGCGTTGCTGCAGCTTGCTCGCCTGGGAATCCCGCGTGCCGCGCAACTGCGCCTCGGCGCCGGCGATGGTTTCGCGCAGGCCTTGCTGCTCGGTGGCCAGCGCCTGGGCGCGGCTGGTGAACAGTTGCCGTTGCAGGTTCAGGGTGTTGGCCGCCTCCGGCTCGTTGAGCAATTCAGGACCGAAGGTGATGGCGGGCAGCCCTTCGCTTTCCGCACTCAAGCGCGCCTCACTGGCCAGGGACGCCAGGTACTGGCTGCGCAGCGACTGCATCTGCCCGCGCAAGGGCGTCTCCTTCAAGCGCAACAGCACCTGGCCGGCGTTGACCACATCACCGTCACGCACCTCGATACGCTCGACGATGCCCCCGGCAGGATGCTGCACGGTCTTGCGATGGCCAGAGACCATGACCTTGCCCGACACCGCCACGCCCTTGTCCAGCGGCGCCAACGCGGCCCAGCCGATAAATCCGGCAAAGCCGCCAAGCACCAACAACCAGCCCAGGCGCGAATATTTTTTGTCATCCAGCGCCAACACCGTGTGAGGGCGGTCGCTGACCAGCACCGGCTTACTCATGCTCATGCCTGTTTTCCTTCGCCGAGGCGGTAGCTCATGCTCAGGGTCGACACCGGTTTGGAGGCTGCCGGTTTCTGCCGTGCCTCCAGCACCCGCGCCGTCGGACCAAAGGCCTGCAACTGGCCGTCCTTGAGGATCAGCAACTGGTCGGTCAGGCTCAGCACATTGGCTTTGTGGGTAATCAGGATCACCGTGCGGCGCTGCTGCTTAAGCTGGGTGATGGCCTGGAGCAGCGCCTGCTCGCCCACTTCGTCGAGGTTGGCGTTGGGCTCATCCAGCACGATCAACGCCGGCAGGCCGTACAGCGCACGGGCCAGGGCCACGCGTTGCTTTTGCCCACCGGACAACCCCGCGCCGCCCTCCCCCAATTGCGTGTCATAGCCTTGGGGCAGTTGCAGGATCAGTTCATGTACGCCGGCCATTTTCGCGGCGGCCAGGACGTTGTCGCTATCCAGTTCGGCAAACCGTGCGATGTTGTCGGCGATGCTGCCGGCGAACAATTGAATGTCCTGGGGCAGGTAGCCGATGTGCGGGCCGAGTTGCTGTTTGTCCCACTGGGCCAGGTCGGCGCCGTCCAGCCGCACCTTGCCGGCCAGCGGTGCCCAGGCGCCCACCAGCACCCGCGCCAGGGTGGATTTGCCGCAGCCGGAAGGTCCGATCACGCCGAGCACGTCCCCCGCTGGCAGGTTGAACCCCAGATTGGCCAGCGCCGGTCGACGGCTACCGGGGGCGCAGGCGCTGATGTGCTCGACGCTCAACTGGCCCTTGGGCACCGGCAGGCTCATGCGCGGCGGTCGCGCCGGGTTGGCCGCCAGCAGTTGCGACAAGCGCTCGTAGGCCAGGCGCGCCGAGCCCCATTGTTTCCAGACGCCGATCAGTTGGTCGATGGGGCTCAGCAACCGCCCCATCAGGATCGAGCCGGCAATCATCATCCCCGGCGTGATATCGCCCTGCACCGCCAGCAACGCGCCCAGGCCGAGTACCAGCGATTGCAAGGCCAGGCGTACGCCCTTGGACCAGGCGGTGACGGCGGCGGTCTTTTCACTGGCCAGGTTTTGCTGGGCGAGGAACGCCTGGTGCTGATTGAACCAACGCCCGCGCAAGGTGGCGAGCATGCCCATGGCTTCGATGCTGTCGGCATTGCGCAGGTTGGCCGTGGCCTGCTGGCAGGCGTGGATGGACAGTTGGCTGGCCTGGGCCATCGGCGTCTGGCTGACATGGTGGTTGATCCACGCCAACGCGATCAGTATCGCTGCGCCGCCCAGCGCCAGCAGGCCAAGCCAGGGGTGGAACAGGAAGATCACCAGCAGGTACACCGGAAACCACGGCGCATCGAAAAACGCGAACAGCGCCTGGCCGGTGGCGAACTGGCGCAAGGTGGTCAGGTCATGCAACGCCTGGCCCGCCGCCTGGGTGCCGCCCTTGAGTTGCGCTTCGAACGCGGCGTCGTAGACCCGTTGGTTCAGGCCCATGTCCATCTGCGTGCCGAGGCGGATCACCACCTGGCTGCGCACCCACTCCAACGCCCCCATCAGGCCGAACAGGCCGAGGATCATCAGCGTCAGCATCAACAGGGTCATCTGATTGCTCGAGGCCAGCACCCGGTCATATACCTGCAGCATGTACAGCGCCGGAGCCAGCATCAGCAGGTTGATCACCGCCGAGAACAGGCCGATGTTGAAGAAGCCACTTTTATAGGCCGTGAGGGCGGCCAGGGTTTCGTTGCCGACGTGGCGCATCTGGGGATTCTCGTGGGGTTGAACGTGCAGCGTCGCCGCGTTGACAGCCGATACGGCGCTGCGCAGAATTCGGCACCGCCGTCGCCGGAAGAGTTAGAAGGCTTGGGCGACGGCGGTGTAGTACGGCGAATGGGAGAGCGATCTTCCATTCGCTTTTTTCAGGCGGCAGCAGGTTCAGGCAGCGAGTGCCCAGTCCTGTGCCACGTCCTGCACGCCCACCAGGGCAACGTCGGTGGACACTGCGCTGGCGTGTGCCGCCAGGCCCGCAGACACTTCGTCGAAGGTGCTGGCAGTGGACAGGCCAAAGTCGTCGAGCAGGTTGTTGAGCACGGTTTCCAGCGCGGCGGTGTTGCCCTGCATCAAACCGTAGATAACGCTTTGTACGTCGTTGCCAGCCCGGCCGGCGCCCTCGGCGGCGCTCAGGTCGAGGCCGTTGAACGCGACCTTGAAGTCGCTCAGGGAGAAGTCGCTGCCACTGCCGCCGCCCAGGCCTGTACCCAGTTGCACGTTATCCAGGTCGCCCCACAGGTAGTGGTTCAGGTTGCTGCTGGCGGGCAACGACGGGTTGAACACATAGTGCAGGCCATTGCTGGTATCGCTGTCGGCGATGAACGCGTACTCGGAGTTGTTGGCGCCG
Organism: Pseudomonas sp. NFX5; assembly: GCF_049132125.1. Lineage (NCBI taxonomy): Bacteria > Pseudomonadati > Pseudomonadota > Gammaproteobacteria > Pseudomonadales > Pseudomonadaceae > Pseudomonas > Pseudomonas sp. NFX5. The sequence goes on from NZ_JAFMZG010000014.1 coordinate 150,523, forward strand.
TGGGTCGAATACTGGTCGCCGCTGAGGGTGCCGTTGCTGAAGCCGCCGGTGTTGCTGGTGCCGTGCCCTGCGGTGTTGAACCCCACTGCCCACGAGCTCAGGTAGTCCGATACCGACAGAGAACCCAGGCCCGAATCGTAGCTAACAGAAATAGTCATCGCTAAACCTCGTTAAACAACGTTGTTGATGAGCACGCCGGTGCGGCGCGCCTTTTTGCCCACCCATGGGCAAAACCGTTGATCAAGTGCCTGCGCACGCTGATCAGAATTTGTATTCCAACATGCCGCTCAGGGTTCGCCCGCGCGCCAGGCTGAGGTTGTTGGCGTCGCCCATGGCGACGAAATAGGCTTCATCAGTGGCGTTTTCCAACGCCAGTGCAATGTTCAGTTGATCCGTCATCCAGTAACTGGCGTACAGGTCGTAGAGCGTGTACTTGGGCCACATCGCCTGATCCATAAGCTCGTAGCCCTGCTGATTGAGGTTTTCGCCGTTGCCCGAGCTGTAGCGCACACGCACACCCGTATCCAGGCGTTTTTCCAGGAAGCGCGTACCCAGGGTCAGCGAGCCGCGATCGGCCGGCATGTACGTGGCGTTCCCCATGATTCGTCCGCAGCTTTCCTTGTTGTTGGCGACGTCGTCATCCAACACCTCATAGGTGGTGACCGGCCGTATGCCGATGCGCCCATCCGGCAGGGTGAAACGCTCCAGGCGAGTAGTCCTTGGCCCGGTGGTCTTGGCACCGCCCATGTAATAGTTCTTCGAGCAGAACTCATTGCTGCCGATCATGTGGGTGTAGCTGAGGTTGGCGTACGCGCGCCCCATGTCGTAATTGAGCTGGTATTCGACCCCGCGAAAACGCGTCGGGTTGGTGTTATTGACGTAAGCCATGGTCCCGAGGAATCCACCCACCTGGGTTTCCGGCAAGCTGACGCTGGTGTTGAGGAAAGAGAAGTTTTCGATCCGGGTATCGAAGTAAGCCACCTTCATGCCGAGGCGATCGTCACTGAAAAACAAGCCTTCCTTGAAGACATTCATGCCCACTTCCCAATCCCGTGACTCTTCAGGCTTGAGGTAGGGGTTGGGAAATACGCGCTCTCCCGAACCGCCACCGTGGGGCCGACCGGTCATGAAGGTTTCGGTCACCGCCGGTGGCCGCCAGCCCTTGCCCCACCGGGTATAGAGTTGCAGCCAGTCCACGCCCGGTTTCACCGCGAGACCGAAGGTGGGGGAAAACTGGCCTTCTTCACGGTCGACCTCGATCACTTCCGAGACACGCCTGGCACCGACAAGGCTGTTGTAGAAGCGATCACGCCGGTACAGGGTCATGCCGGTTTCGCCTTCGAGCCGATAGCGGTCATAACGCAAGCCCGCATCCAGGGTCAGCCAGCCGCCATATTCGTACTGCGCGTTGTTGAACAGGCTGGCGATGGTGCGCTTGCCCCCTGGGGTGCTGCCCTCTGCGTAAGGCAACAAGCCCAGGTTGTTGGTGGCTTCAACTTTGTTGGTGCGGGGCTTGAACTCGTCCTGGTACAGCTCCACCCCGTAGTTCCAGGTGACATGCCCCTGGTCGCCAAAATCGAACCGCGAGCTGTTGTCCCCCTGCAGGCCCCAGGTGTCGGTCTGGAAGTGATCGGTGTAGGCGCCGACGTAGTTACCGGTACCTGGCGACGACAGGTTGGGGGCGTTGCCGCGATCCATCTGGGTGGTGACGTAATAGAGCTTGGCCTTGAGATCGATCAGCGGGTTGTCCGGGCTGTAGCTGTAGTCCAGCGCGACGTTTTTGGCGTTGAGATTGTTTTTGCTGGTGCGTACGTAGTAGGTGCTCTGAAGGTCGTTGGCGATATAGCCCCAGGCATCGTTACTGTCGGTGTCGGTTTCCAGGTAGCTCAACTGCACGCGCTGGTCGTTGGGCAGGTTCAGGCCGAACTTGACGATCTGCGAGCGGGTCACGCTGCCGGTGTCGCCGACTTCGCTGTTCAACCAGTCGTCGAAGGCCGCAGGGGCAGATGACCTGGCGCGCAGGTTGGTGCCCAGGTTGTCGTCGTTGTGCCGGCCGGCGCGGTAGTTACCGAAATGCCGCTCGCTGTAGCCCAGCACGACATCGCCGCGCTCATCACCAAAGGCAAACACGCCACTGCCGTTGAAGTCGGTGCCGTTACCCAGCTCACCGATGCCGCTGCCGGCGCGAAGGCGGCCGCCGTAGTCCTTGCCGTCCTTGAGGAACTCACTGGCATCCAGGGTCTTGAACGAAGCAATGCCGCCCAGCACGGCCGCACCGCCCTGCCCCGACTGGCTGCCTTTGTCGATCTCGATGCTGGAGATGAACTCCGGGTCGATCAGCATGGTGCCGTTGCGCTGCTGGTGGCCGTTGACATTGAAGTTCTGGCGCATGCCGTCGATGTTCATGTTCACCCGGCCATAGTCCTGCACACCGCGAATATTCACCGACAGGCCGGGGTCGCGCTGGTTGACGGCGGTGTAGACGCCAGCGGTTTCTTCGAGCATGTCGGCGGCGTGACGGGGCGGACGTTTATCGATCATGTCGCGGCTGATCACCGCCACGGACTTTGGGGTCTGGTACACCCAGTCGCTGGCCTGGCCGTTGGTGTTGCCGGTGATGGTGGTGGTGCCCACGGTCATGGCGCCGTCGGGGTCGTCACTGACACGGTTGAGGGTGACCTGGCGCTCACCGGTAAAGCGATATTCCACCGGCGTGGCACCGAGCAAACGGCCAAGCCCTTCCTGCACGCTGAAGCTGCCTTTGAGCGCGGTGCTGCGCAAGCCTTGCAGGCGCGGGCTGTCAAATAGCACCTGCAGACCGGCCTGGTCGGCAAAGGCCAATACGGCACTGCCCAAGGATTGCGCCGGGACATCGAACACCCGCACCGCCGACTGGGCAGCGTCCACCTGAGGTTGCACCGCATACACGGGAGCGGCCGCGGCGAACAGACCCAAGTGGATGGCCAGGGCTAACCGGCTACCGGTGATACGCCCCTTGGTGAGTGCTGACATTTCTGGTTTCCCTGCGCTGATCGTATGTTTGTTTATGCGAATGCTTCTCACCTAGCAAGACGTACGAGGCACAGGAAGTCAGTAAGGTTTTTTAAAAAGTTTTTGCGAAGGGGGGTTTTAAGCGGGTGAGAGCAGGCCTCCCACCGGGTCATCAATAGATCAGGCTGAGGCCTGCCAGGTCCAAGCGTTGCACTTGAAGTTCCTGGGTGAGCGTTCCGAGGGCGCTGTCGAGCATGTCGAGACGGAAGACGCCGCTGACTTCGCGCTCGCCCAAATCGGAATGGGTCAACACCACCCGCCCCGGACGGTAGCGATTGAGCTGCTCAATGACCTTGGCCAGGGGCTGGCGGTCAAAGATCAGTACGCCGCGTCGCCAACTGGTGGCACGGTCTACATCGAACTGATCCAGGGGCACCACCCCCTCCTGGGCGTTGTAGCGCGCAGCCTGGCCCTCCTGGAGCACCCGATCGCTCGGGCCTTTTTTCGGCGAGGCGTGCAAAGACACTTCGACGCTGTGCTGCAACACGCCCACCCAAGCACGGCGGTCGGCCTCGCGCTCCACCACAAACCGCGTGCCCAACGCCCGCGTCTGCCCGCCGGCGCTCTGCACCACGAACGGACGGGTCTCCTGACCCACCATCGGCGCCACATCAAAAATCGCCGAGCCCTGGATCAGGCTGATACGCCGCTGCACGCCGTCGTAATCCAGGCGGATGGCACTGGCGGAATCCAACTCCACCGTGCTGCCATCGGCCAAGTGTACGGTGCGTACCTCGCCCTTTTGGGTGACATAGTCGGCCTGCATGCGCAGCCAGGCGTCCGGCCCGCGCAGCCAGCCGACGCCGACCACCACCACGACCAGCGCGACCGCCGCCGCACGTTGCCAAGGCCTGCGCCGCAGGGAGCGACGCACGGGCAGCGCTGCAGTCGCGGGGCGCTGGCGGTGAACGCTCTCGTCCTTATGCACCTCGCCCAACGCCGCCCAGGTCTGTTCGGCAAAGCGCAGCGCCGCTTCGTGGCGGCTGTCGCAGGCGATCCACTGGCGCAGCTCGGCCTGCTCCTGGTCGGTCAGGGCACCGGCGTGCAGGCGCACCGCCCACTCGGCGGCCTCCTCGGTAATGCTGTGCTGTTGCGGACCCTGGCTATTCACGTGTGAATCTCGAATTTTTCGTTATATGACGCTGTGACGTCTGAGCTGAGGTTTTTCCGTAATTCATTCGTCGGCTGGCTCCACCTCGCCGTCCTGCAAGCGCTGCATCACATACGCCAGCGCCTTGGCCAGGTGCTTTTGCACGGAGCTGTCGGAGATATCCAAATGCCGGGCGACCTGGGCGTGGGTCATGCCCTCTATACGGTTCAGACGGAAGATCTGCTGGGTGCGTTCCGGCAATTCCGCCAACGCCTGCTTCAATGCCTGTCGCTGTTGCTGCGCCATTGCCTGAGCCTCCAACCCGGCCACTTCATCTTCAATCTCGGCCAGCGCCTCATGGGGCACGGAGTCTGTCTTGCGCCGCGCTTCCTGGCGAATATGGTCGATCAGCAGATTGCTCGCCGTTCGATAGAGATAGCCCTGGGAGTTGTCGATACGCTCGCCGGCAGGTTTTTCCGCCAGGCGCAGGAAGCTCTCCTGCACCAGGTCGGCCGCCAACTGCGGGTCCCGTACCTTGCGCGCCAGATACCCGCGCAGGGTATCGGCGTGCTTGAGAAACAGGCCTTTGAGATCCACGTCCGACAAACCGACTCCCTGGAATGTAAAGGAAACAGGCGGCATCTTAAGCGTTGTCGAGAATGGTTTTCAATTGATATCTAATCTGATTCGAGCGCCGGACACGTCTGATTAACGGTTCGGTAATCGAACACATCTGCCGTCATCAATTGACCAAATTAACTAACCAGTACATTTTATCCCCACAACCAACAAGAACTGTGGAGATCCCCCGTATGCCGCCCATCGTGCTGGTGCTCAACGGCCCCAACCTCAACCTGCTCGGCACCCGCGAACCCGCGACCTACGGCCATGAAACCCTGGCCGACGTCGCTGCCCTGTGCGGCCGCAGCGCCGAACAACTGGGGCTTAAAATCGAATTCCGCCAGACCAACCACGAAGGCGAACTGCTCGACTGGATCCACGGCGCCCGCGCCCGCTGCGCCGGTATCGTGATCAACCCGGCAGCCTGGACCCACACCTCGGTGGCGATTCGCGATGCCCTGGTGGCCAGTGAAGTGCCGGTGATCGAGGTGCACTTATCCAATGTGCATGCGCGCGAGGCGTTTCGGCATCACTCGTTTGTGTCGCCCATCGCCAAGGCGGTGCTCGCGGGCTTTGGCAGCCATGGCTACCACTTGGCCCTGGAACATTTCAGCCAGTTGTTGAAGGGGTCGGCCCGATGAAACCGCGCATCCTCGCCGGCCTGATCGGCGCCGGCATCCAGGCCTCCCGCACCCCCGCCTTGCATGAACAGGAAGGCGACGCCCAAGGTTTGCGCTACCTGTATCGCCTGATTGACCTTGAGCCCCTGCACCTGGACATCAACGCCCTGCCCGACCTGCTGGACGCCGCCGAGTTGATGCACTTCACCGGGTTGAACATTACCTACCCGTGCAAACAGGCAATCCTGCCGTTGCTCGATGATTTGTCCGACGAGGCCCGAGGCATCGGCGCGGTCAACACCGTGGTCTTCAAGGACGGCAAGCGTATCGGCCATAACACCGACTGCCTGGGATTTGCCGAAGGCTTTCGCCGCAACCTCAACGATGTGCCGCGCCAACGCGTGGTGCAGATGGGCGCGGGTGGCGCCGGTGCCGCAGTGGCGCATGCGCTATTGGCGGAAGGTGTCGAACACTTGAGTATTTTCGATGTGGAACCCAGCCGCGCCCGCGACCTTGTGGATAACCTCGCCCAGCGTTTCGGCGCCGGTCGCGCCCAGGTCGGCACCCACCTGGAGAACGCCATGGCCGAGGCGGATGGCCTGGTCAACACCACGCCCATGGGCATGGCCAAGCTGCCCGGCACACCAGTGCCCGCGGCCCTGCTGAGAGCCGAACTGTGGGTGGCTGAAATTGTGTATTTCCCGCTGGAAACCGAACTGCTGCGCGATGCCCGCGCCTTGGGCTGCCGCACCCTGGATGGCGGCAACATGGCAGTGTTCCAGGCGGTGAAGGCGTTTGAGTTGTTCAGTGGCGAGGTGCCGGATGCGCAGCGGATGCTCGCGCACTTCAAGAGCATGAACATCTGAAAGTTGGGAGGGAGCCAAGCGCCCTCCCACATGGGGTCAGGCGGTGTACTCAGGCCTGCAGGTAGCGCAGCACCGATTCGCAAATCATCTCGCGATGCCGCTGTTTAACCGCCTCATCCGACAGGTCGATCTGAAAGATCTCACTGAACGTATGGCGGTTGGACACCCGGTAAAAGCTGAATGAGTTGATCAGCAGGTGCACGTCCAACGGTTCCAGCCCTTCGCGAAACAGCCCCATCTCGGCGCCCCGACGCAAGGTCACGCCCAGCCCCTCGAGGATTTTGCTGTTCATCGCCTTGATGGTTTCGGTGCGCTTCACGTACTCGGCATTGTGGATGTTTTCAATGCTGACAATACGCACGAAATCGACGTTCTGATCGTGGTGATCGAAGGTGAACTCCACCAGCCGCCGGATCGCCTCACGCGGTTCCAGGGCGGTGAGGTTCATCCGCGTTTCGGTGTTGCGAATATCGCCGTAGAGCTTCTCCAGCACCTCGACGTACAACTGCTCCTTGCTGCCGAAGTAGTAATAGATCATGCGTTTGGAGGTATGGATGCGCTCGGCGATGGCATCCACGCGAGCGCCGGACAGGCCCTGCTGAACAAACTCGACGATGGCTTCCTGGAGAATGTTCTCGCGGGTCTTTTCCGGGTTGTTCTTACGACTCTTGCGCGGTGCGTCTGACACCGCGGGGAGTTCGGGACTTGAGGTCATGGTGCGCTCACGGCCATTTTTGTTGTGCAGGCCGCGATTATGGGCCGAGGCGTCCTACGAAGGAAGCACCTGGCCCACCGTTATAAACGCGCCTGGCGCACCGCGCCGCTGCGGGATTTGGCCATCGCCGCCAGGCGCACCGCTACGTTGGCCGCGCCGTAGCCGGCGTAACCGTTCTTGCGTTGGATGATCTCGAAGAAAAACCGTCCTTCGAAGGGCTCGGTGTACACATGAAACAACTCACCGCCCTGGGCGTCACGGTCGTACAACACGTTGTAGTACGCCAGTTCGCTGAGGAACTCATCATCGAAATCAAAGCGCGCGGCCAGGTCATCGTAGTAGTTGAGCGGAATATCCAGCAGCGGCACCCCGGCCTCCTTGGCACGGCGCACTTCGGCAAAAATATCCGCGCAGTCAAAGGCGATGTGATGCACACCCGAGCCGCGATAGCTCGACAGCGCGTGGGAAATCGCGGTGTTGCGGTTCTCGGAAATATTCAGCGGCAAGCGAATCGAGCTGCAACGGCTGCGCAGCGCACGGCTTTTCACCAGGCCGTAGGGGTCGGGCAGTACCACTTCGTCATCGGCTTCGAAATCCAGCAGGCTCTTGTAGAACAGCACCCAGCTGTCGAGGCTGTCGGCCGGCAAGGCCATGGCCATGTGGTCGATGCGCAGCAAACCACCGCCGGCCGCGCTGGACGCTTGCAGATTGAAATCGGTGTCGTAGATCCCGCCCTCACTCTGATCAACCAGGTAAATCAGGCTGCCGTCCGGCGCACGCACTGCCGCCAGCTCCAGCTCGTTGGGCCCGACCAGGCCGCGGTAGGGCTGGCCTTTGTAGGCCACCGCCCGTTCCAGGGCCTTGGCGCTGTCCTTGACCCGAATCGCCGTGGCGCACAACGATGGCCCATGGGCCTCGAAAAAGTTATGCGCAAAGGAATAGGGCTCGCAGTTGAGGATCAGGTTGATATCCCCCTGGCGCAATAGGCTCACGCTCTTGGAGCGGTGCTGGCCGGCCTTGACGAAACCCAGGCGTTCCAGCCAATGGGTGAGCTTGGCGCCGAGGTTTTCATCCACGGCGAATTCGAGGAACTCGATACCGTCGTATTCGCTGGCCGCCGGGGTATCAAACAGAATCTCGACAGGTTGCGCGGGCGCCTCCTGTTGCAGGCGCTCGCGGGTTTTCTCTTCCAGGTACAGCAGGGAGCGCAGGCCATCCGCCGCATTCGCGCGGGTTGGCGCGGCGCGGAAGCCATCGTTGAAAATTTCCAGGGACAACGGCCCGGTGTAGCCGCTCTTGATGATCGGCGCGAGGAACCCCGCCAGGTCGAATTCACCCTGGCCGGGGAAGCAGCGAAAATGCCGGCTCCACTCCAGCACATCCATGGCCAGGATCGGCGCGTCGGCCATCTGCACGAAGAAGATCTTGTCGCCGGGGATCTGCGCGATGGCGCTCGGGTCGCCCTTGAGCGACAGCGTGTGGAAGCTGTCGAGCAACACCCCAAGGCTCGGGTGATCGACCTGGCGCACCAGGTTCCACACCTGCTGCCAGGTGTTTACATGCTTGCCCCAGGCCAACGCTTCATAACCAATGCGCAGGCCGCGACGGCCGGCGTGTTCGGCCAACAGGCCGAGGTCGTCGAGCAGGATGCGTTCATCCCCGACGCAATCGGCCGAGGCATTGCTGCACACCAGCACCAGGTCGGTGCCCAGTTCCTGCATCAGGTCGAACTTGCGCTCGGCGCGCTCCAGGTTGCGCGCCAGGCGATCGCGGCGGCAGCCTTCAAAGTCGCGAAATGGCTGGAACAAGGTGATAGCGATGCCGAGGTCGGCGCACATCTGCCTGACTTCACGGGGGCTGCCGTCGTAATACAACAGGTCGTTTTCGAAGATCTCGACCCCATCGAACCCGGCGGCAGCAATGGCTTCGAGCTTTTCCGGCAGGGTACCGCTCAAGGACACGGTGGCGATGGAACGTTGCATGGGCGACTCCCGGCAATTGTTGTTTGTGGCAAATTATTCGCCCCCAGACTACCCGCAGCAATTAAAATGTACGAACCGGTTAGTTTTTGGTGCGATTATCGAACACTAAGCCTCTTTGGCGAATTGACGATTTTTTAGCCACTGCGCACCATCAATCACGCAGCGACACCCAAAAGAAGACCCACAACACCTCATAAAAATTTCAAAAAACGGGTACAACCACATGCCTTCGCAAAACTCCGCCCTGGCCGCGCGCCCGGGCACCCCGCACGCCGGCATCGGCGACAAGATCCGCGGCGCCCTCGCCGTGGGTAAAACCCGCTGGGGCATGCTGGCCCTGGTGTTCTTTGCCACCACCCTCAACTACATCGACCGCGCAGCCCTGGGCGTGATGCAACCGATCCTGGCCAAGGAAATGAGCTGGACGGCGATGGACTACGCCAACATCAATTTCTGGTTCCAGGTCGGCTACGCCGTCGGCTTTGTGCTGCAAGGCCGGCTGATCGACCGCGTGGGCGTCAAGCGCGTGTTCTTCTGCGCCGTACTGTTGTGGAGCCTGGCCACCGGTGCCCATGGCCTGGCCACTTCGGCGGTCGGCTTTATGGTCTGCCGCTTTATCCTCGGGCTGACCGAAGCCGCCAACTACCCGGCCTGCGTGAAGACCACGCGCCTGTGGTTCCCCGCCGGTGAGCGCGCGGTGGCCACCGGTATCTTCAATGCCGGTACCAACGTTGGCGCGATGATGACGCCGATGCTGCTGCCGCTGATCCTGCATGTGTGGGGCTGGCAGGCGGCGTTCCTGTGCATGGCGTCGCTGGGCGCGATCTGGCTGGTGTTCTGGGGTTTGAAGTACTACAACCCGGAAGACCACCCAACCGTCAAACAATCCGAACTGGACTACGTGCAACAGCAAGTCGAACCGGAACAACCCGGCGTACCCTTCAGCCGCATCCTGCGCATGCGCGGCACCTGGGCCTTCGCCATCGCCTATGCACTCACTGCACCGGTGTTCTGGTTCTACCTGTATTGGCTGCCGCCGTTCCTGAACCAGCAATACAACCTGGGCATCAACGTGACCCAGATGGGTATCCCGCTGATCATCATCTATCTGACCGCCGACTTCGGCAGCGTGGGCGGGGGGATTCTGTCGTCGTTCCTGATCGGCCGTGGGATGAACTCAATCAAGGCGCGGTTGCTGTCGATGTTGCTGTTTGCCTGCTGCATCGTCGGCGTGATCATGGCGGCCGGCTCCAGCCAGTTGTGGGTCGCGGTGTTTGCCATTTCCCTGGCCATCGGTGCGCACCAGGCGTGGACCGCCAACATCTGGAGCCTGGTGATGGACTACACGCCCAAGCACATGATGAGCACGGTGTTCGGTTTCGGCGGCATGTGCGCGGCCATCGGCGGCATGTTCATGACCCAGATCGTCGGCCACATCCTCACCGTCACCAACAACAACTACACCGTGTTGTTCACCCTGATCCCGGCGATGTACTTCATTGCGCTGACCTGGATGTACTTCATGGCACCGCGCAAGATTCCGACCGTAGACGCCTGATCACCTGCGCCGCTGCTGCCAGGCAGCGGCCAGACCGCTCATGCAGATCACCCCGATGCCGACCACCGTGGTTACATCGGGGGTATGGTTGAACACCAGCCAGCCCAACAACCCCGCGAAGACGATCTGGCAATAGCCGAACGGCGCCAGCAAGGCCGGTGCGGCAAAGCGGAATGCCTGGGTCAGCATCAAGTGCGCAGTCATCCCACAGGTGCCCAGCGCCAGCATCAGCACCCCGTGCCACAGCGTGGGCACCTGCCAGAAGAACGGCACCATCGCACTCATCACCAAGGTATTGCACAGCCCGGCGAAGAAGTTGCTGGTGGTGGGCGTGTCGTATTGGCTGAGGATGCGCGTGAGCAGTTGGTAGAAGCAGAAGAACAGCGCCGAACACAGCGGCAGCAACACCGCCGGCGTAAACAACTCACCGCCTGGGTGAATGATCACCAGCACGCCGACAAACCCGCAGATCACCGCCAGCCATTGGCCGCGTGTCACGTGTTCGCCGAGCAGCGGCACCGACAGTGCCGTCACCAGGATTGGCGCAAGGAAGTTCACCGCCGTGGCTTCCGCCAACGGGATGTAATGCAACGCCGTGGTGAAAAACAGGCTGGTGCCCAACAGGCACAAGGCCCGCACCACCTGCATCCCCGGTCGTTTACTGCGCAGCACCCGCAAACCCGATTGCGGCAGGAAAATCCCGGCCATCAGCAAGGTGTGCACCACGTAGCGCGCCCACACCACCATCACGATCGGGTAAAACCCGGCCAGGTACTTGGACAAGGCATCGTGGCTGGAGAACAGGAATGTCGCCAACACGATCAGCAAAATGCCTTTGAAGGGATGGTTGACGCCGGAAAGGGGGGTGCTGACAGTCATGGAATTCTCTTGCGTGGCGAGCGGAACGCTGAGCACTGAACGAAACAGCGCTCAACCCGGTAATCTAGCAGCCGGGCTGGCGCCTGCCCCAAGAGCATAACCAAACACCGGGCGAACAGCGCACTAAATCACCGGATTCGAGTCCAACGCAGCACCTTAGCCTGCGCATTGCATACTTTTTAACCAAGGCCTCGTTGCTATGAAAAAATTCCTCTTTGTTCTTTCTGCCCTTGCCCTGCTGACCGCCTGCGACCAGGCGTCCACGCCGGCGCCCAAACCTGCGCCGCCTTCCGTGCAGGCCGCCCTGGTACCCGAAACCCCGCCCACGGATAAATGGGTCGGCAAATGGATCGGCGTCGAAGGCCTGCACCTGACCATCGCCAAGGACGACAGCATCGGCCGTGGCCATTACCTCCTGACCATGCAATACGGCCTCGACGCCGACGACTCGGGCACCTTCAAGGGTGAAGCGGCCGAAGACGGCATCGCCTTCACCCGTCCGGACGGCCCGCAACTCCTACGCGCCGGCGACGGAGAAGCGACCGGGCTGAAATGGCTGGCGGACAAAAAAGACTGCCTGATCGTCGCCACCGGCGAAGGCTATTGCCGTTAATACCGACCATACTCAATCACGGTTAGCACACAGAGGATTGCCCCATGCTATGGAAAAAAGGCCGACGCAGCGACAACGTGGTGGATGCCCGCGATGACAGTGGCGGCGGCGGTGGCGGGATGCGCTTTGGCGGCGGCAAGGGCCTGAGCCTGACCGCGATTGTGCTGATCGTCGGCATCGGCTGGCTGACCGGCCAGGACCCGATGCAGATCCTCGGCCAGTTGACCGGCCAGATGGAACAGGCACCCTCGGTGAGCACGCAGTCGCGCCAGGCACCGCCGGCCAACGATGAGCAAGCCGACTTTGTGCGCGCGGTGCTGGGCGATACCGAAGACACCTGGGGCCAGGTGTTCCAGGAAAACGGCCTGGCCTACAAGAACCCGAAGCTGATTCTGTTCCGTGGCCGGGTCAATTCCGCCTGCGGTGGCGCCACCTCGGCCAGCGGCCCGTTCTATTGCCCGGCTGATCAGCAGGTCTATCTGGACCTGGATTTCTTCCGGGAAATGTCCCAACGCTTCCAGGCGGCCGGCGATTTCGCCCAGGCCTATGTGATCGCCCACGAAGTCGGGCACCACGTACAAACATTGCTGGGCATTTCGTCGAAGATCCAGGCCGCACGCCAGCAAGGCCGACAAATGCAAGGCGACGGTGGCCTGCTGGTGCGCCAGGAGCTGCAAGCCGACTGCTTCGCCGGTGTGTGGGCCAACCGTGCGCAAAAGCGCCTGAACTGGCTGGAGCCTGGCGATATTGAAGAAGCACTGAACGCCGCCAACGCCATCGGCGATGACCGTTTGCAGCAGCAGGGCCAGGGGCGCGTGGTGCCGGATTCGTTTACCCACGGCACCTCGGCACAGCGGGTGCGCTGGTTCAAGACAGGCTTCGCCCAGGGCCAGATCACTCAATGCGACACGTTCGCTGCCAAGAGCCTATAAATGAATCAACGATTGGGACTGCTGTTGGGCCTGTTGCTCATCTCGTCATCCGCCTGGGCCGCCGAGCAGGGCGTCAAGGTGGTCAGCCCCGAGCGTTTTCATCTGGAGGCCGGCGATCTCAGCCTCGGGCTGAGCCAGGACTGGCGCCAGCCACTGCCCGACGTCACCCGCGCGTTGATCATCGTGCACGGACGCCTGCGTAATGCGCAGACCTACCTGCAAAGCGGAATGGATGCCGCCGAACACGCAGGCGTTGGCCCCACCACATTGGTAATCGCACCGCAGTTTCTCAATGGGGCCGACGTGAAGCGCAACCATCTGGACAATCAGTTGCTGCGCTGGAACGGCAATGACTGGATGGCCGGCGATGCCTCCACCGGCCCAGGCCAGATCAGCTCTTTCGGCGCCCTAGACCAGATCATCAAGCACCTGGGCAACCGCACGCTGTTCCCGGCGCTGAAGGAAATCGTGGTCGCCGGTCACTCCGGCGGTGGCCAGGTGGTGCAGCGCTTCGCCCTCACCGGCCACGCGCACCCGGCCCTGCAAACCGAGGGTATCCGCCTGCGCTATGTGGTGGCCAACCCCTCGTCCTATGCCTACTTCAGCCCACAGCGGCCGGTGAAGTTCGAGACCGCCAGTTGCCCGGGCTTCAACACCTGGAAGTACGGCATGCAGCACCTGCCGGCCTACGCCAACGGCCAAAGCGCCGAGCAGCTGGAACAAGCCTACGTATCACGCACCATCACTTACCTGCTGGGCCAGCAGGACACCGACCCGAACCACCCGGCGCTGGATAAAAGCTGCGAAGCCGAGACCCAGGGCGCGTATCGGCTGATTCGTGGGCACAACTACTTTGACTACCTCAAACAGCGCCATCCGCAATTGCGCCAGACGCTGGTGGAAGTGCCGGGGGTCGGGCATGACGGGGATGGGATGTTTACGTCGCCCGAGGGCCAGAAGGTATTGTTCACTCAGTAATACCTGACGAAACAGTCTCAAAATATGGGAGCTGGATCATTCGGCGCAATGCAGCGCAGTCTGCAGCATGCCAATCCGCCAGCTCCGGCCACGGGTTCTCCGGCAGGTTGACCAACACCGTCCGCGCCCCTGCCGCCCGGCCGCAGTCCAGGTCAAAACGGTAATCGCCGACCATCACCATCTCGCTCGGCGATACATCCCACGCCGCCGCCAACTTCAACAACCCACCCGGATCGGGCTTGGGCGGCGCATCGTCGCGCCCCAGCACATCGTCCACGGCAAAGCAGTCCGCCAGGCCGATCGCCTCCAAGGTGATATGCGCCAACTCCCGCGCATTGCGGGTCAAAATGCCCAGGCGATAACCGCGCCCGACCAGCTCGCGCACCAGTTCCACCGCACCGTCCGCCGCGACGGAGCCCAGCGCCAGCTCGCGCTCATGTTCCAGCAGCCAGGCGTGCTTGGCCGCTGCGATGTCCGCTGGTAATGCGGCAAGGTGAGTGAGGATGTCGTCCTCGGGGGGAATATCCAGGGCCACGCGAATCGCCGCAAAGTCATGCACCGCCACCGTCAGGGTGCCGTCCATGTCGAACACCCAGTGCTTAACGTCCGTCAGGCTCATGCCCAATCCTTGCGATGGCGAATCAAGCCTTCCTGGGTCACCGACGCCACCAGTTGCCCGGCGCGGTTGTACACGCTGCCGCGGGAGAACCCACGGGAGTTTCCGGCCCATGGGCTGTCCATGGCGTACAGCAACCAATCATCGGCACGCAGGTCGGCGTGGAACCACAACGCGTGGTCGAGGCTGGCGACCTGCATGTCTTTCTGCCACACGGTCTTGCCGTGGGGCAGCAACGAGGTGGTCAGCAGGCCGAAGTCCGAGGCGTAGGCCAGCAGGTATTTGTGCAGCGCCGGCGTATCAGCCAGGGCACCATCGGCGCGAAACCACACATATTTGACCGGGTCGGACGGCTGCGGGTTGAACGGGTCTTTTTCGGTGACCGGGCGCACTTCGATGGGCTTGGGGCACAGCAGCTTGTCGCGCATATGCTCGGGGATCAGGTGCGCGCGCTGCTGGGTCAGTTCCAGCTCCGACGGCAGGTTTTCCGGGCCGACCACCACGGGCATGGTGGTCTGGTGCTCGAAGCCGGCCTCGTCGTACTGGAACGAAGCGCTGCAGGTGAAGATCGGGTGGCCCTTCTGGATCGCCGTCACGCGGCGCGTGCTGAAACTGCCGCCATCGCGTACACGGTCCACCGAATACACCACCGGCAACTTCGCATCGCCGGGGCGCAGGAAATAGCCATGCAGGGAATGCACATGTCGCGCTTCTTCGACGGTCTGGCTGGCGGCCGACAGCGACTGGCCGAGCACCTGACCACCGAACAGTTGGCGAAAACCCAGGTCCTGGCTGCGGCCGCGAAAGAGGTTTTCCTCGATCGGCTCCAGGGTCAGCAAGTCCACCAGATCTTCCAATACTTGGCTCATAGAGCAACTCCTACAACAATCGAGAGGGCATTCCGGGCTGCTTATCCGTGCAGCGTGTCCAACCATTGGGCGCGGGTGATGCGGTACAAAACGTGGGGGCGCAGCGGGTCATCGGCTGCGACCTTGGGGTGTGCAAAATCTGCCTGGGGATCGTAATGCATACCGATGGCCTGCATGACTTTTTGTGATGGCAGATTGGCTTGAGTGGTGAAAGCGACGATTTCGTCCAACTGCAAACGGTCGAAACCACAGCGCAGCGCGGTCCAGGCCGCCTCGCTGGCATAACCCAGGCCCCAATGCTCACGGGCCAGGCGCCAGCAGATTTCCACCGCCGGGGTAAAGTCCGCTTCGAAGCTGACGTTCTGCAACCCGGTCAGGCCGATGAACTCACCGGTGTCCTTGCGTTGCAGGGCCCACTGGCCAAAACCGTATTCGGCGAAGTGGCCGCGAATCCGGCCGATCAGGGCGGCACTTTCCAGGTGACTCAATCTGGCCGGGAAATAGCGCATCACCTGCGGGTCGGCGCACATGCGCGCAAATTCCGTCAGGTCGGCATCGCGCCATTGGCGCATGACCAGGCGCGCGCTTTCCAATTGCAATATCTCCTCCATGGGTCCCCTCCCCTTGCCATGTGCGTGAGTGTACAGCGCTGTTAAGATCCTTCGCAGATCCCCGTCAGAAAATCCCATGCCTTTGCCATTGATCTACCACGATGACTACAGCCCTGAGTTCCCGGCAGACCACCGGTTCCCCATGGACAAGTTCCGCCTGCTGCGTGACCACCTGGTGGCCAGCGGCCTGACCGAAGACAGCCAATTGCTGCGCCCGTCGCTGTGCCCGGCGGAGATTCTGGCCCTCGCCCATGAACCTGGGTATATCGAACGCTACATGAGCGGCGAGTTGTCCCGCGAAGACCAACGGCGTCTTGGCCTGCCCTGGAGCGAAGCCCTGGCCCGGCGCACCGTGCGCGCGGTCGGCGGCTCGATCCTGGCGGCGGAGCAGGCGCTGGAACATGGCCTGGCCTGCCACCTGGCGGGCGGTACCCACCACGCCCACTACGACTACCCGGCGGGCTTTTGCATCTTCAATGACCTGGCGGTGATCAGCCATTACCTGCTGGCCAGCGGCCGGGTCAACCGCGTGCTGATCTTCGACTGCGACGTGCACCAGGGCGACGGCACCGCGCGCATCCTCCACGACACGCCGGAGGCGATCACTGTGTCCCTGCACTGCGAAAAGAACTTCCCTGCGCGCAAAGCCCAGAGCGATTGGGACATCCCGCTGCCCATGGGCATGGGCGATGCCGACTACCTCACGGTGGTGGACGACGCCCTCAACTACCTGCTGCCGCTCTACCAACCGGACCTGGTGCTGTACGACGCCGGCGTCGATGTGCACAAGGATGACGCCCTCGGTTACCTCAAGCTGACAGACGCAGGCGTGGCCGCCCGCGATGAAAGCGTGATGCGCCATTGCCTGGGCCGCGACATCCCGGTGATGGGCGTGATCGGTGGCGGCTACAGCAAGGATCGCCCCGCCCTGGCCCGCCGCCACGGCATCCTGCACCACAGCGCGCAGCGGGTGTGGACGTCATCAGGGTGTCATTGAAGTGTGGGCGTTACCCACAATGCCTGTGGAACGGCCTGTGGATAACTTGAGCGTAAGCGTCTAAGAGCCCGTAGCTGTCTAGCCTGTAGGAAGCTGTACATTTTTTGATCAGGCAACGCCGCGCGCCTCGGGTAGAATGCTCGGCTTATTTCCGCGATCGTAGCCCTGCCCATGTCCGATATTTCCTCTCGACACGTCTCCATCATCGGCGGCGGCCCTGCCGGGCTGATGGCCGCCGAAGTCTTGAGCCTGGCCGGGGTGCGGGTAGACCTGTACGACGGCATGCCGTCGGTGGGGCGCAAGTTCCTGCTGGCGGGCGTGGGCGGCATGAACATCACCCATTCCGAGGCGTACCCGGCCTTTGTGGCGCGCTATGCCGAGCGTGCCCCGCAAATGGCAGCGTTGCTGCGTGGGTTTGATGCCGAAGCGTTGTGCGAATGGATTCATGGCCTGGGTATCCAGACCTTTATCGGCACTTCCGGCCGCGTGTTTCCCACGGATATGAAAGCCGCCCCACTGCTACGTGCCTGGCTCAAGCGCCTGCGCGACCAGGGCGTGGTTATCCACACCCGGCACCGTTGGGTGGGCTGGAATGCCGAGGGTGATTTACTTATCCACAGCCCGGACGGCGAAAAAGTTGTCCACAGCGATGCCGTGCTCTTGGCCTTGGGCGGCGGCAGTTGGTCGCGCCTGGGCTCCGACGGCGCCTGGCTCAAGCTGCTGGAGGATAAAGGCGTGCCTTGCGTGGCCCTGCAACCCAGCAATTGCGGCTTCGAGGTGTCGGCCTGGAGCGACTTTATGGTCAGCAAATTCGCCGGCGCACCGCTGAAAAACGTCGCCATTGGGCTGGGGGATGACAAGCCGCGACTCGGCGAATGCGTGATCACCGCCACCGGTATCGAGGGCAGTTTGATCTACGCGCTGTCGGCGCCGATTCGTGAGGCGATCAACCGTAATGGCTCGGCGACGGTGCATATCGATTTGCTGCCGAGCAAGCCATTGGACAAGGTCCAGGCCGCCTTGACCAAGCCGCGAGGTTCGCGCTCGATGAGCAAGCATTTGCACAGCCAATTGAGTTTGGATGGGGTCAAGGCGGCGCTGTTGCGAGAGTTGGCACCCGCCGAACACTTCAATGACCCGGCGCAATTGGCGGTGGCTATCAAGGCGTTGCCGCTGACAGTGGTGAAGACACGGCCGATGGATGAAGCCATCAGCACCGCAGGCGGCGTGCCCTTTGAAGCGTTGGATGAGCGGCTGATGCTCAAGCAATTGCCGGGGGTGTTTTGTGCGGGGGAGATGCTGGACTGGGAAGCGCCGACCGGCGGGTATTTGCTGACGGGGTGTTTTGCCAGTGGCAGAGCGGCTGGGCGGGGGATGTTGGAGTGGCTCAACCGCTGAGGTCTGCGGTGGATTCAAAGCCGCCATCGGGGGCAAGCCCCCTCCCACATCTTGATTTGTGAATACATTCAAACTGTGGGAGGGGGCTTGCCCCCGATGAGGCCATCAGCCACACCGCAAAATCACTTCTTCTTACGCGGCCCGGTATTAAACACCGGCACCTTGCGCACCGGCTTGATCGAAGGCTCCGACGGCGCCACTTCACCACTGTCCACCCACTTGCCGAGGTTGCGCTTGCCACCGCCACCACCGGACGCCTTGGGCTTCTTCGGTTTTTTCGGCTTCTTCACCACCTGACCGCTGGCATCGGTATCCGGCACGCGGTGTTCCGGCTCGAAGTCCTGTTCCATCTTGCGGGTCAAGGTCTGGCGGGTCAGCATCTCGATGGCCGAGAGCATGTTGACTTCATCGGCACACACCAGGGAAATCGCCTCACCGGTGTTGCCTGCGCGACCGGTCCGGCCGATGCGGTGGATGTAGTCCTCGGCCACGATCGGCAGGTCGAAGTTGACCACCAGCGGCAGGTCTTCGATATCCAGGCCTCGGGCCGCTACGTCGGTGGCGACCAGGATCTGCACTTCGCTCGATTTGAAACGGTCCAGCGCGCGTTGGCGTGTGGCTTGCGGCTTGTCGCCGTGGATGCCATCGGCGTTGATGCCCAGGCCCTGCAATTTATCCACCAGCGCATCCACGCCGTTACGGGTCTTGGCGAACACCAGCACCTGCTTCCAGCGGCCTTTGCGCATCAGGTGCACAAACAGCTCCGCCTTGCGCTTCTTGTCCACCGGTACTACCCATTGCTTGACGGTGTTGGCGGCGACGTTACGCGGGCTGACTTCGATGCTCAGCGGGTCGTTGAGCATCTGCCCGGCCAGCAGGCGAATGTCATCGGAGAAGGTCGCGGAGAACAATAACGTCTGGCGCTTTTTCGGCAGCATGCGATAGATGTTCGCCAGTTCTTCGGAGAAGCCCAGGTCGAGCATGCGGTCGGCTTCGTCCAGCACCAGGGTTTGCAGCTGGTTGAGTTTCAGCGCGTTTTGGCGGAACAGGTCGATCAGGCGGCCCGGCGTGGCGACCAGGATATCGACGCCCTTGCGCAGCTTCATCATCTGCGGGTTGATGCTCACGCCGCCGTACACCGCGTAGGTGGTGAGCGGCAGGTGCTGGGCGTATTCCGCAACGCTGGCGTGAACCTGCTCGGCCAGCTCGCGGGTCGGGCACAGGATCAGCGCGCGCGCCGAGTTGGCGGCGACTTTCGGCCCTTCCAGGGTCAGCAGTTGCAGCAGCGGCACGGCGAAACCGGCGGTCTTGCCGGTGCCGGTCTGGGCCGCGGCCATCAGGTCGCGACCGGCGAGCACCGCCGGAATGGCTTGCGCCTGCACCGGCGTCGGGGTCTGGTAGCCGAGCGTCTCAAGGGCGCGCAGCAAGGGTTCGATCAGGCCAAGTGTGGCGAAAGTCATGTAGTTACCGTAGGAAAAATTCAGCGCAAGGGCGTAATGCGCGGCAGTTTACCTTATTTCCGGCTTGGGCTTTCGCCACTGGGGCAGGCTGATCAACAGCACGGCGCTGATAATCACCAGCATGGCCAGGGCCTCTTCCAGACCGATGGTCTCGCCGATGAATACAATCCCCAGCAAGACTGCGACGGCGGGGTTGACGTAGGCATAGCTGGTCGCGGCCGCCGGGCGTACGTGCTTGAGCAGGTACATATAGGCGTTGAAGGCGATGATCGAGCCGAACACGGCCAGGTAAGCCAGGGCCAGCCAGCCTTCCAGCGGCGGCATGGCTTGCAGGCGCTCACCGGTCAGCGCGCTGGCGATCAACAGTGTCACCCCGGCCACCAGCATTTCTGCGGCACTGGCCATAGCGCCCGGCGGCAACGGCAGGCGCCGACTCCACACCGAACCAAACGCCCACGACGCCGCTGCAAACAACAATAAAGCGGCGCCCATGGGGCTAGACTGCAACGTGCTGCCCATGTTGAGCATGGCGATACCGATCATGCCCAGGATCACCCCGGCCCATTCCAGCCGGGTATTGCGTGCGCCCCAGAAATACCCACACAGCAAGGTGAACAACGGCACGGTCGCCACCGCCAGCGCCGCCACGCCGGACGACACCCCAGTGTGCTCGGCCACACTCACCGCGCCATTGCCGAAGGTCAGCAGCAAAATACCGATCTTGGCAGCAGCCTTCCACTGCTCCCAGGTCGGCGCCGGCGCCCCACGCCAACGCAAAAAGCCATACATCGCCGCACCCGCCAGCAAAAAGCGAATACCGCCCAGCATCAGCGGTGGCCAGTATTCAACGCCGATGCGAATCACCAGGTAGGTGGAACCCCAGATCACATACAGCGCAAAAAAGGCGGCGATCAACGGTAAAGGAAAGCGACGTGGGCCAGGCATTGGGCGGCTCGAAGGCAGAGATAAGAGAGGCTTATTCTAAAAAGACAGGCCGTTAAACATAAGTTACAAAACCTGTTTAAACCGCCAGTACACTTTCCAAAGCATGGTTATGAGGGCTATAAATCGTGTTTTCGAAAGCCATCCCCGAGTAGAGCCTTATCATGGACAAATACGACCGCATGCTCCTCAGCGCCCTGCTCGAAGACGGCCGCGCCTCCTACGCGCAACTGGCCCGCACGGTAAACCTCTCCGCCCCCGCCGTGGCCGAACGCGTGGCCAAACTGGAAGCCAGCGGGGTGATCACCGGGTACCAGGCCAAGGTGGATTTTTCGAAAGTGGGCTTGCCGATTCAGTGCGTGATCGAACTGCGGCTGACCAACCACGGCAACCAGAAGGTCTATGACGCACTGGCCGAAATCCCGGAGTTGACCGAATGCCACCGGGTAACGGGCGATCCGTGCGTGATCATGCAAGCGGCGGTGGGCTCGATGCCGGAGTTGGAGAGTTTGATCAATCGGCTGGCGAAGTTCGGGTTCAGCAAGACCTCGATTATTTTGTCGAGCGCGATAGAGCGACGGGTGCCGTTGGGGCAGTTGGAAACCAATGGCAAAAGTGGTGGCTGATCTACCGCCATCGGGAGCAAGCCCCCTCCCACAGTTTGATTTGTGAATACATTCAAAATGTGGGAGGGGGCTTGCTCCCGATGGCGTCAGTGGCCGCACTGCAAATTCGAGCGTTCAACGATCAAGTCAACTATCTGCTGGATGGTAGTGATGTGATCCCAATCTTCCTGGGTCGCTTGCAAGTTGAATTGCCACTTGATCTGCATGACAAAGCAGGTCAAATCATCATCAATAATCTTGAAGTCATGGATGAAGTCCGTTTGCTCCGTGACCTGGCTTCGGTCGATGAAACCGATGATATCGACGAATAGCTGAATCACCTTTTCGCTGATCTCGGCTCTAGTCGGGCTACCTTCCATTTCTTGCCTCATAGGCGCACTTACCAATACTGATTAGATCAAAGACAGCCAACCCCGCAGCAACGAAAGGAATGCCCCGTCCAATAATGCCAAATACCCGGACGGTGCCAAACGTTGCTTTCGCCATTCTGGCCACCGTGGGTTGCCTGATCAATGTACGAGGGAAAAAGCGCATTCCAATGAGACTCGCCAAGTTCGTCGTTTTGCTGGAGCCAACATGAACCCAAGTGCCCACGGCAATTTTGCTTATAGGTATGCCCGCGGCGCCAGTGAGAACCGTTGCGGCCGTCAAGCCATAGTGTTGCTGTGTACATTTCCAGAGTTCGTCAAACGTGGTGCTCGGCACCGAGGAGTCAGCATGAACGGGCTTGAGTAACTGGTAACTGGCGCCGTGGGTCCAGCCTGGCGAATTAGGTAAAACCATGACTGCCGGGCAACTTGTCATCGTGTTTCCCAAATGAAACGCCATGCTTGAAGTTGAGCCGAAATCAATGCCGTTGCCTTGGAGCTCAAACTGGCTTCGCACGATTGCTGTGTGAAGATCGCTTTCCTGCATGACGTAGTCCCTGTACGTAAATGACAGCCGGGATCTTAGGTCGCAGCGAAGGGCTATAGACGGGAGAAGGGAAAATCCAGAAAGGTCCGACAGGACAGCAAGGCTAAGCCTACCGACTATTCAGAAAGCAGATAAACGCCCTCAAGATGCCCCGCCCTTCATCCTGAATGACAACCTGAGCCTCGAAGACGCCCTCGCCCATGCGGCGGATTTGCTGCATTGCGCGGTGGGCACTGCGCACTTGTCGGGTGAGGGGATTGATGTGCAGCAGCGGGCGGTGATGCATTTGGTGGAGATGGCGAAGGGGGTGGTGGATCGGGCGTTGGAGTGTGTGCAGCCTCGATGAACGACAGATAACCGCCCCTCCCACATCTTGAACGGCGTTGTTCTGTCAGAACCCGCGATGTTTCTTCAAATGCTCATTGATCTTCGCCGCCGGCACTTTCTGCAGGGTGCACAGCAGGTCGTGGGACAGTTCGCGCAAGCCATGGGTACGCCGCAGTTCCTGGGCCAGGTGCGCCGTGAGGTTCGCGGCCATTTCCGCATCCGCCAGCGCGCGGTGGGCCTGGCCGGTGTGGGGCAGTTTCGCGTAGGCGTTGAGGGTGCCGAGCTTGTGGTTGGGCGCAGCCGGCATCAGGCGGCGGGCCAGCAGCAGGGAGCAGGCGAATTTTTGCAGGCGGGTGCGGCGGATCAGACCGAGTTCGAAATCCCAGAACTTCTGGTCGAACGCGGCGTTGTGCGCCATCAGCGGCGTGGTGCCGACGAATTCGTTGACTTCGTTCATCACCCGCTCGGCCGGCGGGGCGCTGCGCAGCATGGCGTTGCTGATGCCGGTGAGTTGCTCGATAAACCCAGGCACGCGCACACCGGCGTTCATCAGGCTCTGGTAGCGGTCCACGATCTGGCCGCGTTCGAGGATAACCACCGCGATTTCCGTGGCCCGGCAGTGGCTGCTCGGGGTGATGCCGGTGGTTTCAAAGTCGATGACCGCTATACGTTCCAAACCTGTTCCAACTCCGTCTAACCCTTTATTTATTAAGCCGCCGTACTTATTTGAGCAGCAACGCGCCTTCGATCGGCACGTAGCGGCTGGCGGCACGTATCAGTGAGTTGGCCGTCAGCCCCGGTACGCCGTAGGCCACGGCTTCGACGCCGTGCTTGTGGATGATGCGGTCGAGCAGCATGTCGAAATCGCCGTCACCGGAGGCCAGCACAATTTCGTCAACGTGGTCGGCGGCGTCCATGATGTCGATGGTGATGCCCACGTCCCAGTCACCCTTGGCCGAGCCGTCGCTGCGCTGGATATACGGCTTGAGTTTTACCGTGAACCCCAGGTTACGCAGGATCTGCTGGAACTGCTGCTGCTTGCTGTCACCGCGGTCGATGGCATACGCATAGGCCTCGACGATTTGCCCACGCGAGCTGATATCAGCCCACAGGGCGGCGTAGTTGAAATGGCAGCCATAGGCCTGGCGGACGGTGTAGTAGAGGTTTTGTACATCGGCGAACACTGCAATTTTCTTCACCGCACTTCCCCATGACAGCCAGGCGCCAGGGCCCGGAAAGGGTGCCAGTATGCCAGCCGCGAGAAGGTTGCCGGGAAAAATCAGACCGGGGCGGCTCAGCGCCCCGGGCCGGAAGGGTCAGACGAAGGAATCGTCGTCGCCGAAGGAAGAGGAATCGTCTGAATAGTCGCTGTCGGCAAAGCTGTCCGAGGCGTTGTCGCTGCCCCAGCTGTCATTGCCGGCGAACTTCTGGTCATCGTTGCCCCAGTTGCCGTTGTCACTGGCGGGCGCCGGCTCTTCACGGATGATCTCTTCCACCACCTGCGGCTGTTGCGAGTTGTGGTTGAACAGGCTGCTGATGCCTTCGGCCAGCAACACACCACCGGCCACGCCCGCGGCGGTTTTCATCGCGCCACCGAGGAACCCGCTGCCAATGGGGGCGGCGGCCGGTTGCTGCGGCTGTTGATAGTTCTGTTGCGGCGCTGGCTGGCCAAAGGACGGCCGCGCCGGTTCACGCCAGCCGCCGCCGGAAGAGGCCGGAGCGCTCTGGGCCGGTTGCGGGTCACGGGAACCGCCGCCAAAGATGCTCGACAGGAAACCACCGCCGCTCGCCGGGGCCGCTTGTGCGGACTTGGCCCGCTGCAACTCATCCTGCAATTGCTGGATCTGCTGCGCCTGTTGCTTGTTCTGCGCGTCGAGACTCTTGAGCGCGTGTTCCTGCACCAGGATCGACTGGGTCATGTAGTACCCGGCGGCCGGTTGGCGAGTCATATGCTCCTTGATCCGCGCTTCGGCCTGGGCGTCACGGGGGGCTGAGTCCGTTTCGGCTTGCTGCAACCGTGAAAACAGTCCATCGATCAGGGTTTGCTCTTCGCTGTTCATGGCGACCTCGTTAGATTGCCGGTAGAAATCGTGGCCTTGCCTGTGATCAGGCCAGGTGCTTAACCGTTATGGGGGTGTTACGAGTTGTTTCAATGGTCTTTACTCAAGGTTTACATTTGCTTACCGCTGGCCATGATCGGTTAAAGTGTTGCCCTTGCTTTCAGGCCTGCGATGAACCCGATGAATCCGTTAGACGTATTGCGCGACTCCTTCCGTTTTACCCGAGGCAACCTGGGCGCAATCGTCCAACTGTGCCTGCCATTGGTGATCCTCGAAGCCCTGTTGCAACAGCTGCTCGACCACACGCTCGGCGCGGATGCGTTCCCCGGCTACAGCGTGGTGGTGGGCTTGCTGGTGTACCCGCTGTACACCGGTGCCTTGATCCTGTTTCTCGACGCCCGCACCCGTGGCGAGTCGCCGCGCACCAAGGACATCTGGGCCATGGCCCTGACCCTGTGGCCGCGCTTCGCCCTGCTGACCGCCATGAGTACCCTCCTGATTCTGCTGGGCCTGTCGCTGTATTTCCTGCCGGGCCTGTGGCTGATGGTGGTGTTGGCGTTCGCCGAGTACCTGCTGGTATTGCGCGGCATGCCGGCACTGGAGGCGATGAAGGAGAGTTTGCGCCTGACCCGTGGGCATTTCTGGCGAATCCTGGTGTGCCTGTTGTGTGTCATGACGCCTCTGTGGCTGCTCAAGGGCGCCAGCGTCGCGGCCTATCCCAACCCCGCGCCGCTGGTGGGGCTGTTGATGGACAGCGCCCACAGCTTCCTGCAACTGTTCACCAGCGTGGTGCTGTTCCGTTTATTCATGCTGATCGGTGGCGATGCCGACGCGCGGTGATATGCTCCACGCCACTCCTGAAACGCCATAAGCCGAGCCGATGACCCGTTTATTGCGCATCACCCTGCTGGGCCTGCTGATCGTCGCAGGCCTGCTGACGGCCCTGATCTACAGCCTGACCTGGCGCCCCGCCGCCAAGGAAACCCTGCCCGTCAGCTGCGTCGCGCCCCGTGCGCCAACCCTGTTGCCCGGGCAGGCGCTCAAGGTCATGACCTGGAACGTGCAATACCTGGCCGGCAAGAACTACGTGTTCTGGTACGACACCGCCGACGGCAGCGGCCCGGACGACCGCCCCACCGTAGAGGACATGGCCGCCAGCCTCGACGAAGTGGCGCGGGTGGTTCGCGATGAACAACCCGACATCCTGCTGTTGCAGGAACTCGACGAAAACGCCAAGCCTTCCCACTACCAGGACCAGCTGACGCTTTTGCAGGAGCGCCTGGTCGACCTCTACCCGTGCAGCGCCCAGGCCTTCGACTGGAAAGCCGACTTCGTGCCCGACCGGCATATCTTCGGCAGCGTCGGCCGCAAGCTGGCGACCCTGAGCCGCTACCAGATCGAACACGCCGAACGCCTGCAATTGCCGGCGCCCGAGGCCAATATCATCAGCCGCCAGTTCCAACCCAAGCCGGCCTTGCTGTTGACCTACCTGCCCCTGAGCGATGGCGGCCAACTGGCGGTGCTCAACACCCGCCTGGACGGCGACGCGCCGGGGCGCAGTGCGGTGCAGGAACAGGTGCAAACGACGGTGAAGCTGCTGGACAAGTTCGAAGGCCGTGGCACGCCCTGGCTGATCGGCGGGGATTTCAACCTGCTGCCCCTGGGGCAGTTCCTGCGTTTGGAGGCGGGTAAGCGCGGGCAGTATTCGCCGGACAGTGAGCTGCATTTACTGTGGGACAAGTACCCGATGATCCCGAGCAACAGCCAATCCAGCGGGATTGATCGTGAGAAATGGCTGACGTACTTTCCCAATGACCCGAGCATTGATGGCCCGGATCGCACCGTCGATTACCTGTTCTACAGCCCGCGGATCAAGCGGGTGGAGGCGAATGTACGGCAGGAGGATACGTTGCGTATTTCCAACCATCTGCCGGTGATTGCACGGTTCCTGCTGCCCGCCGCGCAATAACCCACACAACAAGATTAATGTGGGAGGGGCGGTGCGACGATTCGACTTGCTCCCTCCCACATTTGGATCTTTGGCGTTACGACTTCCGGGGTTTGATCCGCGCGGTCGGCTCGGCTATCAGCGGATCATCCGGCCAGTAATGCTTGGGATACCTGCCCTTCAGATCCTTTTTCACTTCGGCGTAGGTACTGCGCCAGAAGTTCGCCAGATCCTGGGTCACCTGCACCGGCCGCCGTGCCGGGGACAACAGGTGCAACTTCACCACCTGGCGCCCGCCGGCAATGCGCGGGGTGTCGGCCAGGCCGAACAGTTCCTGCAAGCGCACCGCCAGGATCGGCGGCTGTTCGCTGTAGTCCAACCGCACCGATGAACCCGATGGCACCTTCACATGCTGCGGCGCCAGCTCGTCCAGGCGCTGGGGCAGCGGCCAGGGCAACAGGTTGTGCAAGTAGCTGGAGATATCCAGGTTGGCGAAGTGACTCAGCCGCGAGACTTTGCCCAGGTAGGGCATCAGCCAGTGCTCCAGGCTGGCGAGCAAGGCGTTGTCGCTGACGTCGGGCCATTCGCTGGTGTTGCCGGCGTCCAACTGGCGCAACAGCAGGACGCGGGATTGCCATTGGCGCAGCTCCGGGGTCCAGGGCAGCAGCTCCAGGCCTTTGCGCCGCACCAGGTTGACCAGCGCCTGGCCGCGCGCGGCTTCGTCGAGGCCGGTGAGCGGTTCGCGGCTGAGCACCAGTTCACCGACTTTGCGCTGGCGTTCGGCGCGCAGCACGCCTTCGCGCTCATCCCAGTCCAGTTGATCGACGTTGCGCACTTGTTCGGCGAGGACCGTGTCGAACAGCGCCGGATCGAAGTCCGCCGCCAGATAAATACGTTCTTCACGCTGGCCCTGGCGGCTGCCGAGGTCGGCGATCACCAGCCATGGCTGTTTCATCAGGCTGTCGGCCTCGGCGAATAATGCCGCGCGGCCATTGGCCAGGCGATATTCGGCACCGCCGGGGCGACGTTGCTGGGCGACACGGTCCGGGTAGGCCAGCGCCAGCAAGGCGCCGAGCCAGCGCGGGTGGTCGGGGTCGGCCACCGGCCGGGTCGCCTGGCCTCTCAAATAGCCACGGTATTGCCGCGCCAGTTGCTTGGCGCGTTGCACGCCGCCTTGAGTACCGCGCGCACGCTCTTCACCGGACATCAGCGCCAGGCGGCTGTGCAAATCCGCGCCGCCGCCGCGCAAAATATCGCGCTCGCCCAACAGTGCCGCGACATCACAGGCCGTGGCCGCCAGCCCCAGGTCCTGCCCGCGCAGCAACAAATGGGCGATACGTGGATGGGCCGGCAGCTCGGCCATCTTCTGGCCATGTGCCGTGAGTTTTTCGTCATTCAAGGCCCCGAGGCGCACCAGCAAATCCTGGGCCTGGGCATAGGCGGCGGTGGGTGGCACATCGAGCCACACGAGCTGTGGGGGCGTGACGCCCCAGCGTGCCAGTTGCAAGGCCAGGCCGGCGAGGTCGGCGGCGAGGATTTCCGCACTGCCATACGCGGCCAGCCCTTCATGCTGGTCTTCGGACCACAACCGATAACATACCCCCGGCTCCAAGCGCCCGGCCCGGCCCGCACGCTGGGTAGCGCTGGCGCGGGAGATGCGCTGAGTATCGAGGCGGGTCATGCCGCTGCCGGGGTCGAAACGCGGCACCCGCGCCAACCCGGCATCGATCACCACACGCACGCCGTTGATGGTCAGGCTGGTCTCGGCGATGTTGGTGGCGAGCACCACTTTGCGTTTACCGGCCGGTGCCGGATCGATGGCCGCACGCTGGGCGTTGAGGTCCAGCTCGCCATGCAGCGGGCAGAGCAACACGTCAGGGCTGTGCCCCAGGGCGTCGGCCAGTTGCTGGTTGACCCGGCGAATTTCCGCCTGGCCCGGCAGGAACACCAGCACGCTGCCGGTTTCATCGTGCAGGGCTTCGAGAATGGTTTGCACCACGCGCGGCTCGATGAATTCACCGGCCTGGTACGGCCGCCCCCAGCGCATCTGCACCGGGAACATGCGCCCCTCGCTGCGCAGGATCGGCGCGTCATCCAGCAGGCTGGCGAGGCGCTCGCCTTCGAGGGTGGCGGACATCAGAAGGATTTTCAGCGGTTGCTCGTCGCGAAACAGGTCGCGGCCGTTCAGGCTCAGGGCCAGTGCCAGGTCGGCGTCGAGGCTGCGCTCGTGGAACTCGTCGAAGATCAGCAGGCCGACACCGTCCAGTGCCGGATCGTCCTGCAAACGACGGGTGAGGATGCCTTCGGTGACCACTTCGATGCGCGTGTTGGGCCCGACCTTGCTGTCGAGACGGATGCGATAGCCGACGGTTTCACCGACTTTCTCCCCCAGTTCGCTGGCCAGGCGTTCCGCGGCGGCGCGGGCGGCCAGGCGCCGGGGTTCGAGCATCAGGATGGTCTGCCCGGCCAGCCAGGGCTCATTCAACAAGGCCAAGGGCACGCGGGTGGTTTTACCGGCGCCGGGCGGCGCTTCCAGCACGGCTTCATGGCGATTCGCCAAGGCGTCACGCAGGGCGGGTAAAACATCATCGATCGGCAACGAATTCATACTGGCTCCAAAGCAGAGCGGCGAGTATAACGGCGAACTGCCGGATGCCGACGCTGGTCTCAATGGCAGTGCTATATAGTCCCGTATCAACCGTGTTCAGGAGAGTCTCCATGCGTATCGCTTCCCGTGTCATCGGCGGTGTCCTCGCCGTCACCCTGCTGAGCCAACTCACCGCCTGCGGGTCGATTTTCTACCCCGACCGCCGTGGCCAGATCGATGGCAAGATCGACCCGACCATTGCCGTGCTCGATGCCGTTGGCCTGCTGTTCTACGTGATCCCTGGCCTGATCGCGTTCGGCGTCGACTTCGCCACGGGCGCGATCTATTTCGAACCCGGCAAGACTGCCCAGGTTGACCCGGAAAAACTCCACGAAGCCATCGGCGCCGACGGCAAGGTCGACAACGCCAAGCTGCAAAGCATCATCCAGAAGGAAACCGGCCGCACCCTGCCGCTGGACGACCCACGCATGATCCAGTTCAAGGGCAGCGTGCAACAACTTGCGCTCCTGGGCCTGCAACCCGCCGCCTAAGGATCGTTTATGACCAGCAGTCCCGAACACGCCCGGCTGTTGCGCCTGGCCACCCGCGCCTCGGTGGGTGTGGCCTGTGCGCTGATCGTTACAAAGGCCATCGCCTGGTGGCTCAGCGGCTCGGTGAGCATGCTCGCCGGGTTGACCGACTCACTGCTCGATGGCGTGACCTCGCTGCTGAACCTGCTGGCCGTGCATTACGCCCTGCGCCCGGCCGATGACGATCACCGTTACGGCCATGGCAAGGCGGAGTCACTGGCGGGCATGGCCCAGGCGTTGTTCATTGGTGGCAGTGCGGTGTTGATCGCCTTGCAGGCCTACGAGCGCCTGCAGCATCCGGAACCGGTCGGCGCGCCGTGGCTGAGCATTGGGGTGATCGTGTTTTCCCTGGCACTGACCGTGGCGCTGCTGATGCTGCAACACCGGGTTGTGCGCGAAACCGGCTCCAATGCCGTGCGGGCGGACTCGCTGCACTACCGCTCGGACCTGCTGCTCAACGGCAGCATCCTGGTGGCGCTGGTGCTGGCGGGCATGGGCTTTCATCAAGTCGACGCCTGGTTCGGCCTGGGCATCGCCGCCTACATTTTGTGGAGCGCGATCCAGATCGCCAGGGAAAGCTTTGCGGTGTTGATGGACGAGGAACTGCCGCCGGACGTCAGCCAGCACATGCTGGAACTGGCGCGAAGCGTACCGGGGGTGTTGGGTGCCCATGACCTGCGCACGCGCATTTCCGGCAACCACTGGTTCGTGCAGTTGCACCTGGAACTGCCGGGGGAGTTGACGCTGTCAGTGGCCCACGGCATCAGCGACCAGGCCGCCGATGCCATTCACGCAGCCTACCCGCGCGCCGAAGTGCTGGTGCACGCCGACCCACGGGAAGTGGTCACGGGCGCCAAGGCCTAGTACTGCACCTGATACCCGCGACTGCTCAGGCAGTTGCCCTGGGCCTGGCGGTAGGTTTGCACCACCGCCGGGTCAGGCGCGTAGGTGACCGCCTGCGGGTCGAAGCCGCTTTGTTGCACCGCCCAGCGATAACAGTCGTAACCGTCCTGCTGCACTTGCGCCGGTGACTGCCCGTTGGCGGGATAGGCCACCACGTCATAGCCATTGCCTTGGGGTGCTGGCTGAGGTGCCGGCACTTGCGTCGGCGGTTGTACCACTACGTATTGCTGGGTGCTTTGTTCGTAGGCGTAGTAGGCGCCGGCGGCCAGGAACAGCAGCGAGCCACCTACCCACACTTCGCGCGCATAGTCCGGCAGGTAATGCACGCGGATGCCATACGGCGGCGCCACGACCACATAGCGCGGGCCTTGGGGGCGGTACCAGTAGCCGCCGGAGAAGAAGTAATCCTGGCCACGGTACGGCACCCGGTAGTTGCGGTCGGGGAAGCGGTCGACGACATAGCCAGGCCGATACTGGGGGCCGGGGCCCCAGCCGTTGCCATGGCCGTCGGGGCGACCTGGCCAGCGGTTATCGTTGGGATGCCCGTTGTAGCCAGGCCGCGAACCTGGGCCGCCGGCCTCCCAATTGCGGTTGTCGTCGTTGCGTCGAGGAATGTCACGGTAGTAACCCTGACGCGGTTCCTGGGTCTGGCGCACGGTATCGGGGCGACTCTGGATCGGCAGGTTGTTCGCAGGCTGCGGGGCTGGCCGAGGCTGTTCGGCACCTTGCGGGCGACCTTGCCACTGCCCGCCACCGTGGGGCGGTTGCTCGGCGCGATCAAAATGCGGGTTCTGTGGACGTGGCTGATTATTTTCCGGCCGGGGTTGATTGTTCTGTGGACGCGGCTGGTTATTCTGCGGGCGCGGCTGTTCGTTACCCTCCGGCCCTCTTTCATGCTGGCCGCCACCCTCAGGGCGCGGCTCGTCGGCCATCACTTGCGTGCCGACGGTGACCATCAGCAAACCTACACCTGCCATATGCCAGATGCGCTTCATGCTATTCCTCACTGCGGATAAGGGCCTGGAAGGTCCGGCCTCATAGATGAGACTGGAAAAGCCCCGCCCGGTTCTGAGACAGGTTATCAGTCACAGGAACAATTTTCTTAAGGCAAAAGAAAAGGGGTGACCCGTCGGCCACCCCTTGAGAACTTCGTCCATGCTCAACGCTTTTGACGTTGGCTCACCTCACGCCGTCTTGTGGACAGTGTGCAGCCTGGAGGCCGGCTCGACCCTGCTGGGGTGGCGGCCGCAGCCAGCCTGATTGGGCGAGCTGCTGTGGACTGTTGTCCAGGCGGTGATTCTGTTGATAACGATACAGGCCAGCGCCGGGCAGATGATTGCGAAGATTGCGTCAATAAACAGTGCTTGCGCAATTTTTAACCCTTCATGGATAATTCACCGCAATAGTTACGACAAAGGCCAACCCAATGAGCAAGCTTGACCGATACGACCTGAGTATTTTGGCGGAATTGCAGCGCGACGCGAGGATCTCCAACCAGGAGTTGGCCGAGCGTATCGGCCTGTCGCCTTCGCCCTGCTCGCGCCGGGTCAAGCAGTTGGAGGACGACGGCTACATCGCACGCCAGGTCGCCCTGCTCGACCGCAAGATGCTCGGCCTGAGCCTCACGGCCTATGTGCTGATCGGCATGGACCGCCACACCCCCGAGCGTTTCGAGAACTTCGAGGCGGCCATCCGCACCCTGCCCCAGGTGCTGGAATGCAGCCTGGTCACCGGGATGGATGCGGACTATCAGTTGAAAGTGGTGGTGCCGGACATGGACCACTATCAGAAACTGCTGCTGGGCCACCTCACCCGGATCGAAGGCGTGACCAGCGTGCGCTCGAGCTTTGTGCTCAACCAGGTGCTCAACAGCACCGAGCTGCCGCTGACCCACCTGCGCACCTGATCTCCTGAACAATGAAGATCAAATGTGGGAGGGGGCTTGCCCCCGATGGAGTATCAGTCACCAGATACACAGCCTGACACACCGCTATCGGGGGCAAGCCCCCTCCCACATTTGGCCTGTGTTCCAGCAGTGAAGTCTGCGTGCGACGCACCGACGCAGGTCAATGTTGCGCCTGTAACGCTGCCGTATACTTGCCGCCTGCCCCGTTGGAAGAGCCCATGAACAACATCGACCCCGCCCTGTTCGAAGAATGGATGATGACCGGCCTGGTCACTATCCTGATCATTTTCATGGGCTTTATCGTCTGGGACCTGGCAAAGAAATCCAAGGCCGGGCGCTTTGGTTCGTTCATCCTGTTTTTCGTGCTGGGCCTGGGCGTGGCCGCGTTCATCATCAAGAGCGTGGTGATCGGCCTCATCGAGTCCGGCGCTTTATAAACGCGCCGGCACTTCCTTCCATTGGCCTTGATCCAGGCCGTCGATTGTCCAATCGCCGATACGCACACGCACCAGGCGCAAGGTCGGCAGGCCCACGGCGGCGGTCATGCGCCGAACCTGGCGGTTACGCCCCTCTCGAATCACCAGTTCAAGCCAGTACGTCGGTAGGTTTTTGCGAAAGCGCACCGGCGGGTTGCGCGGCCATAACGCCGGTTCATCCAGACGCCGGGCCTCGGCGGGCAAGGTTTTGCCGTCGTTGAGTTCCACCCCGTCACGCAGGCGTTGCAGCAATGCTTCGGTGGGTTCGCCTTCCACCTGCACCCAGTAGGTTTTCGCCAGCTTGTGCTTGGGGTCGGCAATACGCGCCTGCAACTGGCCGTCGTTGGTCAGCAACAACAGACCTTCGCTGTCACGGTCCAGGCGACCTGCCGGGTAGATGCCGGGGATGTCGATAAAGTCCTTGAGCGTCGCGCGCCCGCCTTCGTCGCTGAACTGGGTCAGCACATCGAAAGGTTTATTGAACAGCACCAACTTCGGCTCGGCCGGTGGTGCCTTGGCAACACGGCGCGCGGCAGAATACGGAGGTTTCACGCCAGGGCGGCGCGAATCGGGACGGGTGGGACGGGACATGGCAAAGGAACATCTAACGGTCAGGACCGACAATGCTAGTGGCCTGACCGCTAAATGACCATCCCAACCGCTTAGCGGAACGGCGGCTCGTCGAAGCTGCGCAGTTTGCGCGAGTGCAACGAGTTGAGTTCGGTGCGCAACAGGTCCACCGCCTCGATGCCGATCTTCAAGTGCTGGCTGACCGCACGTTCGTAGAACGCGTTGGCCGAACCCGGCAGCTTGATCTCGCTGTGCAGCGGCTTGTCCGACACACACAGCAAGGTGCCGTAGGGTACGCGCAAGCGGTAGCCCTGGGCGGCGATGGTGCCGCTTTCCATGTCCACCGCCACGGCGCGGGACAGGTTGATCAACGGCCGCTCCTGGGCCCAGCGCAGCTCCCAGTTGCGGTCGTCGTAGGTCAGCACGGTACCGGTGCGCAGGCGTTTTTTCAGCTCTTCGCCTTTCTCACCGGTGACATTCGCCGCCGCCTGCTGCAAGGCCATCTGCACTTCGGCCAGGGCCGGGATCGGGATGTTCGGCGGTACCACCCGGTCGAGAATCCCATCGCGGCGCATATAGGCGTGGGCCAGTACGTAGTCGCCGATGGTCTGGGATTGGCGCAGGCCGCCACAGTGGCCAATCATCAGCCAGCAATGCGGACGCAGCACCGCCAGGTGGTCGGTGATGTTCTTGGCGTTGGACGGGCCGACACCGATGTTCACCAGAGTCACGCCGTGGCCATCGCTGGCCTGCAGGTGATAGGCCGGCATCTGGTAGCGGTGCCACACTACGCCGGCGGCAATCGCCGAGGCTTCGCCGTGGTCCATGCTCTTATCGATGATGACGTTGCCCGGCAGCACCATGCGGATAAAACGCGGGTCGCTGCGCAGTTGTTCCAGGCCATGCAGGATGAACTGGTCGACATAGCGGTGGTAGTTGGTCAGCAGGATCCACGGCTGCACATGGCGCCAGTCGCTGCCGGTGTAATGCACCAGCCGACGCAGGGAAAAGTCCACGCGGGCCGCATCGAACAGCGCCAGGGGCAGCGGGTCGGTGTTTTCCCAGTCGTAGAGGCCATCGGCGATGCCGTCGGTGGCGGCCGACAGGTCGGTGCTGGGGAACACGCGCGCCAAGGTCGCGGCGGTCACACCGGAGCCGGCCAGTTCGTCACCCTGCTCCACTACGTACGGATAAGGAATGTTCTGCTGGCTGACGCCCACTTCCACGGTCACGGTGAAGTCGTGCATCAGCGGCACCAGTTGTTCCAGCAAATACTTACGGAACGCCGCCGGATGCGTGACGGTTACGCTGTAGGTCCCGGGTAACTGGACCTTGGCATACGCCCGGGTAGTCTGTGGGACTTCGCCGTGGCAGTGGTAAGTCAGTCGCAGTTCCGGATAGCGAAACAGCGCGCGTTGTTCGGCGTCGGGTTCGACGCGGTCCTTGAGGTATTGCTTGAGGGCTTGATTGAGCGCGCCGGTAGCCCGCTCATGCAGGGCCGCCAGCCGATCCACGGCCTCTTCGGCGGTTTGAACGACAACAAAAGCTTCGGTCACGGTAAGCATCCTGTGTTCTGACTTGCAGGCCTTTATCTTGCCTGTATCCCTGTCAGACGCAAACCTTGAATTGGAGTGCCTCTCAAGATGGCTGCAAGCCCCCTCCCACATGTGGACCGTGTTTATTCAGAGACATTGGGACTTGAGCGCGCGACGATGGCCCCGACATCGACGCCACGCGGCAAGGTGCCGTAGACGCGGCCAGACGACTGGCCCAAACGGCTGGCGATAAAACCATCGCTGACCGCCGCATGACCGGCCTCCAGCAGCAACTTGGCCTGTAGCGCCACGGCAATATCCTCGGTCAACTGCCGTGCGCGGTACTGGATGTCCTGGGTGTCCATGAACGCCGACTTCAGGTGTTCGATATGCCGTGCCAACTGCTTATCGCCATGCCCGTCACCGAGTTCGACAAACAGCGCTTCCAGCACGCCGGGCTCCTTGGACAGTGCGCGCAGCACGTCCAGGCATTGCACATTGCCGGAACCTTCCCATGTCGAATTCACCGGCGCTTCACGGTACAGGCGCGGCAGGATGCTGTCCTCCACGTAGCCCGCGCCGCCCATGCATTCGGCGGCTTCGTTGATCATCGCCGGGGCGCGCTTGCAGATCCAATACTTGCCCACCGCCGTCACCAGCCGAGCGAACTTGGCTTCCCGCTCATCGCCCAGATTGTCCAGGGCGCAGCCCATGCGCATGCTCAAGGCCAGCGAGGCTTCGCTTTCCAGGGCGAGGTCGGCCAGCACGTTTTGCATCAGCGGCTGCTCGCTGAGCACACGGCCACCGACCCGGCGATGAGCACAGTGATGGCTAGCCTGGGTCAGCGCCTGGCGCATCAAGGCACTGGAACCCACCATGCAATCGAAGCGGGTCATTGCGACCATCTCGATGATGGTCGGCACGCCACGCCCCTCTTCACCGATCATCCAGGCCAGGGCCCCACGAAACTCCACTTCACTGGACGCATTGGAGCAGTTGCCCAATTTGTTTTTCAGGCGCTGGATATAGAACTCGTTGCGGGTGTCATCCGGGCGGTGCCGGGGCAGCAGGAAACAGGTCAGGCCTTTGTCGGTCTGGGCCAGGGTCAGGAAGGCATCGCACATCGGCGCGGAGCAGAACCACTTGTGACCGACCAGTTCATAGGCTTGCCCGGG
Source organism: Pseudomonas sp. NFX5 (assembly GCF_049132125.1). Lineage (NCBI taxonomy): Bacteria > Pseudomonadati > Pseudomonadota > Gammaproteobacteria > Pseudomonadales > Pseudomonadaceae > Pseudomonas > Pseudomonas sp. NFX5. Next base: position 186,939 of record NZ_JAFMZG010000014.1, read on the forward strand.
CCCGCCGGCGCCCACCGGATAGGCGCGGGTGGTGTTGGCGCGCACGTCGGTGCCGCCCTGCTTCTCGGTCATCGCCATGCCGATGGTTGCACCGGCCTTGTGGGCAATGCCGACATTGCGCGGGTCATAGTGGGTGCTGAGGATTTTCGGCAGCCAGGTCTGCGCCAGGTCCGGTTGCAAGCGCAGGGCCGGGACGCAAGCGAAGGTCATGGTCAGTGGGCAGCCGGTGCCGGCCTCAGCCTGGCTGTGCAGGTAGGTCATGGCCGCACGCGCCACATGGGCACCGGACTGTGGATGGGCCCACGGCAGCGACGGCAGGCCATGCTCGACCGCGGTGCCCATCAGCTCGTGGTAGGCCGGGTGAAACTCCACCAGGTCGATGCGATGCCCATACCGGTCATGGCTGCTGAACACCGGTTTGTTCTGGTTGGCCAGGAACCCGGCCGCCATCAGCGGCCCGCCGGCCAACGCCCCGTAGGCATCGATGCGCGCCTGCGCCCAGCCGGCGCCAAAGCGTCGCGACCAGTCTTGCAGGGGCGCGTCGATGCGGTACAGGTTGGTGCCGTCCAGGGAGGGCGGCTGGTTGGTGACGTCGTGGGTTTCGGCGAACTGATGCAGGTTCATGACAGGCCTCCTGGAAAAAGGCCCTGTCGAATGCGCACCTACCCATAAAGGCGCAGATCGATTGAGGCCGGTTTTTTCAGTTAAGCACCGTCATCCAGGTTAAAAAAGTGGCATACCCGCCGAATGCCCGGCGCTTTCGCCCTCGAGCGTGCTCAACAGGTGGCGCTCCAGTACCGCCTGCAGCGCCTCGAAGCGCACCGGCTTGGCCAGGCGATCGGTGATGCCGATGCCATGGCTGCGCTCGCGCTCGGACGTGTGCAGCGACGTACTCAAGGCGATCACCGGCAATTCACCGCAGCCCGGCAGTGCACGAATCTGACAACACAACGAGAAGCCGCCTTCGGGCACATCCAGCAAGACCGCGTCGAAGCTTTGCCCCTGCAAGGCCGCCAACGCCGCCGGGCCACTGTCCACGGTTTTCACCCGGTAACCCAGCTTGAGCAACATGCCGCGCACCGCCAACTGGCCGACGCTGTTGTCATCCACCAGCAATACCGCGCAATCCTGGGGCGCGCGTTGCCGGCCGGGCGCCGGTTTTGCCTCGATCGGCACCGGGCTGACGTTCACGTCCAGCTGGAAGCGGCTGCCCTTGTGCGGCTCGGAATGATGGGTAAGGCGCCCGCCCAACAGCTCGATCAATTGCCGGCAGATGGCCAGGCCGATGCCCAGGCCGCCGTATTCGCGGGTCATGGAGCCATCGAGTTGGAAAAAGCGCTGGTACAAGGTCGCCTCGTCAAGGAAGGCGAAGCCAATACCGGTGTCGGTCACAATGAAGCTCAGGCGCACGTCGCCATCACTGTGAGGCACACCCACCACCCGCAGGCGCACGGAACCTTCGCGGGTGAACTTGAACGCATTGTCCAACAGGCAATCCAGGCACTGGAGCAGTTTGTCGGCGTCGCCCACCACACGGTCCGGCAGCTCATCGGCCACATCGATGGAAAATGCCAGGCCTTTGCCTTGGGCGCTGGTGTTGAATTGCTGGCGCAAGGTGTCGAGCACGCCGCGCAGGCTGAACACCCGAGGCTGGGCACTCAGGCGCCCGGCCTGCAATTCGGTGAGGGTGAGGATGCCGTTGACCATGCGCATCATGTCCCGTGCCGAACCGGCGGCCGTTTGCTGGTACTGCGCCAGGTCGTCGTCCAGCGGCACCGTTTGCATCAGCTCAAGGGAGCCGATCACACCGTTCATGGGCGTGCGCAGTTCGTGGGTCAGCGTCGCGAGGAATTCATCCTTGAGACGGTTGCTGCGGGCCAGTTGCTGGTTGAGCACTTCGAGCTTCTGGCTGGCATCGAACAGGATCTGTGCCTGTTGTTCACGCATGGCATTGATGCGGTCGGCGAGGGCCAGGGATAGCAGCGCCACTTCAATTGCCGAGCCGATCTGGCTGGCGTACATGGTGAGGAACACATTGGGCAAGTAGCCCAGCACCATCAGCGTGTTCACCACCCCGCCCAGCAGGAACGCCGACCACGCGATGATGAAATACCGCGCCACCCGCTGGCCGCAGTACCAGGCCTTGATGGCGGCGACGAAGATGGTCACGGTGAATACCAGCGCCAGGCCGGTCGCCAGGCGCAAGGCCAGGGCATAGCTGGTCAGCAGCGCCAGCGCCATCACAGCGCCGCCGCACACCGCCAGTGCCAGCAAGAGCCGGTTGAGCCAGCGGCTGTGCTGCGCGGTATGCAGGAAGCTGCGGGCGAACAGGCTGCCGAACAGCGCCGCCGAACCGATCAGCAACGGCACCGCCGCATTCGCCCACCACGGGTTGTTCGGCCAGAAGTACTGCACGGCTACGCCATTGACCGACAGCTGGTACAGGCCAAACGAGGCGATATAGAGGATGTAATACAGGTAGCTGGTGTCGCGCACGCTCAGGTAGATGAACAGGTTGTAGACCAGCATCCCCAGCAGGACGCCATAGATCACCCCCAGCACCGACAGGCGCAGCGGTTGTTGCTCCAGGTAAGCGGTGCCGGCCCAGAGCGTCAACGGCGCCTGGATCGAGCCCTCGCTTTGCAGGCGCAGGTAGAGCGTTTGCTGCTGGTCGGGCACGAAATTGAGCTTGAACAGGTAGTTGCTCTGGCTGACCTCCCGGCTGGAAAAAGGCAGCGCACTGCCGGTACGGCCGGCCAGCCGATAGTTGCCGGTGCCATCGTTCTGGTACAGGTCCAGATGATTCAGCGGCGGGTAAGCCAACTCCAGGAACCAGGTGCGGGGGGCACGGGGGTCCCTGGCCACGTAATGCAGGTCGACCTTGAGCCAGAACACCGAGCGCGAATAGCCGGCGTTGAGGGTGGCTTTGTCATGGTGCTTGAATTGAGCAGCGTAGGCGGGAGAACTTACTTCGGCGATGGTGAGGGCATCGGTGGGGTCTTCGAGCACTTGCATGGCTCGGCCCAGCGGCAGGCTTCGGGTGTCCTGGTTGAACTCGATGGCGCTGGCGAGCATCGGCAGCCCGCACAACAATAAGATCAGCAAATAGCGCATAGAGCCCCAGCGTGGCCTGTCCGGTTATGTCAAAAGCCCCCCATTCCTTTTGAGAAGACGTACACCGGCGGTACAGTTAAGTTGTTTGAATCCACTTTAGCATAGCCGCTAAAGGCCATTGGACACCATTGAAATAATTTTTTGAAAGGCTCTAGAACAAGGCTTTCAGAGCGTTTTCGCAGCCGAGCACACGCCAAAAAAGCGGCGTTTGCGCGACAACATTCAACCATCGCCCGAAGGCCCCGCCAAAAGCGTTTGGTGGTAAGCTCGCGCACCATGAATATCTACAGCTCTCGCCCCGTTGTCCTCTGTCTCTCCGGCCATGATCCCAGTGGTGGCGCCGGCTTGCAGGCAGATATCGAAGCCCTGCTCGCCCAAGGCTGCCATGCGGCCCCGGCCGTCACTGCCCTCACCGTGCAGAACACCGTCAATGTCAGCGATTTCCGCGTACTGGACCGTGAGTGGGTAATGGCCCAGGCCAATGCCGTCCTCGGTGACTCCGACGTGGCGGCGGTCAAGCTGGGCATGCTCGGCTCCACCGCGATGGTCGACACCGTGGTCGAACTGCTGCAGGCGCACCCGCACCTGCCGGTGGTGTGCGACCCGGTGCTGCGCGCCGGCGGCGGTGGCAGCCTGGGCAAGGACGAAGTCGGCTACGCCATGCGCGAGCGGCTGCTGCCGTTATCGCTGATCGCCACGCCGAACCTGCCTGAAGCCCGCATCCTCGCCGAACTGCCCGAGGGCACCGCCGACGAATGCGCCGCGAAGCTGTTGCCGTTCATCAAGCACCTGTTGATCACCGGCGGCCATGGCGATGAGCATGAAGTGCACAACCGTCTCTACAGCCGTGATGGCACGCGCCAGACCTTTACCTGCCAGCGTCTGCCCGGCAGCTATCACGGTTCGGGCTGCACCCTGGCCAGCGCCCTGGCCGGACGGATCGCCCAAGGCGAAGGGCTGGTGAGTGCGGTGCAGTCGGCACTTAACTACACTTGGCGCACCCTGCGTGATGCCGAACAACTCGGCCAGGGCCAGTTCGTACCGCGCCGGCTGCCGCTGGATTTCTGCTCGTAACTATCTGCTCTTAACAGCAAGAGGCCTGCCCGATGAAACTACGTGGCCTTTACGCCATTACCGACAGCCAACTGTTGGCCGGCAAGTTCCTCGCCTACGTCGAAGCGGCATTGGACGGTGGCGTGACCCTGCTGCAGTACCGCGACAAAAGCAGCGACGAAGCCCGGCGCCTGCGCGAAGCGGAAAAACTGCGGGAGCTGTGCTCGCGCTACAAGACCCAGCTTATTATCAATGATGACTTCGACCTGGCCGCCCGCCTGGGCGTCGGCGTGCATCTGGGCCAGACCGACGGCCCACTGACGCCGGCCCGTGCGCTGCTCGGCTCCAAGGCGATCATCGGCGCCACCTGCCACGGCCAGATCGAACTGGCCGAACAGGCGGCGAAGGAAGGCGCCAGTTATGTCGCCTTCGGCCGCTTCTTCAATTCCAACACCAAGCCGGGTGCTCCGGCCGCCACCGTTGAAATGCTCGCCGAGGCCCGCAAGCGCCTGCATGTGCCGATCTGCGTGATCGGCGGCATCACCCTGGAAAACGCCGGACCGTTGGTGGCCCAGGGTGCCGACCTGCTGGCCGTGGTCCACGGCCTGTTCGGTGCCGACAGTACCCAGGAAGTCACGCGCCGCGCCCGCGCCTTCAACGCATTAATCAAATCCTGAATTCAGAGAGCCCTCACCATGTCTCGTTCCGAAACCCTGTTTGCCGATGCCCAGAAACACATCCCCGGCGGTGTGAACTCCCCCGTGCGTGCGTTCAAAAGCGTGGGCGGCACGCCGTTGTTCTTCAAGCATGCCGAAGGCGCCTACGTCACCGACGAAGATGACAAGCGCTACGTGGATTACGTCGGCTCCTGGGGCCCGATGATCCTCGGCCACAGCCACCCCGACGTGCTGGACGCCGTGCGCAGGCAGCTGGAACACGGCCTGTCCTACGGCGCACCGACCGCCATGGAAACCGAGATGGCCGATCTGGTCTGCAGCATCGTGCCGTCGATGGAGATGGTGCGCATGGTCAGCTCCGGCACCGAAGCCACCATGAGTGCGATTCGCCTGGCCCGTGGTTTCACCGGCCGCGACAGCATCATCAAGTTCGAAGGCTGCTACCACGGCCATTCCGATAGCCTGCTGGTCAAAGCCGGTTCCGGCGCGCTGACCCAAGGCGTACCCAGCTCGGCCGGCGTACCGGCAGCGTTCGCCAAACACACCCTGACCCTGCCGTTCAACGACATCGGTGCCGTCGAGCAGATGCTCAGCGAAGTCGGCCAGGACGTGGCGTGCATCATCGTCGAGCCGGTGGCCGGCAACATGAACTGCGTGCCGCCCGCCCCAGGATTTCTGGAAGGCCTGCGCGAACAGTGCGACAAGCACGGCGTGGTGCTGATTTTCGACGAAGTGATGACCGGCTTCCGCGTTGCCCTCGGCGGTGCCCAGGCGCACTACGGCGTCACGCCGGACCTGAGCACGTTCGGCAAGATCATCGGGGGCGGCATGCCCGTGGGCTGCTTCGGCGGCAAGCGCGAAATCATGCAGCACATCGCGCCGCTGGGCCCGGTGTACCAGGCCGGCACACTCTCGGGTAACCCGCTGGCCATGGCGGCCGGCCTGACCACCCTGCGCCTGATCAGCCGCCCGGGCTTCCACGCCGAGCTGACCGACTACACCACCCGCCTGCTGGACGGCCTGCAACAGCGCGCCGACGCCGCCGGTATCCCGTTCGTGACCACGCAAGCAGGCGGCATGTTTGGCCTGTACTTCAGCGGTGCCGATGACATCGTCACCTTTGATGATGTGATGGGCAGCGATGCCGACCTGTTCAAGCGCTTCTTCCACCTGATGCTGGAGGGCGGCGTGTACCTGGCGCCGAGTGCCTTCGAAGCCGGCTTCACCTCGATCGCCCATGGCGATGCCGAGCTGAAACTGACTCTGGATGCCGCCGAGCGCGCCTTCGCCGCCCTGAAATAAGCCGGAGCAAAAACCTGACGTCGCTGTGGGCGGCGTCAGATTTGCTACTTTGCCTACAGGGATTTCCTTATTTTTCCGAGAATTTACCTGCAATCCGGCAGATAACTTGCCCAAGCAGCAGAAAAACGAGTAAAGACTTTGTAAGCAGAGGCCTGCTTATTTCATAATGCGCGCTTATTGGATCCCGAGAGGATCCGCGCGCCCCGTCAGAGGTAAGTCGATTCCCATGAAACGCACCGGCCGCACCCTGGTACTGGGCTGCCTGTTGCTCCTTCAGCCGCTGCTGGCACAAGCCCAGGCAGGCGGCAACTCGTTGTTAATCCCAGCGATGGGTCGTTGCACCCTCAATACCCAGCCGGACAGCCAGGCCGAAGCCCTGAGCGCGTGTCAGAAACAGGCCGACGATGGGGATGCGCAGGCGCAATACGAGTTGGGCGAGTACTACCACGACAGCAAGAACCCGGCCCGTGACCTCAACAAAGCCTTGAGCTACTTCGAGAAAGCCTCGCTGCAGGGCCACGCCCAGGCGCAATTCCAGTTGGGCACCATGTTCTTCAAAGGCGAAGGCGTGCCGGCCAATAACGTCCAGGCCTATATCGTGCTGAAAATGGCCGCGGTCAACGGCGCCGAAGACGCGCTGGACACCGCCGACGAAGTCGCCGAGCACATGCAACGCGATGAATTGGAAGTGGCCACCCAGGTCCTGGGGCAGATTTTCCGCAACTACCTGCTGGAGCTGCAGAGCGCCGATGGGCGCTCGCCCTTCTCACCCCTGCCCTGATGCTCAAGGCGATAACAGATACCCCTGTCGATAGGCCTTCGCACCTGCGACATGGGCAATGGTCATTCCCGCAGTTGCCATTCGCCGCACTGAACGAACATACAAAAGCCCCCCACGCGTACAAACCACCGGTGTGACGCGGTCGGTGATCGGATCAATGATTTCGGCCAGGGTTTGCCCCGCCTCCAGGTAATCGCCCACCTGCGCGCAAAACACAATCAAACCTCCCACCGGACTCATCACGGGCTCTACCCCGGCCAACGGCGTCGGCCGGTTGAGTAATGCCGGCGGGCATGACGTCTGGCCATCAATGGCTCCGCACTGAATCAGGTACTGAATCAAAGCCTGGCAATCCTGACGTGCCAGCCCATGGTCCACATCGGCAACCCCTCGTAACTCAACCGTCACAGCGAACCCGGGTGGCGAAAAGCGCCCAGGGAAACGCGCCTGCATCTGCTCCCAAAACAACGTAAAGCACTCATCGAACGATTGCCCGCCTGCCTCTTTTGTCAAAAAGCAGGCCCTGGCGCCCAAGTAGCGGGCCAGGGGTTCCACCTGTGGCCAGAAATCCGGCGACAGGTACAAGTGCTGCACGGCTTCGAAATCACAGTGCAGGTCCAACACGATATCGGCGTCACAGGCCAGCGCCTGCAGGGTCAGGCGCATTGACTGCAATTGCGTCGCCGGCACTTGGCTGGCGAGCGCTTGCCGAAGGCTCGAACGAATCAGCTGCAGATTGCTGGCAGGATCATCAGTCAACAGACCTTGCACGCAATCACCGACCTGCTGGCTGACATCAGGGAAGAAACGATTGAAGTTCTCCCGGCTGTCGTTATCGAAGCGCCCCTGGGGCACATCCATCAGCACTTGCTCCAACCCCAGCGGATTGGCCACCGGCACGAGGACGACCGACCAACGCAACAACCCGGCCGCTTCCAGCTGCGCCAACCGTTGCTTGAGATGCCATAAAACCAGCATCCCCGGCAGCTCATCGGCATGCAGCGACGCCTGGAGATAGACCTTCCCCGATGCATTGCCCGGACCGTAATGAAAACTATGGATCTGTCGCGTCGTACCTGGCACGGCCGCCAGTAACTCATGCACATGAGTCTGCATATCGACCCCCTATCGGCCCGGATCAAGAAAGCGCAGCCATCGCCGTTCTGCCAGGCGAAACAGACCGACCAAGGCAAAGGTGATGCACAGGTAAAGGGCTGCGGCGAGGCCGAAGGATTGGAAGGTCAGGAAGGTGGCAGCGTTGGCATCCCGGGTCACTTTGAGGATGTCCGGCACGGTGGCGGTAAACGCCAACGTGGTGGAGTGCAGCATGAAGATCACTTCATTGCTGTAGTAGGGCAATGCGCGGCGCAGGGCCGAAGGCATGATCAAGTGGACATACAGCTTCCAGCCATCGAACCCCAGGGACCTTGCAGCCTCGATTTCACCACGCGGCGTCGCTCGAATGGCACCCGCCAGTATTTCCGTGGTGTAGGCCCCGGTATTCAAGGCGAACGCCAGCAGCGTGCAGTTCAGTGCGTCGCGGAAAAACCCATCCAGCAGTGGTTGCTCACGCACTGCGGCAATGCTGTAGATCCCGGTGTAGAAGATGAGCAACTGGATATACAGCGGCGTACCGCGAAACAGATAGGTGAAGCTTTGCACCGGCCAACGCCACCGGCGCCGGGAGGACGCCCTGGCAATGGACAGTGGCAGTGCAAGCAGCAGGCCGAAACACAGCGAGGCACTGGTCAGCCATAGGGTCATGGCCAGGCCCGTCAGTTGTTGACCGTCGGAGTAGAGCAAGGGCCGCCAGTATTCCTGAATCAGCTCGATCATCGCGGCGACTCCTGCACACCCCCGCAGTAGCGACGCTCCAACCAACGCAATACGAGGTTTGAAACGCTGCTGAGCACTAGGTAGATCAACGCCGCCATCAGCAAAAAGGCCAACACCTGCTGGCTGCTCTTGCCCGCTACCTGGGCCACTTTGATCAAATCCGCCAGGCCGATGATCGATACCAGCGCAGTGGCCTTGAGCAAAACCATCCAGTTATTGCCCAGCCCTGGCAGGGCGAACCGCATCATTTGCGGGAATATCACGTGCACAAAACCTTGGCTGAAGGTCATGCCCAAGGCCTTGGCGGCCTGGAACTGACCGCGAGGCACGGCCAGCAAGGCGCCGCGAAAGGTTTCGGTGAAATAGGCGCCGTAGATAAACCCCAGGGTGAGCACTCCTGCGCTGAAAGGGTCGATTTCGATGTAGGCCCAGCCCAGTTCCTGCGTCAGACGACTCAAACCGGTTTGCACTCCGTAGAAAATCAACAACATCAACAGCAGGTCCGGCACCCCACGGATCAGGGTGGTGTAGAGCTGTGCGCAGAAGCGCCAGGCCCTGCACCCGGACAACTTGGCGCCCGCACCGAGCAGGCCGAATGTCAGCCCCAGCAGCAGCGACAGCAGCGCCAGTTGCAACGTGACCCAGACACCGCGCAATAACAACGGCGCGAAGCCCTCCAGGGTCGCAGCGAACTGCGTGAAGGTAGGTAGCATGGTTGCGCCCTCGCCGATCATTGACCGCTGAACATGTCCACACCCGGGAAGTACTGTTCCTGTAACCGGGCATAGGTGCCATCCGCGTGCAGGGCGGCCAGCCCTTTGTCCAGCAAGGCTTTTAACGCGTGATTGCCCTTGGCGATACCAATGGCACTTTGGGAGGGCATCAGTTCGCTTTCAATCAACGGTCCCAGCACAAACCCCGCGCCTTGGGGCAAGCGCAAAAATCCGCTTTGCGCCTGCTGAGCATCTTGCAGCGAAGCCTGCAAGCGGCCCGCCACCAGGTCGGCGTACACCTGCTCCTGATCGGCGTACGCCACGACCTTCATGCCCTGTTTAACAAGCACTTGGCGGGCATAGGTTTCCTGGGTACTGCCCTGTAAGTAGCCAACGGCCGTCCCCTTGGCCAGTTCAGTGCCGGGGCGGAATACCATGGCAGTGGGACTGGAAAACACCTCCGAGGAAAAATCGATCACCTTTTGCCGTGCTTCAGTAACCGTCATTGAAGCCAGGATTGCGTCGATCTTGCCGGCGTTCAGGCTCGGGACCAGTCCGTCGAAGTCGCTTTCGACCCATTGGCAGCGAATCTTCAAACGCGCGCATAGAGCATTGCCTATATCAACTTCGAAACCGGTCAAAGTTCCCGCACTGTCCTTATAGGCAAACGGCGCATAGTTGGGGTCGGCACCGAAACGAATTACCGCATAGTCCCTGGCAACGAGTGGCGCACTTACAAATAACATGGCGAATAACATCAGGATTATTTTTTTCATTATTGTATTCCTCGTTATTAATCAAACAGCAGGACTGGCTACACTTCGATAAACGGAATCTCTCGTCGTAGAAACAAAGAATCAGCAGGCGCATCAAACTCTCGTGCCATTCGATGCCCGGAATACACCGCCGCAGCAATCGTGCCCGGCGCCATACAGTCGCCGATCAAGGTCAGCGTACTGATACCGGCCGCCAGTGATTGTTCGGGTGCGTTATTCAACGCCTGAAACAGCGCCTGCTCGGGCTCGCGGGAGGTGACCAACACCAGTGATGCGGCTGGAATGAAGGAGGTCCGCGCGGTGTAGACGCACCCTGCCAGCACACCTTCCGGCATACCACTGACCAGTGTATGGGACGGGATGATCGTGACATTCAACTCCAGCAGCCGGCGCTGGATGCGATGCTGCTCCAGGGTGTTGTGGGTCCAGGCCGCCACATCCGCCGCAGGGGTGACGAATATCACGTCGAGTCCCCGCGCCACCAGGTGCTCGGCCAACACACTGCCCATGTAATAGTGATCGTCGTCGAACAGCAGCACCGGTGAAGGCGGTAGTACACCCGCCATCAGATCGTCCGGCGTCAGCACGGGCAGGCACTCCAGGCCCGGTAACACCCACCGCAGGGCGCGCCCCAACCCGTCCCGCCGCCAGCGAGAGCCGGTGGCGATAAATACATGCTCGGCAGCAAAGTCGAGGACGTCCTGGGCCTGCAAAGGACTTTCCCGATAAACCTCGACCGATGCCAGGCGGCTTAAGGCATCCAGTCGATAATCGATGACCCGCGCCCAACTCGCCAGCCCCGGAAGCCGCGCCTCCAAGGCTACGCGTCCGCCCAGCGTGCGCTGGCTGTCCACAAGCGCAACGTCCATCCCTCGCGCGCCCAGTATCCGCGCGCACTCAAGCCCAGCAGGGCCGGCGCCGACCACCAGCGCGCGCCCTGGCTCATCCGCCCGCTTCACCGCCTCCGGGTGCCAGCCGCGCCGCCACTCCTCGCCCATGGTCGGATTCTGAGTACAGCGCAAAGGCGTGCTGGTGTGATCGCCACTGACACACACATTGCAGCCAATGCATTCACGGATCTCTTCAGCGCGCCCCTCTTCAATCTTTTTTGGCAGGAAAGGATCGGCAATCGAAGGGCGGGCCGCACCAATGAGGTCGAGAACGCCACGGCGGACCATGGAGGCCATGGTGTCCGGCGAGGTGAACCGCCCGACGCCTACCACCGGCTTGCAGGTCAGCGATTTGAGCCCCAGCAGGAAGGCCTCTTGATAACCTTCCGAGGCAAAGCGCGCGGTGACGCTGTCATTGGACCAATCGGCGACATTCACATCCCACAAGTCCGGCAAGTCCGCCAGCATCGAGAAAACTTCAGCCCCTTCGCCCTCGCGACACAGACCGCCGGCCATCTGCTCATCCACCGCCAGGCGCACCGCCACGGCGCATCGATCACCCACCGCATCGCGGGTGTCCTCAATCAGTTCGCGCAGCAGGCGCACGCGGTTTTCCAGCACGCCGCCGTACTCATCGGTGCGGCGGTTATTACGTGGTGTGAGGAAATGGAAAGGCACACTCAGGTCATGCCCGGCATAGACATAGATGATGTCAAACCCCGCGTCCCGCGCCCGCAGCGCGGCTGCGCGGTGCATGGCGCGTAACTGCTGGATATCGGCACGACTCATGGCCCGCGCCTGGACGGGGTCATAACCACGCACCGGCGTATTGGAGGGCGCCCAGGGGATTTCACGGCTGTAGCGGTTGGGCGCGGAGTAACCATTGAACGCCAATTCGATGCCGGCCAGTGAACCGTGCTGGTGGACCGCCTCGCACATCAGTGCGAGTGCCGGAATGTCGCGTTCATCCCACAAGCGCGCCTCTATGTAAGGGGAGAACTCGCTCAGCGGGCTGATTTCACACTCTTCAGTGCAAACCACGCCCCAACCGCCCTCGGCTTTTATGCCACGCATGCGGGCCATGGCCGAGGGGTGCACATGGCCCATGCCATTACAGTGGGGAACTTGATAAAAACGGTTGCGGGTGCGAACCGGGCCGATTTGCACCGGTTCAAACAGAATGTCATAGCGAGGATCGCGCACGGGGCTACTCCCGAACAGATAAGTTCGTTAATGACTGCGTGAGAAGAAACTCGGCGTTAACTAATGGTGTGGTTTAACAGTGTTGAAGTACGGGAAAACTTCGAGGCATTTTATTCTTGATGTAGTCATGGCACCCCCTCGGCATGGACGAAAACTGCTACTTTTCCAGCAGAATGTCCATGCACTACAGGTGCATTTCAGAAGCGTCCTACAAATTCATCAAGAGACTTTACTTCTCAGGCATCGGCATCGGAAACGGCATGACATTGCTCATGCCCCGGGCTTCGCTGATTTTCGGCGTGCCCAGGCGCTCGACTTCGTCGATGCGCACGATCGAATGCATCGGCACAAAACTGCGCACCACGCCTTCGAACTGGGCCTTGAGCTTTTCCTCGCCCGGGTCGACGACCAGCTGTGTGCGCTCGCCAAAGACGAACTCTTCCACTTCCAGGAAACCCCACAGATCACTTTGATAGATCTGCTTGGCGTACATTTCGAACACCTGGCCCTGGTTGAGGAAAATCACCTTATAGATTGGAGCTTCACGTTTGGTCATGGTGGGTGAGGAACACATGGGGGATATAAAAGAGGGCGCGAACTATAGCATGGCACCCGATGCACAGTGCTAGGAACCGATGGGCATGACCCCTATAATGCGCGGTTCTTTACCACCAGTTGACGATTCCCATGGCCAAGAAGCTTTATATCGAAACCCACGGTTGCCAGATGAACGAGTACGACAGCTCGCGCATGGTCGACCTGCTGGGTGAACACCAGGCCCTGGAAGTCACCGCCCGCGCCGAAGATGCCGACGTGATCCTGCTCAATACCTGCTCGATCCGCGAGCGGGCCCAGGACCGTGTGTACTCGCAGCTGGGCCGCTGGCGCGAATTGAAGCTGGCCAACCCGGACATGGTGATCGCCGTCGGCGGTTGCGTGGCCAGCCAGGAAGGCGCCGCGATCCGCGACCGTGCGCCGTATGTCGACGTGGTCTTCGGCCCACAGACCCTGCACCGCCTGCCGGAAATGATCGACGCCGCACGCATCACCAAGCTGCCCCAGGTCGACGTCTCGTTCCCGGAAATCGAAAAATTCGACCACTTGCCCGAACCGCGCATCGACGGGCCGAGCGCCTACGTGTCGGTGATGGAAGGCTGTAGCAAGTACTGCACCTTCTGTGTGGTGCCCTACACCCGTGGTGAAGAGGTCAGCCGGCCGTTTGACGACGTGCTCGCAGAAATCATCCACCTGGCCGAAAACGGCGTGCGCGAAGTGACCCTGCTGGGCCAGAACGTCAACGGCTATCGCGGCCTGACCCACGACGGGCGCCTGGCTGACCTGGCGGAGTTGATCCGCGTGGTCGCTGCGGTGGATGGCATCGAGCGCATTCGCTACACCACCTCGCACCCGCTGGAATTCTCCGACAGCCTGATCCAGGCCCATGCCGACGTGCCGGAACTGGTCAAGCACCTGCACTTGCCGGTGCAGTCGGGCTCGGACCGCATCCTCTCGGCGATGAAACGCAACCACACCGCCCTGGAATACAAATCCAAACTGCGCAAATTGCGTGCAGCGGTGCCGGGCATCTGCATCAGTTCGGACTTTATCGTCGGCTTCCCCGGCGAAACCGAGAAAGACTTCCAGCAGACCATGAAGCTGATCGAAGACGTCGGTTTCGACTTCTCCTACTCGTTCGTCTACAGCCAGCGCCCCGGCACCCCGGCGGCGGACCTGTTGGATGAAACCCCGGAAGCGCTGAAAAAAGAGCGCTTGAACGCGCTGCAACATCGCCTCAACCAGCAGGGTTTCGAGATCAGCCGACAAATGGTCGGTTCGATCCAGCGCATCCTGGTCACCGACTACTCGAAAAAAGACCCTGGTGAATTGCAGGGCCGTACCGAGAACAACCGGATCGTCAACTTCCGTTGCGATAATCCGACATTGATCGGTCAGTTTGCCGACGTGCATATCGATGCGGCGCAACCGCACTCGCTGCGCGGCTCGCTGGTGCAATAAAGGTGAGAGGGGGACAAGCCCCCTCCCACATTGGAACCGTGCAACATTCCAATGACGTAAGTGCTTTCGTACCCGCGTCACTGGCGTTATCCTCTCTTTCACCTAAACAGCCAAAGGGCGGCTAAAAGCAACCTTGAACGCACCCATAGCAGAACCCCATCGTTTTCTCCTCGAGCCCTTTGAGGCTCGCCGTTTCGCCAACCTGTGCGGACAGTTCGACGAGCACCTGCGCCTGATCGAGCAACGCCTGAGCATCGAGATCCGCAATCGCGGCAATCAGTTCGAGCTTATTGGTGAACCCCAACACACCACGTCTGCAGAAAACCTGCTGCGCCGCCTCTACCGTGAAACCAAGGGTAGCGAGCTGTCGCCGGAAACGGTGCACCTGTACCTGCAGGAATCCGCCGTGGAAGACCTGGCCAACAACCCGGTGGCCGAAGCCAGCGTGGCCCTGCGCACCAAAAAAGGCATGATTCGCCCGCGCGGCTTGAATCAGCAGCGCTACGTCAAGGAAATCCTCGGCAACGACATCAACTTCGGCATCGGCCCCGCCGGTACCGGCAAGACCTACCTGGCCGTGGCCTGTGCGGTCGACGCCCTGGAGCGTGAGCAAGTACGCCGTATCCTGCTGGTGCGCCCAGCGGTCGAGGCCGGTGAAAAACTCGGCTTCCTGCCCGGCGACCTGGCCCAGAAGATCGACCCGTACCTGCGCCCGCTCTACGACGCGCTGTACGAGATGCTCGGCTTTGAATACGTGGCCAAGCTGATCGAGCGCCAGGTGATCGAGATCGCCCCGCTGGCCTACATGCGCGGCCGCACCTTGAACAACAGCTTCATCATCCTCGACGAAAGCCAGAACACCACCGTCGAGCAGATGAAGATGTTCCTCACCCGGATCGGTTTCGGCTCCACCGCCGTGATCACCGGTGACGTCACCCAGGTCGACCTGCCCAAGGGCACCAAGTCCGGCCTGGCCCAGGTGATCGAGGTGCTCAAGGACGTGCCGGGTATCAGCTTCACGCACTTCATGCCCAAGGACGTGGTCCGCCACCCGCTGGTGCAGCGCATTGTCGAAGCCTACGAGCGCTTCGACCACCGCGATGACGCAGCGGCCAAGGACGTTCGCCGCGATGCTTGAGCTTGACCTGCAGCTGGCCACCGAAGCGCCCGCCCCCAGCGAAGAACAGTTCCGTCAATGGTGCGCCCTGGCCCTGCGCCAGCGCAGCGCCGACTCGGAACTGACCATCCGCCTGGTGGACGAGCCCGAGGGCCGCGAGCTGAACCACACCTGGCGCCAGAAGGACTACGCGACCAACGTGCTGTCGTTTCCCGCCGACGTACCCGATGAGTTGCTGGATATCCCCCTGCTGGGCGACCTGGTGATCTGCGTCGAGGTGGTCGAGCGTGAAGCGAAGGAACAAGGCAAGGAACTTGAGGCTCACTGGGCCCATCTAGTCATCCACGGCTGCTTGCATCTCTTGGGTTACGACCATATAGACGATGAAGAAGCCGAGGAAATGGAAGCACTGGAACGAACGTTGCTTGCAGAATTGGGTCACCCGGATCCATATGCAGACGACGAAAACTGATCAACACTCAACTGTCACATCAAAGGATTTAGAGTAATCGCTATGAGCGAAGACCGATCGAGCAACGGGCAAAAGTCATGGCTGGGTAAACTGACCCAGGCTTTTGCCCACGAGCCGAAAAACCGCCAGGAGCTGCTGGAGCTGCTGCGCGAGGCCCACCAGAACAAGTTGCTGGACAGCGAAGCGCTGGCCATCGTCGAAGGCGCCATCCAGGTGGCTGACCTGCAGGTTCGGGACATCATGGTCCCGCGCTCGCAGATGATCAGCATCAAGGCGACCCAGACCCCACGGGAATTCCTCCCGGCCGTGATCGACTCGGCGCACTCGCGCTACCCGGTGATCGGCGAAAGCCATGACGACGTCATGGGCGTCCTGCTGGCCAAGGACCTGCTGCCGCTTATCCTCAAGGAGAACGGTGACAGCTTCAACATCAAGGACTTGCTGCGTCCGGCCACCTTCGTGCCTGAATCCAAGCGCCTGAATGTGCTGCTGCGCGAATTTCGCGCCAACCACAATCACATGGCCATTGTGATCGACGAATACGGCGGCGTGGCGGGCCTGGTGACCATCGAAGACGTGCTGGAACAGATCGTCGGCGACATCGAAGACGAACACGACGTCGAAGAAGACAGCTATATCAAGCCGCTGCCCAGCGGTGACTTCCTGGTCAAGGCGCTGACGCCGATCGAGAACTTCAACGAGTTCTTCGACAGCGAATTCTCCGACGACGAGTTCGACACCGTCGGTGGCCTGGTGATGAGTGCGTTCGGGCACCTGCCCAAGCGTAACGAAACCACCGAGATCGGCGCCTATCGCTTCCGCATCCTGAATGCCGACAGCCGCCGCATCCACTTGATCCGCCTGACACCTATTGCCCGCTAAGGATTGATATGCGCCGTCTGACCCGCCCCGGCTGGCCCGGTAATCTGCTGGCCGTGGTGGCCGGCGCCATCACCACCCTGGCGCTGGCGCCGTTCGACCTGTGGCCGTTTGCATTGGTTGCGGTCGGATTGTTCTATGTCGGGCTGCGGGAGCTGACGCCGCGCCAGGCCCTGGGCCGTGGCTGGTGCTTCGGGTTCGGCCTGTTTGGCGCCGGCACCAGCTGGATCTACTACAGCATCCACCACTTCGGCGGCGCTTCGGTGCTGCTGGCGGGGTTCCTGATGCTGCTGTTCACCGCCGCCATTGCCTGGTTCTTCGCCCTGCCCGCCTGGCTGTGGGCGCGCTGGCTGCGTCGCAATGAAGCGCCGTTGGCGGATGCGCTCACGTTTGCCGCGTTGTGGGTCGGCCAGGAAGCCTTTCGCGGCTGGTTCCTCACCGGATTCCCATGGTTGTATTCCGGTTACAGCCAGCTCGACGGCCCGCTAACCGGCCTGGCGCCAGTAGGCGGGATGTGGCTGATTTCCTTTGCCCTGGCGCTGACGGCCGCCCTGCTGTGCAACCTGCCGCGCCTGCTGGCCGGCAAACGCAATGGGTTTATCGGCGCCGGCCTGGTGTTGCTGGTAGCGCCCTGGGCCATCGGCCTGGCGCTCAAGCATCATGCCTGGACCACGCCGTCCGGCGCGCCGCTGAGCGTTGCCGCGATTCAGGGTAACGTCGAACAAAGCATGAAGTGGGACCCCGAGCAGCTCAATGCGCAGCTCGCGCTGTACCGCGACATGAGCTTCAGCTCCAAGCCGGTCGACCTGCTAGTGTGGCCGGAAACGGCGGTGCCGGTGCTCAAGGAGTCCGTCGAGGGCTACCTGGGAATGATGGGCAAGTTTGCGGCCGACCGGCACACCGCGTTGATCACTGGCGTGCCGATACGCCAGGAAGTGCATCACCAGAAGCGCTACTTCAACGGCATCACCGTGGTGGGTGAAGGTGACGGCACCTACCTCAAGCAGAAACTGGTGCCGTTTGGCGAGTACGTGCCGCTGCAGGACATGCTGCGCGGCCTGATTGCCTTCTTCGACCTGCCCATGTCGGACTTCGCCCGGGGCCCTGCCGACCAGCCGATGCTGCAAGCCAAGGGCTATCAGATTGCGCCGTTCATTTGCTACGAAGTGGTATACCCGGAGTTCGCCGCCGGCCTTTCAGCCCAGAGCGACCTGCTGCTGACCATCAGCAATGACACCTGGTTCGGCCGCTCCATCGGCCCCTTGCAGCACCTGCAAATGGCGCAGATGCGTGCGCTGGAGGCTGGCCGCTGGATGATCCGCGCCACCAATAATGGCGTGACCGGGTTGATCAACCCGTTTGGGCAGATCACCGTGCAGATCCCGCAGTTCGAACGCGGCATTCTCTACGGCGAAGTGGTGCCGATGCACAACCTGACGCCGTACCTGCAATGGCGCTCGTGGCCGCTGATCATCGTGTGCCTGGCGCTGTTTGGTTGGGCGTTGCTGGCAGGCCGGATGGCCAAAACCGTTTAACAGCCAACGCGAAACAAAATGTGGGAGGGGGCTGGCCCCCTCCCACACTTTGATCTGCATTTTAATCAGCAGGGTTATCGATAGAACAACCGGTAGCCTAGCTGCCCCACCGCTTCATTGATCAACTGCCCGCTCTGCCACACCGACTTGAACTCCGGCATCCAACCGCCCAGCGGCCGAGCGTTGTCCACGCCAAGGAACCCCACCGGCGCCGGCACCACGGTGAAGCCGGCCTTTTCAAAACTCCACACCGACCGCGGCATGTGCCAGGCCTGGGTCACGACCACCACACGCTTGATGCCCTCGGGCAATAGAATCCCGGCACTCATCTGCGCGTTTTCCCAGGTGGTGCGGCTGCGTTCTTCCTTCCAGCGCACAGCAACGCCGAAGTCATCCTGCATCGACACCGCCATCAACTGCGCCTCGCTGGGCGGCGTGCCGTAATGCAGGCCACCGGTGGTCAGCACCGGCAGCCCGGAGGCCTTGGCCAGTCGCGCGGCATACCGCTGGCGCTCCAGGCCGATACCGGTCGGCTGATCAGAACCCCAGGCCGGGTCGCCGCGCTCGCGTCCCGAGCCCAGCACCACAATGGCATCGGCGCGGCGGGCCAGGGTCGACCAGTCTTCACGGGCCAACGGTGGTTCGGTCTCCAGGGCACGTGCGCCCCACTGCACCGCCACCGGCAGGCTGATCAACCACATGCCGCCAAACCCGAGGGCAAAGCAGCAGCCGGCCAAACGGGGGCGGCTGCGACGAAACCACCAGGCAAGGGCCAGCAGCAGCAAGAGAATGCCGGGTGGCAGGAGCAGTTGTTTGATGAAATAACGAATAGGCATCGGGCATCTCCATAGATGCCCGAAGCCTAAGGTGTAACGGGGTTTAGCGACAATCTTTACAGTGACATGGCACGATGATGTGTTCCTGGGGAGTGAACTACTTGAAGCGGGCGGACCGGAGCCTTTCCGGGCCACGACCGGCCGACAAGTCCTTGAGCCACACCACCTTGGCTGAGTGCGTAGGCTCTTTGGCTGGCGGGGTTGCCACCCAAGGAGGCGCACTGCGCCTATTACGTTCCAGGTAAGCTTTGATCAGTTCCAGCTCCGCACGGCTCAAGCCGCGCAGTTCCAACTCGACGGGCCGTTCATCACGCAATCGGCCCGCGGTCCTCGCTGCATCCAATGCACGACCCAATCGGTCGATCAGTCCTTCGTAGATTTCCGGTTTCGTTGCGATTCGCTGCGATTCAACCATCCCCTCACCTCATTGAAGAAAGAACTGCTCCCCAATAAACAGCGTAGTCACCGTGGGGGCGCCTGCCCGGCGCCGCGACAGACGGCCCTTGCCGCGCAATCAGGGTTTCCCTCGATAGAGTGGGGTCATGTATGCTACGGCGCTTCCTGTAACTCCACTTCCCGCAGGGTTTGGGCACGGACGCGCCGCTTTTTGGTGTCGAACAACCTGAACGTTGCACCGAAGAGGATTAGGCCACCCCTATTCAGTTCAAAAGTAGCCATGCACGAACAATATCAGCCCCGTGAAATAGAAAATGCCGCCCAAACCTTCTGGGACGAGCAAAAGTCCTTTGAAGTCAGTGAACAGCCAGGCAAGGAGACATTCTATTGCCTGTCGATGTTCCCTTACCCCAGCGGCAAGCTACACATGGGGCATGTGCGTAACTACACCATCGGCGACGTCATCTCCCGCTACCAGCGCATGCAAGGCAAGAACGTCCTGCAACCCATGGGTTGGGACGCCTTCGGCATGCCGGCGGAAAACGCCGCGATGAAAAACAACGTGGCCCCCGCCAAGTGGACCTACGAAAACATCGCCTACATGAAGACCCAGCTGCGCAGCCTGGGCCTGGCGGTGGACTGGTCCCGCGAAGTCACCACCTGCAAGCCGGATTACTACCGTTGGGAACAATGGCTGTTCACCCGCCTGTTCGAAAAAGGGGTGATCTACAAAAAAAGCGGCACCGTGAACTGGGACCCTGTCGACCAGACCGTCCTCGCCAACGAACAGGTGATCGACGGTCGCGGCTGGCGCTCCGGCGCGCTGATCGAAAAGCGCGAAATCCCGATGTACTACTTCAAGATCACCGCCTACGCGGATGAACTGTTGTCGAGCCTCGACGATTTGCCGGGCTGGCCTGAACAGGTCAAGACCATGCAGCGCAACTGGATCGGCAAGTCCAAGGGCATGGAAGTGCAGTTCCCCTACAACGTCGACTCCATCGGCGAAGCTGGCGCACTCAAAGTCTTCACCACCCGTCCGGACACCCTGATGGGCGCGACCTACGTCGCCGTGGCCGCCGAGCACCCGCTGGCCACCCAGGCCGCACAGAACAATCCTGAGCTGCAGGCGTTCATCGCCGAATGCAAAGGCGGCAGCGTGGCCGAAGCCGACGTCGCCACCCAGGAGAAAAAAGGCCTGCCGACCGGCCTGTTCGTCGAGCACCCGCTGACCGGCGAGAAGTTGCCGGTATGGGTCGCCAACTACGTGCTGATGCACTACGGCGATGGCGCAGTAATGGCTGTGCCGGCCCACGACGAGCGCGATTTTGAATTCGCCACCAAATACAACCTGCCGATCAAGTCAGTGGTGCGCACCAGTTCCGGCGACACCAACCCGGCCCCGTGGCAAGACGCCTATGGCGAGCACGGTACGCTGATCAACTCCGGCGAGTTCGACGGCCTGGACTTCGCCGGCGCCTTCGACGCCATCGAAGTGGCACTGATCAAGAAGAACCTCGGCGCCTCGCGCACCCAGTTCCGCCTGCGCGACTGGGGCATCAGCCGCCAGCGCTACTGGGGCTGCCCGATCCCGATCATCCACTGCCAGACCTGCGGTGACGTACCGGTGCCGGAAGACCAGTTGCCGGTCGTCCTGCCGGAAGACGTGGTGCCGGACGGCGCCGGTTCGCCATTGGCGCGCATGCCCGAGTTCTACGAATGCAGCTGCCCGAAATGCGGCGCGCCGGCCAGGCGTGAAACCGACACCATGGACACCTTCGTCGAGTCCTCGTGGTACTACGCCCGCTACGCCTCGCCGCACTATGAAGGCGGCCTGGTGGAAAAATCCGCAGCCGACCACTGGTTGCCGGTGGATCAATACATCGGCGGTATCGAACACGCCATCCTTCACCTGCTGTACGCGCGCTTCTTCCACAAGCTGATGCGCGACGAAGGCCTGGTGAGTTCCAACGAACCGTTCAAGAACCTGCTGACCCAGGGCATGGTGATCGCCGAGACCTACTATCGTCGCGAAGCCAATGGCGCCTACACCTGGTTCAACCCGGCGGACGTCGAGCTCGAGCGCGACAGCAAGGCCAAGGTCATCAGCGCCAAACTGATCGCCGACGGCCTGCCGGTGGAAATCGGCGGCACCGAGAAGATGGCCAAGTCGAAGAACAACGGCGTCGACCCTCAGTCGATGATCGACCAGTTCGGCGCCGACACCTGCCGCCTGTTCATGATGTTCGCCTCGCCGCCTGACATGAGCGCCGAATGGTCCGATTCCGGCGTCGAAGGTTCGCACCGTTTCCTCAAGCGCGTCTGGCGCCTGGCGCACGCCCATGTCAGCCAGGGCCTGCCGGCCAAGCTGGACGTAGCGTCCTTGAGCGACGAGCAGAAACTCATTCGCCGCAGTACCCACCTGGCCATCAAGCAGGCCAGTCAGGACGTGGGCCAGAACCACAAGTTCAACACCGCCATCGCCCAGGTGATGACGCTGATGAACGTGCTGGAAAAAGCCCCGCAAGCCACCGCACAGGATCGCGCACTGGTACAGGAAGGCCTGGAAACGGTCACCCTGCTGCTGGCGCCGATCACACCGCACATCAGCCACGAACTGTGGAGCCGCCTGGGCCATAGCGACGCGGTCATCGATGCGCGCTGGCCGGTACAGGATGACAGCGCCCTGGTACAGGACACGCTGCAACTGGTGATCCAGGTCAACGGTAAACTGCGCGGCCAGATCGACATGCCGGCCAGTGCCAGCCGTGAAGAAGTCGAAGCGGCCGCACGGGTCAACGAGAACGTGCTGCGCTTTACCGAAGGCCTGACGATCCGCAAAGTGATCGTGGTGCCTGGCAAACTGGTCAATATCGTCGCTAGCTAATCGGATCGGGCGTGGGGCTCAAGCCCTGCGCCGAACAAAGCCTTCAGGGCCTCGATAAGGCCCACATGGTTTCAAGGGGAGCAACAAAATGATCAAACGCAATCTGCTGGTTATGGGCCTTGCCGTACTGCTGAGCGCTTGCGGCTTCCAGCTGCGCGGCACCGGCACCAATGACCTGACGATCAAGGAACTGGACGTCAGCGCTCGCGACGCCTACAGCGAGACAGTGACCCAGCTGCGCCAGGTCCTGGAAAACAGCGGCGTGCACGTCTACACCGGCGCGACCTACAAACTGTTCCTGGCTAACGAGAAAGAAACCCAGCGCAACCTGAGCTACGCCAGCGCCGGACGTGCGTCCGATATCGAACTGAGCACCGTGCTCAGCTTTGAAATCCAGGGCCGCGATCACCTGCCGTTGATGAATGACAACATCCAGGTGCAGAAGATTGTCAGCCACGATGGTAACAACCTGGTGGGTTCGGACTCCGAAATCATCCAGGTGCGCAAGGAGATGCGTCGCGAGCTGGTGCAACGCATGGTCCTGCGCCTGTCGCTGCTGACTCCGCAACAACTCGAAACCTTGCAGCAACGTGCTGATGACAAGGCCAAGGCCGATGCCGACGCGCTGAAAGCCGCGAAAGAGTACGAAGACAACACGCCGAAACAATCGCCTGTTGAAGTCCCTGTCGAGTAAGCCAGACGGGGCGCCCCAGGCGCCCCGTTCACCCTGCCTATGAAACTCGCCCCCGCCCAACTCGCCAAACACCTGCAAGGTGGCCTCGCGCCTGTCTACATCGTCAGCGGTGATGACCCGCTGTTGTGCCAGGAAGCCGCCGACGCCATCCGTAGCGCCGCACGCCAGCAGGGCTTCGATGAACGCCAGGTATTCAGCGCCGACGCCAGTTTCGACTGGGGCACGCTGCTGCAAGCCGGCGCAAGCATGTCGCTGTTCGCCGAAAAACGCCTGCTGGAGTTGCGCCTGCCTTCGGGCAAGCCCGGTGATAAAGGCGCGGCTGCACTGATGGAATACTGCTCGCGGCCCGCCGAAGACACGGTGTTGCTGATCAGCTTGCCCAAGCTCGACGGCAGCGCGCAGAAGACCAAGTGGGGCAAAGCCCTGGTGGAAGGGGCGCAGACCCAGTTCATCCAGATCTGGCCAGTGGACAGCAATCAGTTGCCGCAATGGATTCGCCAGCGCCTGTCCCAGGCGGGGCTGTCCGCGACCCAGGATGCAGTGGAGCTGATCGCCGCGCGGGTCGAAGGCAACTTGCTTGCCGCCGCCCAGGAGATCGAAAAGCTCAAGCTGATGGCCGAAGACGGGCAGATTACCGTCGAGACCGTCCAGGGCGCCGTGGCAGACAGTGCACGTTTTGACGTGTTCGGGCTGGTGGATGCGATCCTCAACGGCGAGCCCGCCCATGCGCTGCGCATGCTCGAAGGTCTGCGTGGCGAAGGTGTAGAGCCACCGGTGATTCTCTGGGCCCTGGCCCGGGAACTACGGGTATTGGCCAATATTGCCCTGCAATACAGCCAGGGCACGCCGCTGGACAAGTGCTTCAGCCAGGCGCGACCACCGGTGTGGGACAAGCGCAAACCCCTGATGAGCAAAGCCCTGCAACGGCACTCGGCGCAACGCTGGGCGCAGCTGTTGCTGGAAGCGCAGCGCATTGATGCACAGATCAAGGGCCAGGCGGCGGGTTCGCCGTGGATGAGCCTGAGCCGTTTATCGCTGTTGATGGCCGGACAACGCCTGGCACTTCCCGCCGAATAAACCCTCTCTTAAAAACACTGCAAAACCAATGTGGGAGGGGGCTTGCCCCGATAGCGGCGTGTCAGCCACTGCATTGTTGGCTGAGCCACAGCTATCGGGAGCAAGCCCCCTCCCACATTTTTGACTGGGTTTACAATTCATGGGCTTTACAGCGACCTGACTTCGGCAGATTATTTGCGCCGCACCTCCCCCTATCAAGAGCATCGACCATGAGCAAAAAGCCATCCAAGCATGGCCCCAACAAGGCCAAATCCATCATCGCTCAGCCACTGTTCCGCAGCCGTCAGGAACGCGCCGGCAAGGGCAAAGGCAGCTACCGCCGCGAAGCCTTCCAGTCTAATAGCTGGGAGGCTTCTTACTTTCTGGCTGCCTGAAGGCAAGCGCCCCTCTGGCATGATAAGGTCTGTGCCTGATTTGTAATTCCTGGACCTGTGCATGCCCTCTTGTCTTTCCCGTCGTTGGCACCTTCGCCAATTGATCGCTGCCTCCAGCCTCATTCTGCTTGTCGCCTGCGCGGAAAAACCCACCGCCGCCGATGCCCAACCCTTGCCGAAGCTCCAGACCGCACCCGTGGTGGCCCCTGCCGTCGTGGCCCCGCTGGCCGTGGACAATCTCGACATCCAACCGACCCAGACCTTTGCAGAATGGCAGGCCGGTTTTCGCGCGCAAGCCCTGCAAGCCGGCATTACGGCCGACGTTTTCGACACCGCATTCGCCAATGTCACCCCCGATATGGCGGTGATCCGCGCCGACCGCAGCCAGCCGGAGTTTTCCCGCCCTGTGTGGGAATACCTCGACGGCGCCCTGTCGCCCGTGCGCGTACGCAATGGTCAGGCGCTGCTGATCAAGTACGCTGACATCCTGCAAAGCATCGAGCAGCGTTATGGCGTCGACCGCCAGGCGCTGGTCTCGGTATGGGGCATGGAGAGTAACTTCGGCCAGTTCCAGGGCAATAATTCGGTGATCCGCTCCCTGGCGACCCTGGCCTATGAAGGCCGCCGCCCGGCCTTTGCCCAGGCGCAATTACTGGCGGCATTGCAGATCATCCAGCACGGCGACATTGCCGCCGACCAGATGAAGGGCTCCTGGGCCGGGGCCATGGGCCAGACCCAGTTCATTCCGACCACTTACAACACCCACGCGGTGGACTTCGATGGCGACGGTCGCCGCGACATCTGGAACAGCCCGGCCGACGCCCTCGCATCGACCGCGCACTACCTGCAAAGCTCCGGCTGGCAGAAAGGCCAGCCGTGGGGCTTTGAAGTCAAGCAATTGCCGGCGAACTTCGACTATGCCCTGGCTGACGGCGGCGTGCGCAAGAGCATTGCCGAGTGGATGAAACTGGGCATTCAACTGCCACCGGGCGCGGGCATGCCGCCGAATGTCGACCAACTGTCCGCCGCCCTGCTGCTGCCGGCAGGCTACCGTGGCCCGGCGTTCCTGGTGCTGGATAACTTCCGCGCGATCCTCAAGTACAACAACTCGTCGTCCTACGCACTGGCGGTGGGCCTGTTGTCGGAGCGCTTTGGCGGCGGCGGTGTGATCCGTGGTGACTGGCCCAAGGATGAGCTGCCGCTGAGTCGCTCCCAGCGCATTGATCTGCAGACGGCGTTGAGCGCCAACGGTTATGACGCGGGCAACCCGGATGGGATTATCGGCGCCAATACGCGCAAGGCGATTCGGGCCGCACAGCAGGCGCTGGGCTGGCCGGCGGATGGGTATCCGACGGTGAAGTTGCTGGAGTCGCTGCAAAACCGATAGATCCGCCTATGGCGACTGCCGCAATCGGGGGCAAGCCCCCGATTGCGGTGTAGCAAACGCCAGCAGATTCAGGACCTGAAGACCACTTCCTGCTCCAACACTACCCGCTGCTCCCCCGCATCCAGCCGTACCAAGGCGCCCATGGGCAGCGTCAGGTTCGGATCGCAATGCCCGCTGCGCCAGCCGGCCAGCACCGGTATGCGCAATGGCTCGAACGTCTGCGTCAGCAAGCGCTCCAGCGCCACGTTATCCACACCCGCCACATCCCCGACCAGTACACCCGCGACCTGGGCCAACTTGCCTGCCAGACGCAGATGGGTCAACAGGCGGTCGATGCGGTAGATCGGTTCGTTGACGTCTTCGATAAACAGGATGATGCCTTCAGCGTCGATTTCGTATGGCGTGCCCATGACCGCCGCAATCATCGACAGATTCCCCCCCAGCAAGCGCCCACAGGCAATGCCAGGCTCGATCGTGGTCAGCGGGTAGGCCACCGGGTGCGCCAGCACGCTACCGGCGCCCAACTGGCCGCGCAGAAGGCTGAACAATGACGCCTCGGTAGGGGGGTGCTTGCCGCCGAGCAGGTCGGCATTGAGCATCGGGCCGTGAAAGGTCACGAAACCGGCGTAACGGTTGATTGCCAGGTGCAGGGCGGTGATGTCGCTGTAGCCGACGAACGGCTTGGGATTGGCACGCAGCAGGTCGAAATCCAGCGCGTCGAGCAGCCGTGGCGTGCCGTAACCACCGCGCAGACACAAGATAGCGTCGATATGCGGATCGGCAAAAGCCGCGTGCAGGTCACGCAGGCGCACGGCATCGCTGCCGGCGAGGTAGCCGTCGCGCTCATAGACACCGGGGAAAATTCGCAGATCGTAGCCGCGCGTGCGCATCCATTGGCCGGCCTTTTCAACGTCCAGCACGGCGGGGCCGGCGGGGGCGATCAGGGCGATGGTGCCTTCAGAGCGAAGGGCTGGAACGGCGGCGGTCATCTGAGAATCTCCCTATCTAACGCTGAAACCAATGTGGGAGGAGGCTTGCCCCCGATAGCGGTGGATCAGCCAGCACATGTAGCGACTGACATACCGCAATCGGGGGCAAGCCCCCTCCCACATAAGCCCACTCCCACACCGGCTCTGAACCCCGATCAGGAAACCAGGCTAGCCTTGACCAGCTTGGCCTGTTCGTCGGCGTGGTACGAAGAGCGTACCAGCGGGCCCGAGGCGACGTTCTTGAAGCCCATCTTGTAGCCTTCCTCGGCGAACCAGGCGAAGGTGTCCGGGTGCACGAAACGCTGCACCGGCAAGTGGCTGCGCGACGGTTGCAGGTATTGGCCCAGGGTCAGCATGTCGATGTCGTGTTCGCGCATGCGCTTCATGACTTCGATCACTTCTTCATCGGTCTCGCCCAGGCCGAGCATCAAGCCGGATTTGGTCGGGATGTGCGGCATCATCTGCTTGAATTTCTGCAGCAGGGTCAGCGACCACTGGTAGTCCGAACCTGGACGCGCAGCCTTGTACAGGCGAGGCACGGTTTCCAGGTTGTGGTTGAACACATCCGGCGGCTCGGCAGCGGTGATTTCCAGCGCGACGTCCATGCGGCCACGGTAGTCAGGCACCAGGGTCTCGAGCATCACGTTCGGCGACAGCTTGCGGATTTCGCGGATGCAGTCGGCAAAGTGCTGGGCACCCCCGTCGCGCAGGTCATCACGGTCAACCGAGGTGATCACAACGTATTTGAGTTTCAGGTCGGCAATGGCGATGGCCAGGCTTTCCGGTTCGTTGACGTCCAGTGGCTTCGGCCGGCCATGGCCGACGTCGCAGAACGGGCAACGACGGGTGCAGATGTCACCCATGATCATGAAGGTGGCGGTGCCGCCGGAGAAGCATTCGCCCAGGTTCGGGCAGGACGCTTCTTCGCACACGCTGTGCAGCTTGTGCTTGCGCAGCAGGGCCTTGATACGGTCGACTTCCGGCGAAACCGGGATGCGCACGCGGATCCAGTCGGGCTTCTTCGGCAACTCGGTGGTCGGGATGATCTTGACCGGGATGCGTGCAACCTTCTCGGCGCCGCGCAGCTTGACGCCGGCTTCCACCTTGGCACGCGGGGCCGGGGCCGGACGCTCGGTGATGTCCAGCGTCGGGATCATGGTTTGCACTGCATCAGTAGTCATAATCAGTCGATTCCGCCCGTGAGGGTCGTCTGCTCAGCATAGTCGAGGTGTTTGACGAGCTGCGCACGCAGCCGGGCACTTACCTCGGCAAATTTAATCGGTGTGGCGTGGTCGCTCAGTTGGGTCATCGCCAGCCCGGCATAACCGCACGGGTTGATGCGCCGGAACGGTGCCAGGTCCATGTCCACGTTCAGGGCCAGGCCATGAAAGGAACAACCGTGGCGAATGCGCAAACCGAGGGAGGCGATTTTCGCGCCGTCCACATACACACCGGGTGCATCGGGCTTGGCCGCGGCGCTCACGCCATAACTGGCCAACAGCTCGATCAGGCAAGCCTCCATGCGGCTCACCAGGTCGCGCACGCCAAAACCCAGCTTGCGCACGTCCAGCAGCAGGTACGCCACCAGTTGACCGGGCCCATGGTAAGTCACTTGGCCACCTCGGTCGACCTGCACCACCGGAATATCCCCCGGCAGCAGCAGATGTTCGGCCTTGCCGGCCTGGCCCTGGGTGAACACCGGTGGATGTTCCACCAACCAGATTTCGTCGGGCGCCGAAGTACCGCGTTCATTCGTGAACCGCTGCATGGCGTGCCAGACGGGCTCGTAGTCCATCCGGCCGAGCTCGCGAAAGCCCAGGACCTGTGACATCACAGCACCATGTGCACGAAGCCGGTGGCCCGCAGTTCGCTATTGATGTCGTAGAGCTGGTCTTGACCGGTCGCAACGATGTGCAACTGGATCGTGGTGTACTTACCGTTGGTGCTCGAACGCTCGTCCACCCGGTTGTCATTGATCTTCGCGTGTTTACGCACGATATCCAGGATTCTGTCTTTGTTGCCTACACCGGTATCGCTGATCACCTTGACGGGATAATCCGTCACCGGGAATTCGATCTTTGGCGCCTTTACTTCTTTATCGGTCATGGCAGAACGGCCTCGTAAGCGGTAAGCCGTGGCGACGGCAAAGCCCCGCGTCGGATCAACGCGGGGCTTTGCAGGTGCACACAATCAGTTGAACAAGCCGTAGAAGAATAGACGGATGCTATCCCACACGCGGCGGAAGATACCACCTTCGTCGACGGCGTCCAGCGCGATCAGGTCGGCGCTGTGCACCACCTTGTCGTCCAGCTTGACTTCGACTTTACCGATCACGTCGCCCTTGGCGATTGGCGCAACCAATTGCGGGTTCATGGTCATGCTGGCAGCGAGCTTTTTCAGCTGGCCTTTAGGCATGGTCAGGGTCAGGTCTTCAGCCAGGCCGGCCTTAACCTGTGAGGTCGCGCCTTTCCATACCGGCGCGGTCGCCAGTTCAGCACCCTTCTGGTAGAAGGTCTGGGTTTCGAAGAAGCGGAAACCGTAGGTCAGCAATTTTTGCGTCTCGGCCGCACGGGCCTGCTCGCTGTTGGTGCCGAAGACCACCGCGATCAGGCGCTGGCCATCACGTACCGCGGACGACACCATGCAGTAGCCGGCTTCGTCGGTGTGGCCGGTTTTCAAGCCATCGACGGTCTTGTCGCGCCACAGCAACAGGTTGCGGTTAGGCTGCTTGATGTTGTTCCAGAAGAATTCCTTCTGGGAGTAGATCGCGTAGTGCAC
This sequence comes from Pseudomonas sp. NFX5, assembly GCF_049132125.1. Lineage (NCBI taxonomy): Bacteria > Pseudomonadati > Pseudomonadota > Gammaproteobacteria > Pseudomonadales > Pseudomonadaceae > Pseudomonas > Pseudomonas sp. NFX5. The sequence continues at coordinate 216,721 of NZ_JAFMZG010000014.1, forward strand.
CGGGTCGACACGAATGATCGCGCGCGCCAGGATCGCCATGTCGTGAGCCGACGAGTAGTGCTCAGGGTTTGGCAGGCCGGTCGGGTTCATGAAGTGGCTGTTGGTCATGCCCAGGTCGGCCACGGTTTTGTTCATCATGTCGGCGAATGCGTCTTCGCTGCCGGCGATGTGCTCGGCCAGGGCGACGCTGGCGTCGTTACCGGACTGGATGATGATGCCGTGCAGCAGGTCGCTCACAGTGACTTGCGAGCCGACCTTGATGAACATCCGCGAACCGCCGGTACGCCAGGCGTTTTCGCTGACGGTCACCGGGTCGTTTTCGCCGATCTGGCCGCGACGGATTTCCAGGGTCGCGATGTAGGCGGTCATCAGCTTGGTCAGGCTGGCCGGTGGCAGGCGCTGGTCACCGTTGCTCTCGACCAGCACGTTGCCACTGGCGGCATCCATGAGGACCCAGGACTTGGCGGCCAGTTGCGGTGAAGCCGGTACCATTTCAACCGCCCAGGCGGCCGGGGTGATGATCAGCGAAAGAAGCAGGCACGTGCGTTTGGCTAAGGTGGTGATGTTCATCCGTCTCTCGAAATTGCTTATGGAAACTTGCCCTCGCGGGCAAAACTTATTCAGACAGCCCGCTACCAGACTGTCGCGTGTTCGGTTGCCCGCTCACCCCTTGCCCCTGGGTTTTATTGTTCAACGAGCCAACAACCAGGGTCCAGGCCCGCATGCGAGCCTCAACCATCAATTTATTATTCGGCAGTGACCACGCTGGGTTGCCCCAGGTTGGCCAGGCGCACGCTGTTCTGCACTTGCGCTACCTCGCTCGGCGAACCGATCGGGCCCATGCGCACACGGTGCAGGGTTTGCTGGTTACGCACGATGGAGCTGATGAATACCGGCGCGCTGACCATGCTGCTGAGCTTGGACCTTAACAGTTCTGCCGCATCCGGGTTGGCGAAAGCACCCACTTGCAGGTATTGCCCGCCCGCGACCGCGGCGCCCGGTGCCGCATGGGGCACGACCACGGTATCCGGTGCGTGCTGCTGCGGTGGCGGTGTCCATTGTTCGATCTTGCCGGTAGATGCCGTCACTTGCGGCTGCGCACTCTGCGGCTCGTTGAGCATCAACGGCGCGGGCTTGCCACGCTGGGCCCAGTACTGCGCCGGATCGATGCCTTCGACCTTGACCCGCGCGGTACCGGTTTCGGCATAGCCGAGTTTTTTTGCGGCGGCGTAGGACAAGTCGATAATGCGATCCGAATAGAACGGCCCACGGTCGTTGACCCGCAGGATCACCGTGCGGTTGTTGTCCAGGTTGGTCACGCGGACATAGCTGGGCAGCGGCAGGGTCTTGTGGGCCGCGCTCATGCCGTACAGGTCATAGACTTCGCCGTTGGCGGTGTTCTGGCCGTGGAACTTGGTGCCATACCAGGACGCCGTGCCCGATTGCACGTAGGTCTTGGAGTCCTGCAGCGGGAAGTAGGACTTGCCCAGCACCGTATAGGGGTTGGCCTTGTACGGGCCGGTGTGCAGGGTCGGCGTGGCGTCCGGGATCTTCGACACGTCGACATCCCACCACGGCGCGCCATCTTTGTGCGCGCGGTTGATGTCCAGCCCTGGCTGGGAACGCACCGCAGTGCCGCCGGACTTCGGTACCGGGCCACGGCTGGTGGAACAACTGACGACGAGCAGGGACAACGCGGCGAACGCCACCAGCTTGAGCGGTTGATTGAACGGCGATGCCCGCATTACTTGTTGCCCCGTGCTTGGACCAGCATGTCTGACAGCTGATGCACGGCCATGGCGTACATCACACTGCGGTTATAACGCGTGATTGCGTAAAAATTCTTCAGGCCCATCCAGTATTCAGGGCCGTTTTCACCTTCGAGGCGGAATGCCGTCACCGGCATATCGTCGCGTGGCGCATTCTGACTCGACCAGCCCAGCGCCCGCAACTCCCCGACGGTCTTGGCCGGCTCGATACCCTGGGTCAGGCCTTCATCGGCACGCTCCCCGCTGACATCGGCGCGGATCACCACCGGCTCGCCACCGACCCAGCCGTGGCGCTTGAAGTAGCTGGCCACACTGCCGATGGCATCGTCCGGGTTGCTCCAGATATTGATGTGCCCGTCGCCGTCGAAATCCACCGCGTAGGCGCGAAAACTGCTCGGCATGAACTGCGGCAAGCCCATCGCCCCGGCGTAGGAGCCCTTGAGGGTCAGCGGGTCGACCTGCTCTTCACGGGCCAACAGCAGGAACTCACGCAGTTCCTTGCGGAAGAAGTCGGCGCGCGGCGGGTAATCGAAGCCCAGGGTCGACAAAGCGTCGATTACCCGGTAACTGCCGGTATTGCGCCCGTAGAAGGTTTCAATGCCAATGATCGCAACGATGACCTGGGCCGGCACGCCGTATTCCTGCTCGGCGCGGGCCAACACGGCCTCGTGCTGGCGCCAGAAGTCCACCCCCCGGGCCACCCGGGCGTCGGTGAGGAACATCGGACGGTATTCCTTCCACTGCTTCACGCGCTCGGCGGGGCGAGAAATCGCGTCGAGGATCGCCTGCTTGCGCTGGGCTTCGCGGAACACGCCCATCAGCTGTTCACCGGCGAAGCCGTAGTCGCGGGTCATTTCACCGACGAATTCGGCGACCTGGGGTGAGCCATCGTAGTCACCGGCCTGCGCCTCGTGCATTGCCCCCAGCAGCCCAATCAGGCCCATCCAGGACGCATGCCGAGTCGCCCAGCCGCGCATTACTTGCATTGACATCTTCACCTTATTCAAACCTGTGCGATCCACTTGCGATGCGTATGAATCGACATCAAAACCCCAAACGCTGACAGCAATGTCACCAGCGAAGTTCCGCCGTAGCTAATGAACGGCAACGGCACCCCAACCACCGGCAGCAGGCCACTGACCATACCGATGTTGACGAAAACGTAAACAAAAAAAGTCATGGTCAGGCTGCCGGCGAGCAATTTGCCGAACAGCGTCTGCGCCTGTGCGGTAATCACCAGGCCACGACCAATCAATAGCAGATAGATCAGCAACAGTGCGCAGATGCCCACCAGGCCGAACTCTTCGCCCATCACCGCAATGATGAAGTCGGTATGGCTCTCGGGCAGAAAGTCCAAATGCGACTGGGTGCCGAGCAGCCAGCCCTTGCCAAATACACCGCCGGAACCGATGGCCGCCTTCGACTGGATAATGTTCCAACCGGTGCCGAGCGGGTCGCTTTCGGGATCGAGGAACGTCAGGATCCGCTGCTTCTGGTAGTCGTGCATAAAGAAGAACCACATGGCCACGGCCACCGGCACTGCCGCCGCCAGCACGCTGAGGATCCAGCGCCAGCGCAGCCCGCCCATGAACAGCACGAACGCACCGCCGGCCAGGATCAGCAGCGAGGTGCCGAGGTCCGGCTGGCGCACGATCAGCACAAAGGGGATGCCGATCAGGATCAGGCTGATCCCCACATGCTTGAGCTGCGGCGGCAAGGTGCGCTTGGACAGGTACCAGGCGATCGTCGCCGGCATCAGGATCTTCATGAATTCCGACGGTTGGAAGCGAATCACCCCCGGAATATTGATCCAGCGGGTCGCGCCCATGGCGTTGTGGCCCATGACGTCCACCACCACCAGCAGCAACACCCCGGCCACATAGCCAAGCGGCACCCAGCGCGCCATGAAACGCGGCTCCAGCTGGGCGATCACCACCATGGACAGCAGGCCCAGGCCAAACGACGAAGCCTGCTTGATCAGCAAGTCCCAGTTCTTGCCGCTGGCCGAATACAGCACGAACAGGCTGCCGGCCGCCAGGGTCAGCAGCAGGATCAGCAACGGGCCATCAATGTGCATGCGCTGCAACAAAGTCGCGCGGCGACGCATCACATCCTCGCTGGAGAGGATGCGGTCAAAATTACTCTTCACTGGCCGTAACCTCTGGGGTTGAAGGGGGGCCGCCATATTCGGGCTTGAGCCTGCCGTCGTCGGCCAGCAACCAGGCGTCCATCACCTGGCGTACTACAGGCGCCGCCACACCGGAGCCGGACTCGCCGTTCTCGACCATCACCGCCACCACGATTTTCGGGTCGTCGGCCGGGGCAAAGCCCACAAACAAGGCGTGGTCGCGGTGGCGTTCCTGGACCTTGGAACGGTCGTATTTCTCGCCCTGCTTGATCGCCACCACCTGGGCGGTACCACTCTTGCCGGCGATACGGTATTGCGCACCGATCGCCGCCTTGCGCGCGGTCCCGCGTGCACCGTGCATCACCTGTTGCATGCCGTGGTTGACCTTGGTCCAGTCGGACGGATCGCGCAGTACGATGTCGGGGATCGGGTTTTCATCCACAGGCTTTTCGCCTTCGATGGTCCGGGCCAGGTGCGGGCGGTTCCAGATGCCTTTGTTGGCCACCAGCGCCGTGGCCTGGGCCAGTTGCAAAGGCGTGGCCTGCATATAGCCCTGGCCGATGCCGAGGATCAGGGTTTCGCCCGGGAACCATGCCTGGCGGCGGGTCGCACGCTTCCACTCCCGCGATGGCATCAGGCCAGGGGATTCTTCGAACATATCCAGGGAGACTTTCTGACCGAGGCCGAACTTGCCCATGTAGGCGGACAAGCGGTCGATCCCCAGCTTGTGGGCCAGGTCGTAAAAATAGGTGTCGTTGGAACGCATGATCGCGGTATCCAGGTCGACATAGCCGTCACCGGTACGGTTCCAGTTGCGGTATTTGTGGTCGTAGTTGGGCAGCATGTAGTAGCCCGGGTCGAATACCCGGCTGGAAGCCGTGACCACACCCGCATCCAGGCCGGCAATCGCCACCGCCGGCTTGATCGTCGAACCCGGCGGGTACAGGCCGCGCAACACACGGTTGAACAGCGGCCGGTCGATGGAGTCGCGCAACTCGGCGTAGGCCTTGAAGCTGATCCCGGTCACGAACAGGTTGGGGTCGAAGCTCGGCTGGCTGACCATGGCCAGCACTTCGCCGGTCTTCGGGTCCAACGCCACCACTGCACCACGCCGGCCGCCCAGGGCCATCTCGGCCGCTTCCTGCAGCTTGATGTCCAGGCTCAGCACAATGTCCTTGCCCGGCACCGGGTCGGTACGCTTGAGCACCCGCAGCACACGGCCGCGAGCGTTGGTCTCGACTTCTTCGTAACCCACCTGGCCGTGCAGTTCGGGCTCGTAGAAACGCTCGATGCCGGTCTTGCCGATATGGTGGGTGCCGCTGTAATTGACGGGATCGAGGCTTTTCAGCTCTTTCTCGTTGATTCGCCCCATATAGCCGACGGAGTGGGCAAAGTGCGGCCCTTGGGGATAGTGGCGTACCAGCTGCGCCACCACTTCCACACCAGGCAGGCGGAACTGGTTCACCGCGATCCGCGCAATCTGCTCTTCGGTCAGCTCGAACAGGATCGGCACCGGTTCGAAAGGCCGACGCCCCTGCTTCATGCGTTTCTCGAAGATCACCCGGTCTTCCGGGGTCAACTGCAGCACCTCGACGATGACATCGAGGACCTGCTGCCAATCGCCGGAACGCTCACGGGTCATGCTCAGGCTGAAGCTGGGCCGGTTATCCGCCACCACCACGCCATTACGGTCGAAGATCAGCCCACGGGTCGGCGGAATCGGCTGCACATGCACGCGGTTGTTTTCCGACAGCGTGGAGTGGTAGTCGTACTGGATCACCTGCAGGAAATACAGGCGCGCAATCAGCACCCCGATCAGCGCCACCACCATGATCGCGCCAAACACCACCCGCGCGCGTACCAGACGTGCGTCTTTCTCGTGGTCCTTGATGCGGATCGGCTGGGTCATCGGGAGAGGCGCAGATTATTTGTGATAAGGGTGCCCGGACAGAACTGTCCAGGCGCGATACAGCTGTTCACCGATCAGGATCCTTACCAACGGGTGCGGCAGCGTCAGCGCCGACAGCGACCAGCGCTGGTCCGCCCGCGCGCAGACTTCCGGCGCCAGCCCTTCGGGGCCGCCGACCATGAAGTTGACGGTGCGCGAGTCCAGGCGCCAGCGATCCAGTTCCACCGCCAGTTGCTCGGTGCTCCAGGGTTTGCCGTGCACTTCGAGGGTGACGATGCGCTCGTTGGGGCCGACCTTGGCCAGCATGGCTTCGCCTTCCTGACGGATGAAGCGCGCCACGTCGGCATTCTTGCCCCGGGTGTTGAGCGGTATCTCCACCAGTTCCAGCGACAGCTCGGCGGGCAGACGCTTGGCATACTCGTGCCAGCCTTCTTCCACCCACTTGGGCATGCGTGAACCGACAGCAATCAGACGCAGGCGCACAGCCGTTCCTTATTCCTGGTCTTTGTTGAGCTTGTCGAAGTGCGCGTGGCCCACTTCCGGGCTGTGGTGCTTGCCATCGGCGGCACGGCTCTGCTCGGCGCCTTTCCACAGACGCTCCAAGTCGTAGAACTGACGGGCATTGCTGGTCATCATGTGAACGATCACGTCGTCCATGTCCAGCAGCACCCAGTCGCTGTCGCCCTTGCCTTCTTCACCCAGTGGCTTCACGCCTTGGGCTTTGACGGCTTCGCGAACCTTGTCCAGCATCGCGCCGATCTGGCGGTTGGAGGTACCGGTGGCGATGATCATGAAGTCGGTGATGCTCTGCTTGTCGCGTACGTCCAGGACCTGGATGTCCTGGGCCTTCACGTCTTCCAGGGCGGCAACGGCGACTTTCACCAGCTCTTCGCCAGCCAGTTCCGGGCCAACATGGGCTTCAACCGGCAGCGGGGCGCTTTTGAACGTACCTTTGCGTTTTACTTTGCTTACGTCTTTGTTCGTCATAAAAAACTCGTTTTGCTCATATGTTCGGGCGCTCGCTGCACGAGTGTTCGTGCGTTCAAGCGCGCCTTTTCAGTTCGACGCACGGTAAAGCCCGTGCGCATCGATGTAGGCCAGGACCGCGTCAGGCACCAGGAAACGTACCGACTTCCCGCTGGCCAGCAGTTGACGGATCTGGGTGGCGGACACCGCAAGCGGGGTCTGCCAGACGAATGCAATATTCCCGTTCGGCCCGGTCAGGGCCAAGGGGTCACTTACCGACCGCGCGGCCAGCAGGTTGCGCAAGGCATCCGGCGGTTCGCTGTCGGCATCCGGGCGTTGCAAAACCAGGATGTGGCAGTGCTGGAGGAGTTCCTCCCAGCGATGCCAAGAGGGCAGGCCGCAAAATGCGTCCCAGCCCAAAAGCAGAAACAACTGGTCATCCGCGGCCAACTCAACGCGCATCAGCTCCAGGGTGTCGACAGTGTAGGACGGTTTATCGCGCTTGAGCTCACGATCATCCACCACCAGCGGCGGTATGCCTTCTACGGCCAGGCGCACCATTTCCAGGCGCTGCTGCGGCGACACCTGCGGGGTGTCGCGATGGGGCGGCCGGAAGTTAGGGATCAGGCGCAGCTCATCCAGCGCCAAGGCATCCGCGACTTCCAGGGCACTGCGCAAATGGCCGATGTGCACGGGGTCGAAGGTACCGCCGAGCAGCCCGATGCGTTTAGCCATCAAGTGCGCACATGACCGTCGCCGAACACCACGTACTTCTCGCTGGTCAAGCCTTCCAGGCCAACCGGGCCGCGTGCGTGGAGCTTGTCGGTGGAGATGCCGATCTCCGCCCCCAGGCCGTACTCGAAGCCGTCGGCAAAGCGCGTCGAGGCGTTGATCATCACCGAAGCGGAGTCCACTTCGGTGAGGAAACGCCGGGCATCGCTGAAATGCTCGGAGACAATGGCGTCGGTGTGCTTGGAGCCGTACGTGTTGATGTGTTCGATGGCCTGGTCCAGGTCGTCGACGATGCGGATCGACAGGATCGGCGCCGTGTACTCGGTGTACCAGTCCTGCTCGGTGGCTTCGATCACGTCCGCGCCCAACAGCGCACGGGTGCGTTCGCAACCGCGCAGCTCCACGCCCTTGTCACGGTAGATGGCAGCCAGCGGCGGCAGCACGCGCTCGGCAATGCCGACGTGCACCAGCAGGGTTTCCATGGTGTTGCACGGCGCGTAGCGGTGGGTCTTGGCGTTGTCGGCGATGCGGATCGCCTTGTCGATGTCGGCGGCGATGTCGATATACACGTGGCAGACGCCGTCCAGGTGCTTGATCACTGGCACCTTGGCATCGCGGCTGACGCGCTCGATCAGGCTCTTGCCACCGCGCGGCACGATCACGTCGACGAATTCCGGCATGGTGATCAGCGCGCCGACAGCGGCGCGGTCGGTGGTTTCCACCACTTGCACCACTTCGGCCGGCAACTCGGCCACGGCCAGGCCCTGCTGGATGCAGGCGGCGATGGCGCGGTTGGAATTGATCGCCTCGGAACCGCCACGCAGGATGGTGGCATTGCCCGACTTGAGGCACAGGCTCGCGGCGTCGATGGTCACGTTCGGGCGCGACTCATAGATGATGCCGATCACGCCCAGGGGCACGCGCATCTTGCCGACCTGGATGCCGGACGGCAGGTAACGCATATCGCGAATTTCACCGATGGGGTCAGGCAGCTTGGCCACCTGACGCAACCCTTCGATCATGTCGTCGATACGTGCCGGCGTCAGCGCCAGGCGGTCCAGCAGGGCGGGCTCGAGGCCATTGGCGCGGCCGTTGGCCAGGTCCAGTTCGTTGGCGGCAGTCAGCTCGGAGCGCGAAGCGTCCAGAGCATCGGCGGCGGCCAGCAGGGCACGGTTCTTCTGCGCAGTGCTCGCACGGGCGATCAACCGCGAGGCCTGACGGGCAGCGCGACCCAGGCGGGTCATGTAGTCAAGAACGGACTCAGTCATGGTCAGGGAGTCTTGGCAAAGAGGAAAGCGGCAGATTATAGCTGTGACGCCGCCCGACTGACAGCGGTGAGGGGCGGATGGTCGAAATGAACTGTAAAAACCTGGGGTTCAGCCGTAATTAAGGTGGGAGTTGTTATTATTCCGTCACATTTAGCCGTATTAACCCCAGGCCACCATGCCCAGTTCTTCGCCCCAACTCCCCGCCAGCGCCCTGCCCGACAGCTTCTTCGATCGTGACGCGCAAATACTCGCGCAAGATTTGCTTGGAAAAGTCATCCGCCATCGCGTCGGCGATAGCTGGCTTTCGGCGCGAATTATTGAAACCGAAGCCTATTACGTGGCCGAAAAAGGCAGCCACGCCTCACTCGGCTACACAGAAAAGCGTAAGGCTTTGTTTCTGGATGGCGGGCATATCTATATGTACTACGCCCGTGGCGGCGATTCGCTGAACTTCAGCGCGCAGGGGCCTGGCAATGCCGTGCTGATCAAATCGGCCTATCCCTGGGTCGATGAAACCTCCGGGCCCGCCAGCCTGGCGCAGATGCTGCTGAACAACCCGAATGCCGACGGCAGCCCGCGCGCGTCGCAAAAGCTGTGTGCCGGCCAGACGTTGCTGTGCAAGGCGCTGGGCCTGAAGGTGCCGATGTGGGATGCCAAGCGCTTTGATCAAGAATTGCTCTATGTGGAAGACGTCGGCCAGACACCGACACAGATCATCCAGACCACCCGCCTGGGCATCCCCAGCGGCCGTGACGAGCACTTGATGTACCGCTTCGTCGATGCCGGCTATGCGCCCTACTGCACGCGGAACCCGCTGCGCCGGGGCCAGGTCGAAGGCCGCGACTATTTCCTGATTTGAATCTGTGGCGATGGAGTAACGATTTATGGGCCAATGGCTCGATGGCATTACCGGCTGGCTGACCCTCAACCCGCAATGGCTGGCGGCGGCGGTGTTTATCGTCGCGTGCGTGGAATGCCTGGCCATTGCCGGGCTGATCGTGCCGGGCACGGTACTGCTGTTTGCCATTGCGGCAATGGCTGGCAGCGGCGCCTTGTCCCTGAGTGAAACCCTGCTGCTGGGGTTCCTGGGAGGCTTGTTGGGCGACGGGGTTTCCTACTTCCTCGGCCGACACTTCCATCAGAACATCCGCCGCCTGCCCGGCCTGCGCCACCACCCGGAATGGATGAACGGCGCGGAAACCTACTTTCACAAATACGGCATCGCCAGTCTGCTGGTGGGACGTTTCATCGGGCCATTGCGGCCGATGCTGCCGATGGTGGCCGGGATGTGCGACATGCCGTTCCCGCGTTTCGCCCTGGTCAGCCTGCTGGCGGCAGCCGGTTGGTCGGTCGCCTACCTGCTGCCAGGCTGGGCAACCGGCGCTGCGTTCCGCCTGCCATTGCCGGAAGGGTTCTGGCCTGAGGCGGGGGTTGTTACAGCCTGCCTGGCAGCCATGCTGGGACTGAGCCTGCACACCAGCGTGCGCGGCCATCGTCGCGCGACCTTGTGGATAGGGTGCGCCAGCCTGACATTATTGATCGCTCTGTTTATCGGCTATACCCACCTGGATGACTTTGACCAGGGCCTGAGCGCGCTGGTACAGGAACATCGCAGCCCCTGGCTGGACCAGACCATGGTGATGGTGACCCAATTGGGTGAGTTCAAGAAAATGTTCTTCGCCAGCGCCGTATTCACCGCGCTGCTGCTACTGGCGCGGCAATGGCGTCATGCCGTGTTTGTCGGTGCAACACTGGCCGGGGCGGCGGTGATCAATACCGGGACCAAACTGTTTTTCGCCCGTGGCCGCCCGGAAATCCTCACCGACCCATTGACCAGCTTCAGCATGCCCAGCGGCCACGCCTCCGGTGCGTTTGCGTTTTTCCTGGCGTTGGCAGTGCTGGCCGGTCGCGGACAACCCACGCGCCTGCGCCTGACCTGGATGTTGCTGGGCTGTATTCCTGCGGCCTTCATCGCGCTGTCACGGGTCTACCTTGGCGCCCATTGGCCCACCGACATCCTGGCTGGCACACTGCTGGCAATGACCGTGTGTGCATTCAGCCTCACCGTCTGCCAGTACCGCAGCCCTTTGCCGCCGATGCCGCAGAAGGCCTGGTGGCTGGTATTACCCGCTGTGGTGGCGGTGCTCGGCTTCATTGCCTTTACCGGCACCCCACACGCGCTGCTCAGGTATGCCTACTGACCCTGGGTCGGGCCGAGCCAATGGATTGGCGCGGCGCGGCGTTCAACACAACGCTCACGTCGCTCCAGCATCATCTCATCGGCGATTTCCGCGGCGCGTTCAGCGATGTATTCCGGGCCCCGCTTGGCATCCAGCGGCAGCAGCTGCACGGCAATACTGACAAAAAAAACGTCCCAGGCGGCCTGTTCCGATTCCGCTAGCCGAATCATGTTCACCCCCAATCATTGTTGTGTGATCGGTGACTATTTCAGGCGACGCGCAGGGAACAACGAGGAAACCTCTGAAAACCGCGCAGGACAGATCCGAGGCTCAGGCAAACAACTCACCCTGAAGCTCATCGAGCAGCATCTGGATCGCATCCAGCCGCTGCTGCGGGTCGTCGAGTTGCAGCAGGTCGATCTTGTCGGCCTCAGTGAACGGCAAGAGATAAGCCAGCTGATTGCCCAAGGCTTGCTGGCCATCGGCGTGAGTGTCCATGTCCAGCGACGCGACCATCGGGTGTTCGGCCAGGGCCTGGAGCAAGGCCAGCAGGTCGGCATCCTCTTCTTCCAGCGCCTGGTCCGGCAGTTCTTCCAGCCATTGCACCTCGGCCACCAGCAACTGGTCCTTCTGCACGCCGGCGTCTCGCACGCGGAAGCGCCGCCCGCCTTCGACGCGAATCCCCAGCAGGCCGTTGTCCTGCTGCTTGAAGTCGCGAATCAACGCTTCGCAGCCGATCAAGGCATAGCCATCCGGGGCCATGCCCACCTCCTTACCATCGAGGATGCACACCACGCCGAAGCTTTCGCCCTTTTTCATGCAGCGGCTGATCATGTCCAGGTAGCGCGCCTCGAACAGTTGCAGGTCGAGGATGCAGCCAGGGAACAGCACGGTATTGAGGGGGAACAGCGCCAGACTCATAAAGGCTTCCTTAAACCCGGTTTAAACAATCACTGACACGGCCAGCGGCAGGAACACCGCTGTGGCTACGCCCATCAGACTCATGGCCAGCGCCGCAAAGGCGCCACACTCTTCGCTTTCCTGCAGGGCCACCGAGGTGCCGACAGCGTGTGCGGTCATGCCCAGCGCCATGCCGCGCGCCTCGGGGCTGTGCACCCCAAGACGCGAGAGTAACGCCGGGCCAACCATCGCGCCCACCACCCCGGTAATCAGCACAAACACCGCCGCCAAGGCTGCCACACCGCCGATCTGTTCGGCCACCAGCATGGCAATCGGCGAGGTCACCGACTTCGGCGCCATGGTCATCAACATCCTGTGTTCGGCGCCGAACCACCAGCCCAGCAGTACGCACAGGCCGGTGGCCAACACGCCGCCTATCACCAGCGTAGTAAAAATCGGCCAGAACAATTGCCGAATCCGCCGCAGGTTCAGATAGAGCGGCACCGCCAGGGCCACCGTCGCCGGGCCCAGCAGGATCCCCATGATCTCTGTGCTCTTGCGGTACTCGGCATAGCTCAGGCCGCACGTGAACAACACGCCGATCACCAGCAGCATGGAGACCAGCACCGGTTGCAGGAAAATCCAGCGGGTTTTCTCGAAACCCGCCAGCACCAGCTGATAGGCGCCCAGGGTGATCCCGATACCGAACAGCGGGTGATGAATCACCGCCGTCCATGCGCCGTGCCAGTCGAAGATCATTGATCCTGCTCCTTGCGCTTGACCATGCGCTCCATCAACAGCCCGACAAAGCCCATGGCGATCACCAGCGACAACACCAGTGCACCGACGATGGCCCAGAAATCGGCGGCAATATCCCTGGCATACACCATCACCCCCACCGCCGGCGGCACCAGCAGCAACGGCAAATAGCGCAACAGGCTGCTGGCCGCCAGGCTCAGGGGCTCGCCGACTTCGCCACGCCACACCAGGTAACCGAGCATCAACAGCAGGCCGATGATCGGCCCCGGCAGTACCGGCACCAGCAAATGATTGATCGCCGTGCCGATCAATTGAAACAGCACCAGCCATGTCAGACCGCGTAACAGCATCCGTCCTCTCCCCCCTCAAGACCCGCCCGCATTATAAGCATGCCCGTCCTATGCTCCGGCATTCGCCAAAAGCATGGTGGGTTGACCGGGCTGGTTGGCCATGATGATCTACATTGGTTCTCTGTACCCCATAACAACAGCACCGATGAACCAAGGAGAGACGCAATGCCCTATGTACCCGTAGCGCAGCTCAAAGATTATGTCGGCAAGGAACTGGGACGTTCCGAATGGCTCACCATCGACCAGGCACGTATCAACCTGTTCGCCGAGGCCACTGGCGATCATCAGTTTATCCACGTCGACCCGGTCAAGGCCGCGCAAACCCCGTTCGGCAGCACCATTGCCCACGGTTTCCTGTCGCTGTCGCTGATGCCCAAGCTGATGGAAGATATCCTGATCGTGCCCGAAGGCCTGAAGATGGCCGTCAACTATGGCCTGGACAGCGTGCGCTTTATCCAGCCGGTGAAAGTCAATTCCAAGGTGCGCCTGAACGTGACCCTCACCGACGTCACCGAGAAAAAGCCCGGCCAATGGCTGCTCAAGGCCACCGCCACCCTGGAAATCGATGGCCAGGAAAAACCCGCTTACGTCGCCGAGTCGTTGTCGCTCTACTTCGTGTAAGCCCATCCCTGTGGCGAGCCACTGAAACTCGCCACAGGGTATGTAAATTTATGTATGAATCTCGCAGCTGCGGCATACTCGGCGCTCAATTATCCGGATCCCGCTATGCGCCCACTCGCTCCCCTTGCCCTTGCCCTGTTGCTCACCGCTTGCGGAGACGGCGAATCGCTGTTGCCGCCCGATGCGCGCCTGCCCGATGGCGGTCGTTACCGGGGCGATGTGGTCAATGGTCTGCTGCAAGGCCAGGGCCGCGTGGATTATCCCAACGGCAGCTGGTACGCCGGGCAGTTCGACAAAGGCCAGTGGCACGGCCAGGGCGAATGGCATGGCAGCAACGGCGAAGTCTATAAAGGCCAGTTCCAGCAAGGTCTGTTCGATGGCCAGGGCAGCCTGACCACGGCCGGCAGCCACTATGTGGGCGGGTTCAAGAACGGTCGGCGCAACGGCGAAGGCACCCTCAAAGAAGGGCAGATGACCTATCGCGGCGAATTCAAGGACGACCAGTATTCCGGCCTCGGCCGCCTGGAACTGGCGGATGGCAGCCAGTATCAGGGCCAGTTCGCCCACGGCAAGCCGAACGGTGAAGGCCAGCGCAATGACGACAGCGGCAACCAATTCAGCGGCCACTTCGTCGACGGCCAGCTGGAGGGCAACGGTACATTCAACAGCGCCGACGGCGACATCTATGTCGGCCAGTTCAAGCAGAACCAGCTCAACGGCAAGGGCCGTTATGAAAACGCCGATGGCGACGTGTGGATCGGCCAGTTCAAGGAAGGCGCACTCAGCGGCAAGGGCGAGTTGATCGGCGTCGACGGCAGCCACTACGTCGGCCAGTTCAGCGACTGGCGCTTTACCGGCGAAGGCCGCCTGAACCTGACCGACGGCAGCTTCTATATCGGCGGCTTCGACAGCGACAACTATCAAGGCCGCGGCACCCTGGTACTCACCGACGGCACGGTGCAGGCCGGTACCTGGGTCAATGGCATGCGCGTGCGTGATGCCGACGGCAAGCTGTTGCCCGACCCGCTGGAAATCGGCGTACTGGCCCAGGGCCGCCTGCTGGACACCGCCCTCGCCGCCGTGCCCGCCTCCACCTCGGCCGTGGAGCTGTACACCCTGGCCGTGGCCGGCGACGGTAAACAAAGCGTGTTCCTGCGCGAAGCCGATTACGTCAGCAATATGCTCGCCACCCGCTTCGGCGCACGTGGGCAGATCCGCCTGGTCAACCACCGCGACCATATCGCCGACCGGCCGCTGGCCACCCGCGAAAGCCTGCGCCGGGCCGTGCAGACCCTGGCCGAGCGCACCGGGCCGGAAGACCTGGTGTTTATCTACATGACCAGCCACGGCACCCACGAACACGAACTGGTGCTGGACCAACCGCGCATGGAACTGGCCGACCTGCCCGCCGATGAACTGGCCGCCGTGCTCGCGCCGCTGAAAAACCGCGACAAGATCGTGGTGATTTCAGCCTGCTACTCCGGCGGCTTCATCCCGGCGCTCAAAGACGAACGCACCCTGATCATGACCGCCTCGCGCGCCGACCGCGTGTCCTTCGGCTGTTCTGAAGAGGCCGACTTCACCTACTTCGGCGACGCCCTCTTCGCCCAAGCCTTCAACCAGACCGACGATCTGCAGCAAGCCTTCAAGCTGGCGCAGCTGCATGTGAGCGAACGCGAACAGGCTGACAACTTCGAAGCGTCCGAACCGCAGATCTGGGCCCCCAAAGGCGTGATCGCCCATTGGCAATTATTACGCAAGCAGCAGGCACGAAAGGCGCTGGAAAGCGTCTCAATGAATAGCAAGGAAGCCAAAGGCAACTAAGCTGTAACGTGTAACAAGGGGGGAAACACCATGTACCTGACACCTCAGCATATCCTGCTCGCTGGCGCCTCTGGCCTGACCGGCGAACACCTGCTCGACCGCCTGCTCAACGAACCCACCGTGACCCGCGTGCTGGCGCCCAGCCGCAAGCCACTGGCCGAGCATCCGCACCTGGAAAACCCGGTGGGCGACCCGGCGGTGTTCCTGCCGCAACTGAGCGGCCAGGTGGATATTGCCTTCTGCTGCCTGGGTACCACCATCAAGAAAGCCGGTTCGGAAGAAGCTTTTCGTGCCGTCGACCTGGATATGGTCGTAGCCTTTGCCAAGCGCGCGCGGGAGATGGGCGCGCGACACCTGATCGTGATCAGTGCGATTGGCGCCGATCCGAAATCCTCGGTGTTCTACAACCGGGTCAAAGGGGAAATGGAACAGGCACTCAAGGCTCAGGACTGGCCGCAACTGACCATCGTGCGGCCTTCGTTGCTGCTGGGGGAACGGCTGGAGCCCCGCTTGGCCGAGCAACTGGCCGGGCCGCTGTCACGGTTGATTCCGGGGAAATACCACGGCATTGAAGTCTGCGAACTGGCCCGGGCCATGTGGCGCCTGGCGCTGGAAGAGCAGGACGGGGTGCGGGTGGTGGAGTCGGATGAACTGCGCAAGCTCGGTAAGTAACGCCTCCCACATTAGTTTTGTGGTGCCCAGGTCAGCGCTAGAGCCCGCCCGTGGCGTTAAATCCCACACCGAGCACCGTCAACACCGACAGCGGCAATAAAAGCGTGTCGAGCAACGCGCTGGCCGGCAGGTCGACGCCGGGATAGCTGGGCGCCTCGGCACCGAAACGGTCCTTGGCACAGCAACCTCCGTTCATTGCATACAAATCCAATCGCGTGCCGGCATACACCACCGGCGCGCCGGGCTGCGCGGCGTCCAGGGTACGCGCGGTGGCGCAGCCGGCCAGTTGCAGCGCCAGTATCACCAACAGCGCCTTATTCATCGCTGCTCAAATGGTGTTCGCCCCAACGCGGCAGCATGTCCTGGGGGATATTCAACAGGTTGAGAATGCGCGCCACCACGAAATCCACCAGGTCATCGATGGTCTGCGGCTGGTGATAGAAGCCGGGCGACGCCGGCAGGATGGTCACCCCCAGGTTCGACAGCTTGAGCATGTGCTCCAGATGAATGCTCGAGTACGGCGCCTCACGCGGCACCAGGATCAACTGGCGGCGCTCCTTCAACGTCACGTCGGCGGCGCGTTCGATCAGGTTGTTGCAAGCGCCGGTGGCAATCGCCGATAGCGTACCGGTGGAGCACGGCACCACGACCATTGCCGCCGGCGCACCGGAGCCCGAAGCCACCGGCGACATCCAGTCTTCCTTGCCGTAGACCTTGATCTGCCCCGCCGCCGCACCGGTGTACTCGGTAAGGAAGGCTTGCATCAACTGCACCTTGGCTGGCAGCGCGACATCAGTCTCGGTGGCCATCACCAACTGCGCGGCCTTGGAGATCAGAAAGTGCACTTCACGGTCTTCGCGCACCAGGCAATCGAGCAGGCGCAAGCCATAGGGTGCGCCGGATGCGCCGGTCATCGCCAGGGTGACGCGCTCCGGGCCACTCATTTCAGGGCCTCGGCCAGTTTGCCGTGCAAGCCGCCGAAGCCGCCGTTGCTCATCACCACCACATGGGTGCCAGGCTTGGCCTGGTGCTTGACGAACGCAATGATGCCCTCGATGGAATCACAGACTTTCGACGGCACCGTGCATTGCGCCGCAATCGCCGGCAGGTCCCAGCCGAGATTGGCCGGGGCATACCACACCACCTGGTCGGCATCGTTAACGCTTTCCGGCAGGCCGTCGCGGTGTGCGCCGAGCTTCATGGAGTTTGAACGCGGCTCGACAATCGCAATGATCGGGGCATCGCCAACACGTTTGCGCAGGCCGTCGAGGGTGGTAGCAATGGCCGTTGGGTGGTGGGCAAAGTCGTCGTAGATAGTAATCCCATTCACGTCGGCGACCTTTTCCATACGGCGCTTCACGCTCTTGAATGCGCTCAACGCAGCAATGCCCATGGACGGCACCACGCCCACATGCCGCGCGGCCGCCAGGGTCACAAGGGCATTGGCGACGTTGTGCTGGCCAGTCATGTCCCACTCGACGATGCCTTGGGCCTCGCCTTCAAACAGCACTTCAAACCGGGAACCGTCTTCACTGAGCAACTTGACCTGCCATTGCCCGCCCGCACCGGTGGTTTGCACCGGGGTCCAGCAGCCCATCTCGATCACGCGTTGCAAGGCCGGCTCGGTGGTCGGGTGGATGACCAGGCCTTCGCTCGGAATGGTGCGTACCAAATGGTGGAACTGCCGCTCGATGGCCGCCAGGTCGGGGAAGATGTCGGCGTGATCGAACTCAAGGTTGTTGAGGATCGCGGTGCGCGGACGGTAGTGGACGAACTTGGAGCGCTTGTCGAAGAACGCACTGTCATACTCGTCGGCTTCGATCACGAAGAACGGCGTATCACCCAGGCGCGCCGACACCGAGAAGTTCTGCGGCACGCCGCCGATCAGGAAGCCCGGGCTCATGCCCGCGTGTTCCAGCACCCAGGCGAGCATGCTGCTGGTGGTGGTCTTGCCGTGGGTGCCGGCAACGGCCAATACCCAGCGACCTTGCAGCACATGGTCGGCCAGCCACTGTGGGCCGGACACGTAAGGCAAGCCTTTGTTGAGGACGTATTCGACAGCCGGATTGCCCCGGGACATGGCATTGCCGATCACCACCAGGTCCGGCACCGGGTCGAATTGCGCCGGGTCGTAACCCTGGGTCAGCTCAATGCCCTGGGCCTCGAGTTGCGTGCTCATGGGTGGGTAAACATTGGCATCGGAGCCCGTTACGTGATGGCCCAGTTCTTTGGCCAGAACCGCCATCGAACCCATGAAGGTGCCGCAGATACCAAGAATATGAATGTGCATAGTCGACCTCGTAAACATCGAGGCAGGTTAGCGCAGGGGGGCGAAAATCGCACTCTTTAGCTGTAGGACCGATCTATGGCACAGCCCGTGCAATACCGTGCCGGCGCAGCTTTCTATACAGCGTGTTACGGCTGACACCCAGCTGCTCCGCCGTGTGGGTCATGTGCCAGCGCTGTTGCTCCAGGGCCGTGAGCAGGGCGAGTCGCTCGGCGTCGCCCAGGGGCGAGTCGGCAAGCCTGGCCTCGGCCACTGCTTGCGGCCGTGCCTGGCGAATCAACGCGGGCAAATCCTCAAGGCCGACCCGCCCGTCGTCGCACAGCGCCGCCAGCGTACGCAACACCGTGCGCAGTTGCCGGACGTTGCCGGGCCAGGGGTAGGTCAGCAGCGCCGAGCGCGCCGCCGGGTCGAGTTGTAGACTCTGCCCGCCCGCCTCCTGCGCCAGCAGGAAATCCAGCAACTGAGGCTTATCGCTGCGTTCACGCAACGCTGGCAAACCGACTTCCAGGCCATTGAGGCGGTAATACAGGTCTTCCCGAAAACTTCCGTCCTGCACGCGCTCCAGCAAATTTCGGTGAGTCGCGCTGATAATTCTGACATCAACCGCCTGGGGCTCACCGCCGATGGGCACCACCATGCGGTCCTCCAGCACCCTTAACAGGCGCGTCTGCAGCGCCAACGGCATATCGCCGATTTCATCGAGGAACAGCGTGCCGCCGTCGGCCTGTTGCAACTTGCCCTGCATGCCGTCCTTGCGCGCGCCGGTAAAGCTGCCGCCGCGATAGCCGAACAGTTCGCTTTCGATCAGGCTTTCCGGGATGGCGGCGCAGTTGAGGGCAACGAACGCCTTGTCGGCACGCTGGCTGGCGTGATGCACCGCCTTGGCGAAGGCCTCTTTGCCGGAGCCGGTTTCGCCGTTGATCAGCAAGGGCACATCGCGCTCGAATACCCGCAGCGCTTTGCGGAAGTCACTCTGCAGCGCCGGGTCGCCGAGGCAGATACCGGCCAGGCGCACGGGCTCAGGCTTGGCGATGGGCGCAGGCACACTGCGCGATTGACCACGCAAGGCCGCGAACAAGTGCCGGCCATCCCGCGTGCGCAATGGCCAACTGGCGGTGGCATTGGCACTGGCGCGACCGAGCAGTTGGTCCAGGGAACACTCGAACAACGCCTCCACCGGTTGCCCCAGCAACCCGCCACGCACCTGCCCCAGCAGGTTGAGTGCGCTCTGGTTGACGGCACAAATCCGCCCTTCACCGTCAAACGCCAACAACCCTTCGCTGAACAGGCCCACCGACTCGGCCTGCAGGTGAAAGCGCAGCAGCCAATGGTTTTCGAAGTGACGCAGGAAGTAGCAACTCTCGATCATCTTCGCCGACAGGTTGACCAGCGCCATGGTGTGGAACTGGCTCTGGCGCGACACCTCCTCCCGGGCCGACGACACGTCCAGCACCGCCAAGAGGTTGCCGTGGGGGTCGAACACCGGGCTCGCCGAACAGGTCAGCCCGGTGTGGCGCCCACGAAAATGTTCATCGCGATGAATGGTCAACGACTGGCGTTCCACCAGGCAGGTGCCGATGCCGTTGGTGCCCTCGCACGCTTCGCTCCAATCGGCACCGAGCCACAGCCCGGCGCGTTCGAAAATCTTGCGCTCGGACGGCGCTGTGACACAGTTGAGGATCACCCCACGGGCATCGGTCAGCAGCACCGCATGGCCAGCGCCCGACAGCTGCTGGTGCAGGCTGTTCATCTCGCTGCCGGCGATATGCAGCACCTGTTGCAGGCGTTCGCGGCTTTCCAGCAGGCGGCCGTGCTCAAGCACCGTAGGGGCGATGGTCTGGGCAGGATCGAGGTGGTAGTCCTCCAGGCAGCGCAGCCAGGAGCGGGCGATGGACGGGTCGCTCGACGGGTCGCGCCCACGGGCCACAGTGAGGACTTGCTGGGCATGGCGACTGAAATGATCGTTGTGCATGTTCTTATTATTCTCCCTGCGTGAGAACCACCAGCATCCCCCAGGCACCCAGCCAATGCAATCCCGGACCGACCCGTCGGTCACAGCCTGTACCGTTTATGGCACAAACTGTCACAGCGCCTGTGCCAGCCGTGTCACAGCAACGCCTTGCAACAAACCCCAAGCCCTTGATTTTCCTGGCCTGCAAAGCAGTGGCCCAACCTTTGCTCTACGCTTTATCAAGCGCTTGCGCGCTGCACTCCAATAAACATAAAAGCCAGGAGATACCCACCATGCGTTACGCACACCCCGGTACTGAAGGCGCGATCGTTTCGTTCAAGGCCAAGTACGGCAACTACATTGGTGGCGAATTCGTTGCCCCGGTCGATGGCAACTATTTCACCAACACCTCGCCGGTCAACGGCAAGCCTATCGCCGAATTCCCGCGCTCCACTGCCAAAGACATCGACAAGGCGCTGGACGCCGCCCACGCTGCCGCTGACACCTGGGGCAAGACCTCGGCCCAGGACCGCTCGCTGGTACTGCTGAAAATCGCCGACCGCATCGAACAGAACCTCGAACTGCTGGCCATCACCGAAACCTGGGACAACGGCAAGGCCGTGCGTGAAACCCTCAACGCCGACATCCCGCTGGCCGCCGACCACTTCCGCTACTTCGCCGGTTGCATCCGCGCCCAGGAAGGCACCAGCGCCGAGATCAACGAACACACCGCGTCCTATCACTTCCACGAGCCGCTGGGCGTGGTCGGCCAGATCATCCCGTGGAACTTCCCGCTGCTGATGGCCGCGTGGAAACTCGCCCCGGCCCTGGCCGCCGGCAACTGTGTGGTGCTCAAGCCTGCCGAGCAAACACCGCTGGGCATCAACGTGCTGCTGGAAGTCATCGGCGACCTGCTGCCACCGGGCGTGCTGAACGTGGTGCACGGCTTCGGCAAGGAAGCCGGCGAAGCCCTGGCCACCAGCAAGCGTATCGCCAAGATCGCCTTCACCGGCTCCACCCCGGTGGGCTCGCACATCATGCATGCGGCGGCCGAGAACATCATTCCGTCCACCGTCGAGCTGGGCGGCAAGTCGCCGAACATCTTCTTCGCCGACATCATGAAAGCCGAACCGTCGTTCATCGAGAAAGCCGCCGAAGGCCTGGTGCTGGCGTTCTTCAACCAGGGCGAAGTGTGCACCTGCCCATCCCGCGCGCTGGTGGAAGAGTCGATCTACGACGATTTCATGAAAGTGGTGATGAAGAAAGTCGAGCAGATCAAGCGCGGCGACCCGCTGGACACCGACACCATGGTCGGCGCCCAGGCATCCGAGCAGCAGTTCGACAAGATCCTGTCCTACCTGGAAATCGCCAAGGGCGAAGGCGCGCAATTGCTCACCGGCGGCAAGGTCGAGCAACTCACCGGCGATATGGCCGGCGGCTATTACATCCAGCCGACCCTGCTCAAGGGCACCAATGAAATGCGCGTGTTCCAGGAAGAAATCTTCGGCCCGGTGGTGAGCATCACCACCTTCAAGGACGAAGCCGAAGCCCTGGCGATTGCCAACGACACCGAGTTCGGCCTGGGCGCCGGTGTGTGGACCCGCGACATCAACCGCGCCTACCGCATGGGCCGCGCGATCAAGGCGGGCCGCGTGTGGACCAACTGCTACCACCTGTACCCGGCGCATGCCGCGTTTGGCGGTTACAAGAAGTCCGGCGTGGGCCGTGAGACGCACAAGATGATGTTGGATCATTACCAGCAGACCAAGAACCTGCTGGTGAGTTACGACATTAATCCGCTGGGCTTCTTCTAACTAACCCCTCCTCCCACAGTTGAAATGCACTCAAATGTGGGAGGGGCTTGCCCTCTCCCACACTTAGCTCTCCACAAGTACTTGCCAATTGCATTCGGCACACAGAGGCCGAGTTAAAAAACAATAACAATGAAAGGTACTTTCCCATGCCTAGCGAACCGACTGGATCTTCTGTCGACTTCGAAAAAGTCGACTCCCAATACTTCCAACAACGCGAACTGAAAAAAGGCGCCGCCGGCTGGGTCCTGCTGGTTGGCCTTGGCGTTGCCTACGTGATCTCCGGCGACTACGCCGGCTGGAACTTCGGCCTGGCCCAGGGTGGCTGGGGCGGGATGTTCCTCGCCACATTGCTGATGGCCACCATGTACCTGTGCATGTGCTTTTCCCTGGCCGAACTGTCTTCCATGATCCCCACCGCCGGCGGTGGCTACGGTTTTGCCCGCAGTGCCTTCGGGCCCTGGGGCGGGTTCCTGACGGGCACCGCCATCCTGATCGAATACGCCATCGCCCCCGCCGCCATCGCGGTATTTATCGGCGCCTATTGCGAGTCGCTGTTCGGCATCGGCGGCTGGATGATCTACCTGGCGTTCTACATCATCTTTATCGGCATCCATATCTTTGGCGTCGGCGAAGCCTTGAAGCTGATGTTCGTGATCACCGCCATTGCCGCGATTGCGCTGGGCGTGTTCCTGGTGTCGATGGTGCCGCACTTCAATGTCGCCAACCTGCTGGATATTCCGGTGACCGAGGCCAAGGGCGCCAGCACCTTCCTGCCATTTGGCTATGTTGGCGTGTGGGCGGCGATCCCTTATGCGATCTGGTTTTTCCTCGCCGTAGAGGGCGTGCCCCTGGCCGCCGAAGAAACCAAGAACCCCAAGCGCGACCTGCCCCGAGGCCTGATCGGCGCCATTGTGGTGCTGACCAGCTTTGCCCTGTTGATCCTGGTGATTGCACCGGGCGGCGCGGGCACCTACGCGCTGGTCAAATCCGGTAACCCGCTGGTGGAAGCGCTGGCGCTGTCCTATGGCGGTTCGACCTGGATGGGCAGTTTCGTCAACCTGGTCGGCCTGGCCGGACTGATCGCCAGCTTTTTCTCGATTATCTACGCCTATTCGCGGCAGATCTTCGCCTTGTCCCGTGCCGGCTACCTGCCGCGCAAACTGTCCCAGACCAACAAGAGCAAGGCACCGGTACTGGCGCTGGTGATCCCCGGCATTATCGGTTTCGGCCTGTCGCTGACCGGCCAAGGGGATTTGTTGATTCTTGTGGCCGTGTTTGGCGCGACCATTTCCTACGTGCTGATGATGGCCGCGCACATCACCCTGCGCATCCGTCGCCCCAAAATGGACCGGCCTTATCGCACGCCGGGCGGCATCTTCACCTCCGGTGTCGCCCTGGTACTGGCCTGCGTGGCCGTGGTGGCGGGCTTTCTGGTGGATCCACGGGTGGTGATTGGCGCCGCGATCATCTATGGAGTATTAATTGCTTACTTTGCTTTCTACAGCCGGCATCACTTGGTAGCAGGCACGCCCGAAGAAGAATTCGCCGCGATCCAGGCCGCAGAGGCCGCCTTGCACTAACTGCCGTAAACCTCGACGCGGGTTCTCTCCTGCCCGCGTCGTCAAGGAGACACTGTATGGCAAGCTTTTCCCACGCGGTGGGTGCACAGACCTACCGCTTCGCCAGCCTCAAGGACGTGATGGCCAAGGCCAGCCCCGCGCGCTCCGGGGACTTTCTCGCCGGCGTCGCCGCGCAGAACGACGGTGAGCGGGTGGCGGCACAAATGGCCTTGGCCAATATTCCGCTCAAGCACTTCCTCGAAGAAGCGCTGATCCCCTATGAAAGCGATGAAGTCACGCGGCTGATCATCGACACCCACGACAAGCAGGCTTTCGCCGTGGTCAGCCACCTGACCGTCGGCGGCCTGCGCGACTGGCTGCTCAGCGACGCTGCAGATGAACAATCCCTACGCGCATTGGCGCCGGGGCTGACACCGGAAATGGCAGCGGCCGTGTCCAAGATCATGCGCGTGCAGGACCTGGTACTGGTGGCGCAGAAGATCCGGGTGGTCACCCGGTTTCGCGGCACCCTGGGCCTGCGCGGACGCCTGTCGACCCGCCTGCAACCCAACCACCCGACCGACGAGCCGGCGGGTATCGCTGCGAGCATTCTCGACGGCCTGCTCTACGGTAACGGCGACGCCATGATCGGCATCAACCCGGCCACCGACAGCATCGCCTCGATCTGCGCCATGCTGGAGATGCTCGACGCAATCATCCAGCGCTACGAAATCCCCACCCAGGCCTGTGTACTGACCCACGTCACCACGTCCATCGAAGCCATCAACCGCGGCGTGCCGCTGGACCTGGTGTTCCAGTCGATTGCCGGCACCGAGGCGGCCAACGCCAGTTTCGGCATCAGCCTGAGCGTACTGCAGGAAGGTTACGAGGCGGGTTTGAGCCTGAACCGGGGCACCTTGGGCCAGAACCTGATGTATTTCGAAACCGGCCAGGGCAGCGCCTTGTCGGCCAACGCGCATTTTGGCGTCGACCAGCAAACCTGCGAAACCCGCGCCTATGCGGTGGCCCGGCATTTCAAGCCGTTTCTGGTCAACACCGTGGTCGGTTTTATCGGCCCCGAGTACCTGTACAACGGCAAGCAGATCATCCGCGCCGGCCTTGAAGACCACTTCTGCGGCAAGCTGCTGGGCGTGCCCATGGGCTGCGACATCTGCTACACCAACCACGCCGAAGCCGACCAGGACGACATGGACACCCTGCTGACCCTGCTGGGCGTCGCCGGGATCAACTTCATCATGGGCATCCCCGGCTCCGACGACATCATGCTCAACTACCAGACCACCTCGTTCCACGACGCCTTGTACGCTCGCCAGACATTGGGTTTAAAACCGGCGCCGGAGTTTGAACAGTGGCTGGCCAAAATGGGCATCTTTACGCAAGCCGACGGCAAGGTGCGCTTCGGCAACAGCCTGCCACCGGCATTTCGCCACGCCCTGGCGCAACTGGGATGAAGGAGCCGCCTGTGCAACTCGACCTGCCTGAAAACCCGTGGCTGGAACTGCGCCGCCTGACCCCGGCGCGAATTGCCCTGGGCCGCACCGGCACCAGCATTCCCACCCACGCCCAACTTGATTTCCAATTTGCCCACGCCCAGGCACGGGACGCGGTGCACCTGCCCTTCGACCATGCCGGCCTGAGCAGTCAGTTGGCCGAACGTGGGCGCGATAGCCTGTTGCTGCACAGTGCCGCAACCGACCGGCACAGCTACCTGCAACGCCCGGATCTGGGGCGGCGCCTGAGTGACGAGTCGGCCCAGCGCCTGCGGGATTACGCGGCTGCGCATCCGGGCGGCATGGACCTGGCGGTCGTGGTGGCGGATGGTTTGTCGGCGCTGGCAGTGCATAAACATACGTTGCCGTTTCTGACGCGCATGGAAGAACAGACCCACGCCGAAGGGTGGTCCTTGTCGCCGGTGATCCTGGTGGAACAGGGCCGCGTGGCGGTCGCGGATGAAATCGGGCAACTGCTCGGCGCCAAGATGGTGGTGATCCTCATCGGTGAACGGCCGGGGCTCAGTTCGCCGGATAGCTTGGGCCTGTACTTCACCTACAACCCCAAGATCGGCCTCACCGATGCCTATCGCAACTGCATTTCCAATGTACGCCTGGAAGGCCTGAGCTATGGCATGGCGGCCCATCGCCTGCTGTACTTGATGCGAGAGGCGTGTCGCCGGCAGCTGTCGGGGGTCAACCTGAAGGACGAGGCGCAGGTTCAGACCCTTGAATCCGACGACCCGGACCTGATGAAGGGCAATTTCCTGCTCAGCCCACCCACCGACTGATCCCGGCACGATTGCGCTTTTTCGCGCCTTTAGGCAGCATCAAGTCACGGCCGCTCGTGTGGTCATACCCCATTTGGAAGTTGAGGCCTGGCATGCGGATTACTCAAGCGACCCTGGAACACCTGGACCTGTTGACTCCGTTGTTCGTCAAATACCGCGAGTTTTATGGCGCGCTGCCCTTTCCGGATTCGTCACGGGCGTTCCTGGAAAAGCGCCTGCGCCGCAAGGAGTCGGTGATCTACCTGGCCCTGGCCGATGACGACGACAAACGCGTGCTCGGGTTTTGCCAGCTTTACCCGAGCTTTTCCTCGCTGTCGCTTAAACGCGTGTGGATCCTCAACGACATCTATGTGGCCGAAGACGCGCGCCGGCAACTGGTGGCGGATAACCTGATGCGCACGGCGAAGAAGATGGCCAAGGAAACCCACGCAGTGCGGCTGCGGGTATCGACCAGCAGTGATAACCAGGTTGCGCAGAAGACGTACGAGTCCATCGGGTTTCGTGAAGACACCGAGTTCAAGAACTACACCTTGCCGATCAGCGAAGACTGACGCCCTGACACCATGGAGACCTTGTGGGAGGGAGCTTGCCCCCGATAGCGGTTTGTCAGTCAGACTATTTATAACTGACACACCGCTTTCGCGAGCAAGCCCGCTCCCACATTGAATTTCTGGCGATCTTCAGACCTCACGCCGCGACATCCCCCGCTACAAAACCAACAGGCTTTTCACCTCTCAATCCGTATAATGCGGACCTTTCAGGGTTGTAAGAAACACTACATACACGTGTAGCCTTATTACCCGAGCTTCCGCACAGGCCTGCCGAGTCGGGCCGTTCACACAGGTGCCATCCATGGATTTCAACCCGCTCGACCTTATCCTGCATCTCGACGTGTACCTCGACATGCTGGTAACCAACTACGGTCCGTGGATATACGCCATTCTGTTCCTGGTCATCTTTTGCGAAACCGGCCTGGTGGTCATGCCGTTCCTGCCGGGTGATTCGCTGCTGTTTATCGCCGGTGCGGTCGCTGCAGGCGGCGGCATGGACCCGGTATTGTTGGGCGGGCTGCTGATGCTGGCGGCAATCCTCGGCGACAGTACCAATTACGTGATCGGGCGAACGGCGGGAGAACGCCTGTTCAGCAACCCGAACTCGAAAATCTTCCGCCGCGACTACCTGCAAAAAACCCACGACTTCTACGACAGGCACGGCGGCAAGACCGTGACCCTGGCGCGCTTCCTGCCGATCCTGCGCACCTTTGCGCCGTTCGTTGCCGGCATCGCGAAAATGCCCTATGCACGCTTCTTCGGTTTCAGCGTGCTGGGCACCATCCTCTGGGTCGGCGGCCTGGTGACCCTGGGCTACTTCTTCGGCAACGTGCCATTTATCAAGAAAAACCTCTCGCTGCTGGTGGTGTTCATCATCCTGCTGTCGCTGGTGCCGATGATCATTGGCGTGTTCCGCAGCCGCTTTGGTCGCACGTCTTCAGAAGCCAAGTCGCAGTAACCCGCCATGTGGTCCCTCAGTGCCTGGCGGCGCCGGCGCCTGCTGGCCAAGCACCCGATTGCCGATGACACCTGGCAGCGGGTGCGCGACCACCTGACCTTCCTCGACGGCATCAGTGCCGAGCAGGACCAGTGGCTGCGCGAAGCCTGCGTGGTGTTCCTCGCCGAAAAACACCTCACCGCACTGCCCGGCGTCGAGCTGCACCAGGAACAACGCCTGCTGCTCGCCGCCCAGGCGCAATTGCCGTTGATGAACCTGGGCGACCTCGACTGGTACCAGGGTTTCCATGAAATCGTGCTGTACCCCGACGACTTCCTCAGCCCTCAGCGCCATCGCGACAGCAGCGGCATCGAACACGAGTGGGACGGCGAACACAGCGGCGAAGCCTGGCAGCAAGGCCCGGTGATCCTTGCCTGGCCCGGCGTACTGGCCAGCGGTCAGTGGGAAGGCTACAACCTGGTGATCCACGAACTGGCCCACAAGCTGGACATGCTCAACGGCGACGCCAACGGCCTGCCGCCGCTGCACCACGACATGCGCGTGCGGGAGTGGGCCAGCGTGATGCAGGGTGCTTATGACGACCTCAATCGCCAGCTGGACGCCAACCCCGATGCAGAGACGGAGATAGACCCCTACGCGGCGGAAAACCCGGCGGAGTTCTTTGCGGTCACCAGCGAATATTTTTTCAGCGCCCCGGATTTACTCGTCAACAGTTATCCACAGGTGTACGCCCAACTCAGCCGCTTTTACCGCCAGGATCCCTTGGCCCGCCTGACCCGACTGCAAGCGCACGACCCGCGTTATCAGCCACAAGGCGAATGACCGTACGACGTCTGGCGCATGGCATCGCCGTCAGAATATGCCTATAATCGCCGCCACTTTTAGGCCAATCCGGCCATGTCATATGGCCAACTACGGGGGCAACGCCCAATGAGCTACAGCAAGATTCCGGCTGGCAAAGACCTGCCGAACGACATCTACGTCGCCATCGAGATTCCGGCCAACCACGCGCCGATCAAATACGAAATCGACAAAGACAGCGACTGCCTGTTCGTTGACCGTTTCATGGCCACCCCGATGTTCTACCCCGCCAACTACGGTTTTATCCCGAACACCCTGGCCGACGACGGCGACCCCCTCGACGTGCTGGTCGTAACCCCTTACCCGGTTACCCCAGGCTCGGTCATCCGCGCTCGCCCGGTCGGCATCCTGAACATGACCGACGACGGTGGTGGCGATGCCAAAGTGATCGCCGTGCCACACGACAAGCTGTCCCAGCTGTACGTGGACGTGAAGGAATACACCGACCTGCCGCCACTGCTGCTGGAACAGATCAAGCACTTCTTCGAGAACTACAAAGACCTCGAAAAAGGCAAATGGGTGAAGATCGACGGTTGGGGCAACGCAGACGCCGCCCGCGCCGAAATCATGAAGTCGGTCGCTGCCTACAAAGGCTGATACCTGCTACTCATTGCCTCGGCAATTGAAAAAGCCCCGATTATTCGGGGCTTTTTTTGTGGGAAAAATTAAACGACCAGTTCAATGTTTTATAAACTTAGTTTAACCACAGTTCAAATCCGAACTAACAAGCTACAACTAAGCAAAAACCTACAGGCCTAACTCAACGCATGGTTTATTTGATGTGTTTTCTCGGCCAGTAAACTCTGCGTTTATGAATACATCAGGTGATCGCTTAAAAGCGCTATTACGGGAAGTTCATCTTTCCGCCTCCGACTTCGCCAAGAACCGTGGTGTCACGCCTCAACACGTGAACAACTGGTTCAAACGCGGTGTACCCATGGGCCGACTCAACGAGATCGCAGAACTGCTGTGCATCTCCAGCCGTTGGCTACGCACCGGCGAAGGCCCCAAACACCCACCGGCCAACTTCCTGCTGGAAGGCCCCGGCACCAGGAAAGGACTCCCCGCCCGCGAAGAAACTGGCAAATACCTCACAGGCCCCGCCTGCCGCCCGGAAAAAATCGACGTGGAAATCCCCCTCCACCCCACCTTCACCTCAACCGAACGCATCCGCGTCTCCCTGCACACCCTCGAAACCCTCAACGTCAACCCCGACCGCGCGCTGGGCGCCTACATGGTCGACAACAGCATGATCGACATCATCCAACAAGGCGCCACCCTCGCCATCGACAAAGGCCGCACCCAAATCATCGACGGCGAAATCTACGCGGTCGAACACGACGGAATGCTCCGCATCAAATACCTCTACAACCGCCCTGGAGGTGGCTTGCGCATGCGCAGCCACAATGCCGGTGAACATCCGGACGAATACCTGACCCACGAACAACGGTTTGAGCAGAACTTCCAGATCGTGGGGTGGGTGTTCTGGTGGTCTACCCTCAATAACCGCCGCCCACCCGTGCCGCTGGATGAGCATCTTTTGGGCTGGGAAGGCTCTAAATCGGATCCGGAGGTGGGCAACTGAGGTGAATGTGGGTATCATGCGCCGCACATTTGGCAGGGGGTGGCTTTGCGCTATCCACCCTGCTCGGCGATGCGGAGGATTTCCCGCAGATGCCCCTACTATTCAGCCCGACGCAATGTGGGCTGAGCGATTTGAAGGCTGCTGAGGTTTGTCAAAAACAAGCTGAGGCGGTCACAGAGAAGCCGGCCACAAGCCGGCTTTTTAATGCTCACAAAAACCACAAACCAAATTTATCCAACAGCTGTTGGATCATTGAATAGCCAAAGCGGGCAAGACTATCGCCTCGCCTGTCTCTCAGCGGCACTATCTATGCTGCATGCCCCTGGAGCACGATCCGCCACCAACTGCGTCATGTCTACAATAAAGGCAATACGGCCACCCAAGGCGCACCATCGATTCAATGTGCACTGAGAGATCAGCCCTTCTGGCCCTTTAAGCTCCAGCCTCAATCCAATATCAAATGCGGCAAAAACCGGCTCGAATCCTTGGTAATCAAACTATTATCCTCCCGCACCCCAATTCCCGCCGCCTGGTCCCCAATCACCCAAGACCCAATCAACGTGTAGCTGTCCCCAAACCGCGGCAGCGGTGCGAACTCCTGAAGAATAAACGGCGCATCCGTATAAGGACCGTCCTCTTTCACGATCAGCCCATCAGCCGTCTGCAGCTCGATATTCGCCCCTTCCCGCGAGAAGAATGGCTTGCGCACCCATCCCTTCGGCACAGCTTTACCCGGTTCGGTATCCAGGTGGGCCGCGAGCAGATTCGGGTGGCCTTTGTTGAATTCCCACAGCAGCGGCAGGATGCCTTTATTGGAAATGATGGATTTCCACGCTGGCTCGAAAAACTGGGTGTCGCTCTCGGCAATCGCGGCGCCGAAGGGTTCGTGGAAGATGAATTCCCAGGCGTGCAGTTTGAACAGGTGGGGAATCCAGCGGTCCTGGAGATCGACGAAGCGGCCTTCGCGGGTCAGGCCGATGTCTTCGATGTCGATGTGGCGTGATTCGATGCCGACTTTTTCCGCGACGAGGCGCAGGTAGTCGGTGGTGCCTTTGTCTTCGACCGAGTCTTTCATCGAGGCGAAGTAGAACGGCTGGTTGATCTGCAGTTGGGCGAAGGCCTGGTGCAGCTTGGTGTCGATGCTGTTGAACTGGTCGGCATGCTTGGGCAGCAGGCCGCGTTCGATGCATTGCTCGAGCCAGCCCCACTGGAACGCCGCGGCCTCGTAGAGGCTGGTCGGTGTGTCGTAGTTGAGTTCCAGCAGCTTGGCGGGGCCGGTGCCGTTGTAGGAGAAGTCCATGCGCCCGTACAGGTGCGGGTGGCCTTCGAGCCATGAGGTTTTGATCATGTCGAAGAAGGGCGCGGGGATGCTCAGGCGTTCGAACAGTTCTTCGCTCTGGACCACGCGGGCGACGAGGTCCATGCACATGTCATGGATCTCGGTGGTCGGGTCTTCGAGGTCGTGCTCGATTTGCTTGAGCGTGAACTGGTAATAAGCGCGCTCGTCCCAGTAGGGTTCGTTGTCGATGGTATGGAACAGAAAGCCGAGGTTTTCAGCCGTCTGTTTCCAGTCATGACGCTCTGCGCAATGGATTTTCTTCATGGCCCGGTTTCCTTAACTGCTCGACCCGCCGCCGCCCCAGCCGCTGCGTGCGCTGGCCTTGCTGCCGAAGCCGCCACGGGAGGTGGCCGACGCTACGGAGCTCGACTGGCTGGAGGTGCGCAGCGTGTTGGTGTAATTGCTGCTGCCGTACCGGGCTTGATTCGAGCGGCCAAACGTCGCGCCACTGGAGACGCGCTGGTTGAGCGTGGAGTTGCCGTAGTTACCGCGATCATCGCGATAGCGATACACCGGCTCGGAGCGGTAGCTGTTGCGATTACTGCTCAGCATGTTGCCGATCAGCAGACCGGTCAGCAGGCTGCTGGTGGAGAAGCCGGAGCCGCCGCTTGCCTGAGCGTTGCCCGCCTGGGCGTTGGCCGCGTCGACCTGGGATTGTGTCACCTGGCCTTCGGCGGTCAGTTCGAAACCGCCCAGCTTGGGAATGAACTGGCCATTGGAGTCCAGTTGGCACCAGCCGGCGACAAAGTCGGCATCGCAATCGGCCTGGCTGGCGTATACCGGGGCGATGCGGCGATGCTCGGCCATGGCCGTCATGTAGGCATCCGAACAGACGTCCACCGGAAGCTTTTCATCGGCACATTGCTGCACCGACTGGAAGTTGTACTTCTTCTGCAAATCGTAGGTTTTTTCCGTCGGCCCGCAACCGGATATCGCCATGGCGACCGACGCTGCCAGCGAAAGCTGGACGTACTTGCTTCGTTTCATCGGGAGCTCCGTGCGCAATCAGTTCTGGGTAGGTGTCATGCAGGCGGCATTCAACATGCCGACGCTGATGGCCACCGCCGCCACGTAGATGCCCGCTGCAAGCTCGCCTCTCTTGATGCGCTCGGAAGTGCCCTTGAGCACGAGACTGGTGAGCAGAAACGCCAGGAGTTGGACGACGGCTGCGATCACCGCCCAGACGACGAAGTCGAGGATGCTGATCGAGTAGGCAATCACGTTGCTGGCCGGAATGGCGAAACCGACGATGGCGCCGCCCAGGGCGACCGCTGCGGAAACGTTGCCCGCCCGGATCAGCTCGAACTCCTTGTGCGGGGTGACGCGGGTGTAGATGAACTGGAACAGCGCAAACAGTACGGCAGCCCCCAGGATGTAGGTGACAAACCCGAGCACGGCGGCTTTGTTCAGGGAGATGGAGAGAGCTTCTAGCATGGATTTCTTCCTTTTTTAGAGCGCATTCAAGTCGGTTGTGTACAGCGAAATGCCCAGGGAGGTGCTCAGGCTGACAGTGCCTTCGGCGTCTTCTTCGACAGAGAACAGCAGAAACTCGCGGCGATCGGTCAGGCCGGTGTCACGGGCATATAGCATCGAGCGGTGTTCGACGCTGTAGGAGTCCTCGGGGTTTATCACCTGCTCGCTCATGGCCACCAATTCTGTCTGGCCAGCCTCGCTGCCCCACACGCGCGTGTATTCGACGCCGTTGTGGGTATAGGTCGGCAACCCGATCGGACTCTGCGGCCCCGCCAGCCGGCGCAATTCAGCTTCGCTGCTGATAGTGACGTAGCTCAGGTAGTTGAACAGGATCACAGACTCGACCTGCCCGGCGATGTCGCCCGTGGTGTGCACCTGCAGCCAGTAATCCTCGTCGTTCATGTAGTAGCGCGACAGCCAGGTCGACTGCCCGAGGTCAACGGTGCCGTTACTCCAGATTTCCTGGGAGCCGGGGATAACCACCGTGGTCTTCCCTTCGAGCAACAACTTCAGGGTCGTGTCGAATATCACGCCTTTGCCCGGCGCCAGGCCAAGCGGCCCGGTGGTCGGCAGCGGTTCGGCAGCGCCTTTCGAGTGTGTATTCGCTTGCGGGGCCTCAAGCCCCATCAACTGTTTAAACCATCCCATTGGAGATTTCCTTGAGGCGGGTGGAGGCAATGTAGAAGAGCTCGCCGCCTTCAACGCGCGTGGCACTGGGCGGGTTGATCGACGGTTGCGGGGCACCTTTGGCGCGATAGCCGATGAGGGTGGCGTTGTGGCGCTCTTTCATCTGGG
This sequence comes from Pseudomonas sp. NFX5, assembly GCF_049132125.1. NCBI lineage: Bacteria > Pseudomonadati > Pseudomonadota > Gammaproteobacteria > Pseudomonadales > Pseudomonadaceae > Pseudomonas > Pseudomonas sp. NFX5. The sequence continues at coordinate 250,274 of NZ_JAFMZG010000014.1, forward strand.
TGTACAGATCGCCAAACGTGGCTTCAAACGCCTCGGGCAATCTCATCAGGTATTGGGTGGCGCCCTGCCCCACGCACAGCAGCTCATTAATGACCACCGACGAGCCCGGGTCCTGAGAGGCGCGCACCAGCATTTCGATGGCCATGCTTGAGGTGCATTCCAGGCTGGGGGCGTAGGAACTGGCCAGGGCGGCGATCTCACTTGCATTGAAGTGGGCGACCACGTGCCCGACCGGATTCAATTGATTCACCGCCAGCACGGTGGCCAGCGTCAGATCGTCAGACGGGGTTCGCACCAGCACACGCTCGGCACCGGGCACACCGGCACGCAGCAACAGCGCTGTGGAGGACAAGCTCTCACCACGGATAAAGGCCGCCTTGCCTGGCATCGGGTTTTCTTCAAGGGTGCAATCGCAGATGACGATCAGGTTGTCGTTCGAGGTTTCGTCTTGCAGCAACAACTCGATGACCCGTTCACTGGACGCGCCCTCCCAGCCAATGAGCACGGTATGGCCGATTTTGCCGGTGAAATCGCCTTTGCCCTTCATGCCTTTTCTCCATGCATCGATGACAGTGCTGGTGGTTTTTCCGATCGCCGCCGTCAGCAGCGCAATGCCCCCGAGCATGACCCAGGTCGCCACGAACAAGCGTCCCAAAGAGGTCTGCGGCGATAGATCGCCATAGCCGACGGTCAGCGTGGTGGTGAGATAGAAGTAAACGAACGTGGCGGGCGCGGTGAGGTGTTGTTCGCCCAGAACCACCAGGCCCAGATAAGCCGTGCTCAGGTGTACCGCCAAGGCAACGACCAGGCCCGCCCAGCCAAAGCGGTGAAAGAGGGACGCGGCGTACCTGCGCAACAAAAGAAAAATCGGCATTGCGTCCCTGACTCCCTGGGTGCTCAAGTGCGTTCAGCCGGCATTAAACCTGCTGCGTGGTTGAGAGAGAAGTACCTTGGCGGCAATAAATCCGGCGAAGGCACCAAACAGATGCCCTTCGAAGGAAACGCCTTGGCGAGGCAGGAAGCCAAGGACCAGTCCGCCATACAGTACCGCCACCACACCGGCCGTGATCAGGTTGCTCCAGCTCCTGTGGAACCAGGCGCGAGACAACAGGTAGGCCCACAACCCGAACACCCAGCCGCTGGCCCCGACGTGCACACCCGCAAAACCGAACAGCCAGACCAGCGAACCGCCCAGCAGGATGATGATCGCGCTGACGGTCACAAACCGATTGAGCCCTTCGATCATCACCAGGCTGCCCAGGATCACAAAGGCAATCAGGTTGGCGCTCAGGTGGGCAAACGACCCGTGCAAAAACGGCGAGGTGAGGATGCCGGGCAGGCCCTGCAGCGTTCTCGGGATCAGGCCGAACGTCATCAGGCTGTAACCGGTAGCGGCATTGAGCAGTTGCAGCGCGACCATGAACAGCGCCAGGCCTGCGATTGTCTTGAAACCCTTCAGGGCATCCATCCTGACCTCGAGGTAAAAAAGAAGGGCAGACACTGCCCTTCCTGCGGCGACGTTGCTTACTCGGCCGATTTTTGCTTCAGACGCTCCAGAATCGCATTGGCGCTGCCTTCGTTCGGCGTGATGCCGGCGTCGCGCAGCTTGCGCTCCAGGTCGGTCCCGGTCGATGCATCTGCCAGTTCATCCTGGGCTTGCAGTTCAGCGGCGCGTTGCTGCTGCTTGGCCTGCAAGCGATTCAGCGTACCGACGGCGGTTTCCAGCTTGCCGTTGGCACCGCCGCTGGCGATGGAAGCGCTGACCTGGGCCTTCTGTACGCTGTCGCGCGCCTTGGCCATGTCCACTTGCTGGCGCAGGCTTTTGATCCGGCTTTCGGCCTTGGTGATGTCCTTGCGCATGCCTTCCGCATAGCCACCGAACTCGGTGGCTTGCTTATGCTCGACATCCCGCTCGTTGGTCAGGGTCGAGATGGCTTCGGCGACTTCCAGGGCGAGGTCTTCACGATTGGCCTGCAGGGCAGCCACGGCCTTGGACTCCAGGTCCTTGATCTTGGCGTCGTACTCGTTGACGCGATCAGTCGCCAGTTTGTGCTTGGCCATGATGCTCACCAGCTCACGCTTGGCGTTGGCCAGCGCGGTGTCGGCATCGCGGATTTCCTGATCGAGGATGCGCAGGGCCTGTTGGTCGACGATCGATTCGCCGACTTCGTTGGCACCGCCACGCAGCGCGGTGAACAATTTGCTCCAGATGGACTGAGTCATTGGATACTCCCGAATACTTAATTGAAGAAACGTTCGAAGGCTTCGCTGGCGCGCTGCACGTTGTCGACCAGGGTTTTCACCTCGGTGACGATATTGGTCAGGCTGGAATCGGAGCTCAATGCACCGAACATGTTGTAGACCACTTGCCCGTTAGGCATGGACTCGATGCCGATTGAGGACAGCGGGAACATTTCCCGGCTGCGCAACACCGCGTCATTGAATTTTGCGACATCGTTGATGGACTCGACATCGACCAGCACGGTGTCGACGATGATCTGCTCGCCCACCACCGCGATGTAAATCGGCAGGCCACCGAAGTCGTTCATTTCCAGCTTGATGCTGGACTCGGAGCCTTGAACCAGAGAAAGCGTAATGTCCTTGGACACCACGTCATCCAGGGCCTGAAGAGCGGTGAAGAGGCGATCGATATTCCAGTTGGTACCTGCGCTCATGAAATTCTCCGACATGAATGAGCCAGCCAGAATCGGCTGGCGAAGCTGTTTCTCCATCTGCTTGAGCAGGCTTCGGTTTTCGGGAAGCACCCAAGTCTCGTGTTTCACATAGCCGGCGGCCGCCAGGCCTGCACGCATCTGCTTCATGTAAAAGCTCGATGGCTTTTTGGCGGACGGCTTCAAGCGCTCTCCCTTGAGGCTTGCTGAATCGGTATCGGGCCCTCTAGGCGGACTCGATGGAGAGCTGCTTTCCATGGTACTGACCTCGCTGTGAAAAACTCACGCGTGAGAAAATCTACAGGCATTTTTTGCCACACTCAATAGCTCACGCGTGAGATTTTTTGACTTACTTTTTCGATCATCAAAAGGACAAATCCTGCTGACAAACCATGAATTGTCTCCTTTTAGTTGACGGTATTACCCATTCCAGCCGATTTATCCCCCAGCATCCACCCATTAATCTGTGCCCATGTTGAACGCAACGCCCAACCAACCTGAACAAAAAAGGATTCAACCATGAGCACTCCAACCTACAACCGCTTGAACAAAGACGACGCCGTAGTCCTGCTGGTCGACCACCAGACCGGCCTGATTTCCCTGGTGCAGGACTTCTCGCCCAACGAGTTCAAGAACAACGTGCTGGCCCTGGCCGACCTGGCCAAGTTCTTCAACCTGCCGACCATCCTCACCACCAGCTTCGAACAAGGCCCCAACGGCCCGCTGGTACCGGAGTTGAAAGAGATGTTCCCGGACGCGCCGTACATCGCCCGCCCCGGCCAGATCAATGCCTGGGACAACGAAGACTTCGTCAAGGCAATCAAGGCCACCGGCCGCAAGCAGATCATCATCGCCGGCGTGGTCACGGATGTATGCGTAGCGTTCCCGACCTTGTCGGCGCTGGCGGAAGGGTTTGAGGTGTTTGTGGTGACCGATGCCTCCGGCACGTTCAACACCACGGTGCAGCAGGCGGCGTGGAGCCGGATGACACAGGCCGGTGCACAGTTGATGAATTGGTTCTCGGTAGCCTGTGAGCTGCACCGCGACTGGCGCAACGATATCGAAGGCCTGGGGAATTTGTTGTCCCAGCGCATTCCTAACTATCGCAACTTGATGAATGGGTATGCGGCGCTGACGGCTCATCAGAAGTAAGTCAGCCGAGATTCGCGATAAGCCTGCCCTGAAAAGCAGGCTTTCGTTATTCAACCGAGCTTCCAACTTAAAGAACCACAGTGCACTGCTCTTCGATCAGCATGATCGCCATTTAAAGTAGCCCCCAACTGTGATTTGGGGCTGACTGTTACGCGACCTTCGTAAGCCCTTTCTGATTTTCCCCACCGTTCATCCAGCCGCTTTTTACTGCGGCAGACAAATTTCACATCACAAAAACCACAGAAAACACCGATCACCAGACTAGACCCTGAGCCGAATCCGCAGCACAATCGGCTCACCAAATGAGCCGAATAACCTCTTTATTCGGCTCACGCACCCAGGCATTCCACCATGGCTCATCCGCACTGGATCTGGCAACACGCCGACTGGCCTCACTTCCACTGGCAACCCGGTCGCCTCGCGGCTTTGCTGCGCGAATGCGGACAAGCCCAGGGCAAGTTGTTGGGCATGCTCGGCTCCGTCAGCCAGGCAGTCAGCGCACAGAATGAACTGGATGCGCTGCTGCAAAATATCCTGACGTCCTCGGCGATTGAGGGTGAGCAGTTGAATGTCGGCTCGGTGCGCTCGTCCCTGGCAAGGCGGATGGGCCTGGAAGCGATGGAAGACGGTCAGGTAAGCCGCCGCAGCGAAGGCCTCGCCGAGTTGATGATGGATGCCACTCAACAATTCACCCAGCCGTTTACCCTCGCTCGCCTATTGAACTGGCATCACTTATTGTTCCCGGTCCCGGAAGCGGGCTATGCCGCTCGAGCGCTCAATATTGGATCCTTGAGGGGAGATGAGCCGATGCAAGTGGTGTCGGGCCGGCTTGATCGGCCGACCGTGCATTTCGAGGCCCCGCCACGTCTGGGACTGGAGCAGGCACTGGCGGATTTCCTGGAGTGGTTCGAAATCAGCCGCGATCAGCCGGAACTGGACCCATTGGTACGCGCCGGCGTCGCGCACTTCTGGTTTGTCACACTGCACCCCTTCGATGACGGCAATGGTCGCCTGACACGCGCTATCACCGATTTGGCACTGGCCCAGGGTGAACACCAGGCCATCCGTTTCTATGCCATGTCAGCCAGCATCCTCGAAGACCGCACCGGCTACTACAACGCGCTGGAATCCAGCCAGAAGGCCTCCCTGGATATCACTGCCTGGCTGGAGTGGTTCCTTAAAACCCTGTTACGCAGCGTGCAGCAGGCCATGGCGCGGATTGACCGGGTGCTGGAAAGGAGTCGGTTCTGGCAGCAACACCGCGACGTCCCTTTGTCGGCTGAACAGATCAAGGTCCTCAATCGACTGCTCGACGGTGGTGAGAAGGGCTTCGAACACGGCATCAGCGCGGCGCAGTACCAGGCGGTGGCAAAGGTCTCCAAGGCGACAGCGACGCGACACCTGGCGGACCTGCTGGAAAAAAACTGCCTGGTCCGTCTCCCCGGAGGCGGCCGCAGCACGCGTTATCAGGTCAATACAGGGGGCGAGTGACACTCCACTCATTTGCCCGCTCATTTGCCCAGAATCCCCATGTCTGCTAGTGTCGCGCCGGTTTACCGTCTACCGGAATAGCCGCCATGGCCCGCAAAAAAGTTGCACTCGATTTCGAACAATCCCTCGCCGACCTGCAAACATTGGTCGAGCGTCTGGAGAACGGCGAGTTGTCGCTGGAGGACTCGCTGACGGCGTTTGAGCAAGGCATCGGCCTGACCCGTGACTGCCAGAGCGCGTTGGCGCAGGCGGAGCAGAAGGTCCAGGTATTGCTGGAGCGTGACGGAGAGTTGGCCGAAGAACCTTTCGACGCGGAACAGCCGGAATGATCGACGCGTATCAGGCCAGTAGCCAAGCCCGGGTGAATGCGGCGCTGGAGCCCTTGTTTGTTGCGCCAAGCCCGGAAATGAAGCGTCTGTATGAAGCCATGCGCTACAGCGTGATGAATGGCGGCAAGCGCGTACGCCCGTTGCTGGCGTATGCGGCCTGTGAAGCGCTGGGCGCGCCGGCCGAGCAGGCCAACGGTGCCGCCTGTGCGGTCGAGCTGATTCACGCGTATTCCCTGGTACACGACGATTTGCCGGCGATGGACGATGACGATCTGCGTCGTGGCCAGCCCACCACCCATAAAGCCTTTGATGAAGCCTATGCGATCCTCGCCGGCGACGGCTTGCAGAGCCTGGCGTTCAGCGCGTTGCTGGACCCACGCCTGAGCAGCGTCAACGCCGAGATCCGCCTGCGCATGGTCACCGCACTGGCCCTGGCTGCCGGCCCTGCGGGCATGGTGGGCGGGCAGGCGATCGACATGGGTTCGGTCAGCGTCAAGCTGGATCAAAAAGCCCTTGAGCACATGCACCGCCACAAGACCGGCGCACTGATCGAAGCCGCCGTGCACTTGGGCGCCCTGGCCAGCGGACATGCCGAAGCCACGCAATTGGCGGCCCTGCAGACCTATTCCCGGGCCATTGGCCTGGCGTTCCAGGTGCAGGACGACATTCTCGACGTGGAAAGCGATACCGCCACCCTGGGCAAACGCCAGGGCGCCGATATCGCACGGGACAAGCCGACTTATCCTGCGCTGCTCGGGCTGCAAGCCGCCAAGGCCTACGCCGTGGAACTACGCGACCAGGCGCTGGACGCCCTGCGACCTTTCGACGCGGCGGCCGAGCCGCTGCGTGACCTGGCGCGGTATATCGTCGAACGCCGCCACTGATTATGGCGGCCATTGCGGCCGCATATCGGCCAAGTTCGGCGCTCTGCGTGGGCAGTTTGCGATGCTTGAGGTAAACTGCCGCCTCTTCTATACCTATAACGATTCGCCTGATGCCCACGACGTTTCAAGAGATTCCCCGCAAGCGCCCGTCCACGCCCCTGCTCGACCGTGCTGCCACGCCGGACGGCCTGCGTCGTCTGGGTGAAGCCGAGCTGGAAACCCTGGCCGATGAGTTGCGCCTGGAATTGCTCTACACGGTCGGCCAGACCGGTGGGCATTTCGGTGCCGGCCTGGGTGTCATCGAGCTGACCATCGCGTTGCACTACGTGTTCGACACCCCGGATGACCGGCTGGTGTGGGACGTGGGCCATCAGGCGTATCCGCACAAGATCCTCACGGGCCGCCGCGAGCGCATGGGCACGCTGCGCCAGAAGGACGGCGTTGCCGCCTTCCCACGCCGCGCCGAAAGCGAGTACGACACCTTTGGCGTCGGCCACTCCAGCACCTCGATCAGCGCAGCGCTGGGCATGGCGATTGCCGCCCGCCTGCAAGGCAGCGACCGCAAGGCAATCGCCGTGATCGGTGATGGCGCGCTGACTGCCGGCATGGCCTTCGAAGCGCTGAACCATGCGCCGGAAGTGAACGCCAACATGTTGGTGATCCTCAACGACAACGACATGTCGATCTCGCGCAATGTCGGTGGCCTGTCCAATTACCTGGCCAAGATTCTCTCCAGCCGCACCTACGCCAGCATGCGTGAAGGCAGCAAGAAGGTGCTCTCGCGTCTGCCCGGCGCGTGGGAAATTGCCCGGCGCACCGAAGAATATGCCAAGGGCATGCTGGTCCCCGGCACGCTGTTCGAAGAGCTGGGCTGGAACTACATCGGCCCCATCGACGGCCATGACCTGCCCACGCTGATCGCCACGCTGCGCAATATGCGCGACCTCAAGGGCCCGCAGTTCCTGCACATCGTCACCAAGAAAGGCAAAGGCTTCGCCCCGGCGGAAGTCGACCCGATCGGCTACCACGCGATCACCAAGCTGGAACCCCTGGACGCCCCCGCCGCTGCGCCGAAAAAAGCCAGCGGGCCGAAGTACTCCGGTGTGTTCGGCGAATGGCTGTGTGACATGGCCGCCGTCGACCCACGCCTGGTGGGCATTACCCCGGCGATGAAGGAAGGCTCCGACCTGGTGGCGTTCAGCGAGCGTTTCCCGCTGCGCTATTTCGACGTGGCCATTGCCGAGCAGCACGCGGTGACCTTCGCCGCCGGCATGGCCTGTGAAGGCGCCAAGCCGGTGGTGGCGATCTACTCCACCTTCCTGCAGCGCGGTTATGACCAGTTGGTGCATGACGTCGCGGTGCAGAACCTCGACGTGCTGTTTGCCATCGACCGCGCCGGTCTAGTCGGTGAAGACGGCCCGACTCACGCGGGCAGCTTCGACCTGTCCTACTTGCGTTGCATCCCCGGCATGCTGGTGATGACGCCGAGCGACGAAAACGAACTGCGCAAGATGCTCAGCACCGGCCACCTGTATAACGGCCCGGCCGCCGTACGTTACCCACGGGGCAACGGCCCCAACGCGCTGATCGAAAAGGACCTGGAGCCTATCGAAATCGGCAAGGGCATTGTGCGTCGCCAGGGCAGCAGGACCGCGTTCCTGGTGTTTGGCGTGCAACTGGCCGAAGCCCTCAAGGTGGCCGAGAAGATCGACGCCACCGTGGTCGACATGCGCTTCGTCAAGCCGCTGGATGAAGCCCTGGTGCGCGACATCGCCGCTAGCCATGAGCTGCTGGTGACCGTCGAAGAAAACGCCATCATGGGCGGTGCCGGTGCGGCGGTCAGTGAGTTCCTGGCGCGGGAAAACATCCTCAGGTCGGTGCTGCACCTGGGCTTGCCGGATACCTACGTCGAACACGCCAAGCCGGCGCAGATGCTGGCTGAGTGCGGGCTGGATGAAGCAGGGATCGAGGCTTCGGTGCGCGAGCGCCTGGCGCTGCTGGCCCTGTAGAAACCGGAACCAAAATGTGGGAGGGGGCTTGCCCCGGTACAAACCGGGGACATCGTTTACATTTCTAACCGGGGACATGGTTTACAGGCTAATACGCATGATCAGGAGGTAACTGATCATGCCCTGGAACCAAGAGTCC